>NZ_CP136422.1:1390000-1742500 GCF_034355335.1 Blautia coccoides
CTGTCTGTTTTGTGGGTAGTGCCCGGGGAGGGAAGCAGGGGTGTAGTACAGATATCCCACGGTATGAGTGAGAATAAGGAACGGTATCTGCCGTTTATGGAATATCTGGCAAAACGCGGATATATCTGTGTTATTCACGACCATCGGGGTCACGGAAAGAGTGTGCACAGCCAGAATGAACTGGGATATCTCTACGGAGGCAGTAATAAAGCCATGGTGGAGGATCTTCATCAGGTGACCTTATGGTCCAAGGAAATGTTTCCGGATCTGCCGGTGTATCTTCTGGGACACAGTATGGGTTCGCTGGTGGCCAGGAACTATCTGAAATATTTTGACAATGAACTGGAAAAGCTGATCCTCACCGGGCCGCCCTGCGAGAATCCGGCGGTGAATGTGGGACTGCTCATTGCAAAAACGCAGAAAAAGCACAAAGGCGGCCTGTATCCCAGCAAGCTGCTGGAGGCCATGTCTTTTGGCTCCTTTGCCAGCCGATTTGCGGGGGAGAAGAGCCGGTTTGCCTGGATATGTTCCGATGAGGAAGTGGTGAAAGAGTATGAGCAGTCGCCTCTTTGCGGCTTTACCTTTACAGCAGACGGCTTTGAAGGACTTTTAATGCTGCTCAGGGAGACGTACAGTAAGGAAGGATGGAGGCTGCAGAATCCAGAACTGCCCATACTGTTCCTGGGAGGCGCGGATGACCCCTGTATCGGCAACGGAAGAAAGTTTGTGAAAGAGCTTCAGCACATGAGGCAGGTGGGCTACCGCCATGTGACAGGAAAGCTCTATCCGGGAATGCGCCATGAAATATTGAACGAAAAAGATAAGTTGACAGTATATCAAAATATTTATCAATATCTAGAAAAATGAGTAACAGTTCAGGCAGGCTCAACTGTTGCTAAAAATGAGACAATATCTTTAATATGCAGGTTGAAAAACAAAAAATATAATGTTATAGTTGATTTGTACTTGTAAATAGAAAAATAGTACAGGAATTATCAAAAGGAGGACGAGCATGAAAAAGAAAATTTTAGGTATCGTGTTATCTCTCACAATGGTCGGTGCAATGCTGGCAGGCTGCGGACAGCAGCAGGGAGCTGAAGACAAGAAAGAAGAGACCAAGACGGAAGATACGAAGACGGATGATACCGAAAAAGCAGACGATGCGGACAAGAAGGAAGAGCCTGCTGATGAAAGCAAGACAGAGGGCAGCGGAAAGTTTGCACCGGTGGCAAAGGAAGACCTGAAGGTTGGTGTTATCCATATCACTGACCCGGCAGAAGGTTCCGGATACACTTATACACATGACCAGGGAATCGTTGAGATGCAGAAGGAACTGGGACTGGAAGACAGCCAGATCATCCGCAAGAACAATATCCCGGATACAGACCCCACCAAAACAGAGCAGGCTATCAGAGAATGTATCGAGGACGGATGTCAGATCATTTTCGCAACTAGCTTTAACTACATGGACACCTGTGAGCAGCTTGCAGAGGAATTCCCGGATGTGATCTTCTCTCACGGCACAGGATATAAGTCAAATGATACAAACTTTAACAACTATTTCGGAAGGATTTACCAGGCCAGATATTTATCCGGTATTGTTGCAGGTATGAAGACAGAGAGCAACAAGATCGGTTATGTGGCTGCTATGGGTTCTGAGAACTCTGAGGTTACCGGCGGTATTGACGCGTTTGCCATCGGTGTTGCAGAGGTAAACCCGGATGCGGAGATCCATGTAAAAGTTACAAACAGCTGGTTCTCCCCCACAGAGGAGACAAATGCGGCAAAAGCTCTGATCGCAGAGGGCTGTGACGTGATCGGACAGCACTGTGACACACCAAACCCGCAGACAGAAGCAGAATCTGCAGGTGTATGGGGCGTTGGTTACAACTCTGATATGAGCAAGGACGCTCCGGCAGCAACTCTTACCTCTGTTATCTGGAACTGGGGTGTATATTATACACAGGCAGTTCAGAAGGTGATTGACGGAACATGGACACCTGAGATCTACTTCGGCGGTATGGATGACGGTCTGGTGGACATCACTCCGGTCAACGAGGAACTGTGCGCACCCGGAACCAAAGAAAAAGTGGAAGAAGCCAGAAGAAAGATCATGGAAGATGGCTTCAACGTATTTGACGGTGTTCTGGAGACAAACGACGGAAAAGTTGTTGGAACAGAAGGCGGCACACTGGATGATGCAACTATTACCGGAGGAATCAACTGGTATTACAAGAACGTGATCGTGGATTAATAGTAACATAATTTTGCATCTAACTGCGCATATGCGGTCATTAAGTTTTGTTTAGAGAAAAAAACAAAGAGGGAATACAAAATGTAAAAAATCGTTTTGTATTCCCTCTTTTCTTATGTTACAATTACCCTGTATGTTTGTGTCTAAAATTGTAACGGATGGTGTATGCGTTACCAAAACAGAAAGAAACGAGAGGTGACACAGTTGGCTTTAGACAAGGTAGAAAATGCCATTGAGCTGAGAGGTATCACGAAGACATTTGGCAGCGTTGTGGCGAACGACCATATTGACCTGGATGTCAGAAGAGGGGAAATCCTGGCGCTTCTGGGTGAGAACGGTTCCGGAAAAACCACATTGATGAATATGATCTCAGGCATTTATCACCCGGATGAGGGAAGTATCCATGTAAATGGCAGGGAAGTGGTGATCAATTCGCCCATGGATGCCAAAAGACTGGGAATCGGTATGATCCATCAGCATTTTAAACTGGTGGATGTGTTTTCAGCCATGGATAATGTGGTGATCGGTGCAGAGGGAAAGAGGATCAAACCAAAGGAGCTGAAGGAAAAGATACTGGAGCTGACCAAGAAGTTTGGTCTTGAGGTAGAACCTGAGAAAAAGATCTATAATATGTCCGTCAGTGAAAAGCAGACCGTGGAAATTTTGAAGGTGCTGTACAGAAATGCTGACATATTGATCCTGGATGAGCCTACAGCCGTGCTTACGCCCCAGGAGACCCAGAAGCTTTTTGCCATTCTGCGCAGAATGAAAGAGCAGGGAAGCGCTATTATCATTATCACCCACAAGCTGAACGAGGTAATGGAGATCAGTGACCGGGTGACGATCCTGAGAAAAGGCAGGAGTATTGATACGGTAAATACAGCAGAGACCAATGAAAAACAGCTTACTGAGCTGATGGTCGGCCGTCCGGTCACTCTGGAGATAGACCGGCCAAAATGCGAGAATGTACACACCAGACTGAAGGTAGTGGACTTGTCTGTAAAAAAAGCAGACGGAACTACTGCCCTGAAAGATCTGTCTTTTGAGATAAAGGCAGGAGAGATCCTGGGTGTGGCAGGTATCGCGGGCAGCGGGCAGAAGGAGCTGTGCGAAGCTATTGCAGGACTTGTGCCTGTGGAGACCGGCGCTGTTCTGCACAATAAAGAGAATATAATCGGCAAGACCCCGAAGCAGATCAATAACCTGGGCATTAGTCTGGGCTTTGTGCCGGAGGACAGGCTGGGCATGGGCCTTGTGGCTTCTATGGGCATGGTAGACAACATGCTGCTGAAATCCTATGACAAGGCAAAAGGTATTTTTGTGGACAGAAAGCCCGCTAAAAAACTGGCTGAAGAGCTGGTGGAACGGCTGGAGATCATGACGCCTAATGTGGAGACTCCTGTACGCCTGCTCTCAGGCGGTAATGTGCAGAAGGTTCTGCTGGGAAGAGAGATTGAGTCAGAGCCGTCTGTTCTGATCACGGCTTACCCGGTCAGGGGGCTGGATATCAATTCTTCTTACACCATTTACGATCTGCTCAATGAGCAGAAGAAAAAAGGTGTTGCCGTTATGTTTATCGGTGAAGATCTGGATGTGCTTCTGGAAATCTCTGACAGGATCATGGTGCTCTGCCATGGAGAGGTGACAGGTATTGTGGATGCTTCTGTGACAACAAAGGAAGAACTGGGACTGATGATGACCGGATCTAAAAGGGAAGGGGTGAAGGCTGATGGATGAGACAAGAAAAAAAGAACCTCTGATTCGTATTGAGAAGAGAAAAGAGCGCCCCGCAAAGCAGGTGAGACTGCTGCGTCTGGCTTCTGTAGTGCTTGCCATTGTGGCCGGCGGCCTCTTTATCCTCTGTATCGGATATAATCCGTTTTCCGTGTATGCTACGATCGTGTCGGGCGCGTTCAGAAGCAGCATGGCGTTCCAGGCCACTATTAAGCTGATGGTGCCGCTGCTCATACCGGCACTGGGACTTACCCTTGCATTTAAGATGCGTTTCTGGAACATCGGAGCCGAGGGACAGATCATCATGGGCGCTGTGTTTGCCACATTTTTTGCCCTGTTCTGTTGGGATTTTCCCCATTGGCTTCTGATGATCTGTATGTTTCTGGCAGGTATGCTGGGTGGTGCGCTTTGGGGTATCATCCCCGCTTTCTTCAAAGCGAAATTCGGTACAAATGAGACGCTTTTTACACTGATGCTGAACTATATTGCGCTGTATCTCATCTCCTTTTTGAGGGATGGTCCGTGGCAGGACCCAAATTCCTCGGGATTTCCTAAGATTGCCCGTTTTGGAGAGAACGCGCAGCTTGACAAGATGTTCGGCGTGCATGTGGGATGGCTGATCGGACTTGTTCTGGTAGTGATCGTGTATATCTATTTGAAATACACAAAACAGGGATATGAGATCAGCGTAGTAGGCGAGAGCCGTGCCACAGCCCAGTATGCAGGTATGAATTATAAGAAGATCGTACTGCGCACCATGGCATTTTCAGGTGCCATCTGCGGTATCGCTGGTATGGTGCAGGCCAGCGGTTCTGATCTGACGCTGACCACATCCGTGGCCGGCGGCGTGGGATTCACGGCTATTATCGTGGCATGGCTGGCACAGCTTAACCCTGTGGGTATCCTGGTGGTATCTTTCCTGTTCAGTGTATTGGAAAAGGGAAGTACGGTCATGCAGTCCTCCTATGGGCTGTCCGCGTACTCCGCGGATGTGCTTCAGGGTATCATTCTGTTTTTTGTACTGGGATGTGAATTCTTTGTCAGATACCGTTTTGTAACCCGCAGGAAGGGAGGAAAGGCGTAATGGATTTTTTTACTAACTTTTTTGTGGCGGCAGTTCTTGCCGGTACTCCGCTTTTGTTCGGGATCTTAGGTGAGATCATCAATGAGAAGTCAGGCCATCTGAATCTGGGTGTGGAAGGCATGATGTCCATCGGCGCCTGTGCAGGGTTTATCATGGGATATAAGACAGACAATCTGCTGCTTGCTCTGATCGCAGCGTTTGCAGCAGGTATGCTGGGTGCCCTTATTTATGCTGTGCTCACGGTTACTTTTATGGCGGACCAGAACGTTACGGGTCTGACACTTACCATTTTTGGGATAGGACTTAGCAACTTCTTCGGTGACTTTTTCAGGGAGAAGTCAGGGGAAACCTCTTTAAAGCTGCCAGCCGGCATTTTAAAAAGCCTCGGCAAAGTGGAGATCCCTGTGCTGTCCGATATTCCGGTACTGGGAAAACTCTTTTTTAACTATAACATTTTCGTCTATCTTGGGATCGTGGCGGCCATACTGTGCGGCATTTACCTGCACAGGACAAAGGCGGGCCTTAACATCCGTGCGGTGGGGGAGAACCCGGCGGCTGCGGACGCGGCGGGGCTTCCTGTCACAAGACTGAAATATCTGAATCTGATGCTGGGCGGAGGAATCTGCGGTCTGGGCGGTGCATACTGTTCCATGATCATCTGTAACGGCGTATGGATCAGCAACTGTGTAAACGGCCTGGGATGGATCGCCGTGGCACTGGTCATCTTTGCCACCTGGAATCCCAACAAGGCTGTCTTTGCGGCTTTAGTATTCGGCGCGTTCAGTGTACTGAAGTATTATGTGCCCAAATCGGTCATCAGGATACCGGATTCCATTTTCGATATGGTGCCGTTCTTTATGACGATACTTGTGCTGATCGTCACATCCATCCGTTCCTCAAAAGAGAATTCGCAGCCCCAGTCCTGCGGTGTGAATTACTTCCGTGAAGAGAGATAGCGGATATACGAAAGAAAAGCCAGATTCCCGGGCGGGAGCCTGGCTTTTCGTAAATGCAGACAATATAGAAAGATCAGTGGATGGGAGGCAGGAATATGTCAACAAAATCAGAGCTGCTAAAGCTGCTGGAGAGCCACAGGGGGGAATACCTGTCCGGAGAGGAGCTGGCGTTAAGGCTTGGATATTCCAGAACAGCGGTGTGGAAAGCTATGAAGAGCCTCCGTCAGGAGGGATACCGGATCACGGCTGTGAATAACAGAGGCTATGCCCTTGAGACGGACAATGATATTTTGTCTGTGGAGGCAGTGAAAATGCATCTGGATAACAGGGATGTGTTCATGGAGGTGGAAAAGGAGATCAATTCCACCAACCAGTATCTGAAAAAAAGAGGGATCGAGGAGAATCTTCCCCACGGTTCTTTTGTGGCGGCAGAAGCCCAGACAGAGGGAAAAGGCAGGCGTGGGCGCAGTTTCTACTCACCGGCGGGCAGCGGCCTTTATCTAAGTGTGCTCCTGCGCCCAAAGAGGACTGCGCAGGAGAGTCTGACACTGACGGCAGCGGCGGCAGTGGCTGTCTGCCGTGCCGTGGAGGAGGTCTGCGGGGTATCTTTGGGGATTAAGTGGGTCAATGATCTGTATCTTGGAGAGAGGAAGGTCTGCGGGATCCTGACAGAGGCTGTCACGGACTTTGAGACCGGAGATATCGAACTTGTGGTGGTGGGAATCGGCCTGAACCTCAGGATACCGGAGGGCGGTTTTCCCAAGGAGCTTTCAGATGCTGCCGGAGCCATACTTGAGGATGGAGTATATGTGGACAGGAATCTGCTAACCGCGGATATTATCAATTATCTGCTTGAGGAGGCGGGAAAAGAGGGGATTCCAAAGGAGTATATCACAAGAAATATAGTGCCCGGAAGACGTGTGCAGGTAGCGTACGGGACACAGATAAGAAGTGTGGAGGCAAAGAAAATCCTGCCGGATGGCAGACTTCTGGTGAGAAATGAGGAGGGAGAGGAGGAAGTGCTTCCCTGCGGGGATGTCTCCCTGAATCTGCACTAGAGTGTCGGGATGAACTCTCAGGCGCGCTCTAGCTATTGGCGCGTCTGCGCCGGTTATTTCTTCTGCTTCTGCGAAGGGTATTCCAGCAGACAAACTGTACCAGCAGGATTCCGGCAAAGGCGCCGATGCTGTCTATCATCACATCCCTTTTTGAGGGGCCGCGGCCCGCTACAAAGGACTGATGGAATTCATCTGTGCAGGCAAAGCCCACACTGATCAGCCCTGCAAAGAGAATGAGCAAGATTCCGCGCAGTCCGTATACATACAGAGGGAAAGACACGCAGACGGCCAGCACGAAGTATTCACTCATGTGCGCCAGCTTCCTGACCGGGGTGTGGATCTTGTCTGTATAGTGGGCAATCTGTTCTTCACTCATGTTTTTGTCCAGTATTTTATCTGCGGTTACAATGATCTTATGGCTTATTTTATAGCTGAGATTGCCGGATTCGACTCCCGTCTGGCTGGAAAAAGAAAATATCAGATACATCACCAGGAGGGCCGGGAGAAAAGAAAAGGGCTTCAGCAGCAGTATAAAAAATTTCTTCATGTTTGGTTCCTCTTTTGATTCTGTGGATTATAGTTTACTTCCTGGTGACTATATCACGTTTTGGGAGCAGTGTAAAGAGGCTGCGTTTTTTGCAGTCTGTGTGCATGTTTTTGCTGCTATGAAGCCCAAAGGCTGAACAGTAACAAATTTGCGGAAAAACAGTTTGACAAGGAAAAAGAACAGCCTTATACTTATTATTAAAATAAAAAGAAAAAGGCAGAGAAAAGAAGAGTACATTCTGCAGACTGGCAAAGAGAGCTTCGGTTGGTGAGAGGAAGTGCAGCAGGCTGAGTGGAAGATGGTCTTGGAGCCGCGTACCGACTACAGAAGTATAGGCTACGATGGGAGCGCCCATTACAGCGCCGGAGTATAAGGGGATTCACGGAGTGGTTCGGATCTTCTGTACTTGCAAAGGTCTGCACCGTGAGATGCGGATGAATCAAGGTGGTACCGCGAAGCTTAATGCTCTCGTCCTGATTGTTATTACAATTATGGACGGGAGCTTTTTTTGACGCTTTGTTATCTTTTGATTGCCGGAAAAGGAGGAGATTATGAGTAAACAGACACAGGAAACAGGAGGGGCACCCAAATGGTCGGGGAGCTTCGGATTTATTATGGCAGCAGCAGGTTCTGCCGTGGGAATGGGAAACTTATGGCGGTTCCCAATGCTTGTGGGGGAGAGCGGAGGCGGTGCCTTTGTTCTGGTATACCTCATCTGCATTTTTCTGGTGGGTATTCCGCTGATCATTGCGGAGATCAGTATCGGCCGCGCCGGAGGGAAGGACGCCTTCGGAAGCTATAAGGCCCTGAATTCCAAGTGGGGCGGCGTGGGTATACTTGCTGTTATCACAAGTTTTATCGGACTATCCTATTACGCTGTTTTGGGCGGCTGGGTTCTGCGGTATATCTTTGTTTCCGTTACAGGACTGCCGAAGAGCAGTGAAGAGTTTTTTGTATCCTTTACCAGCAGCACAGGCAGCCAGATCATCTATTATCTGGTGTTTATGATCATAACTGTGGCAATTGTTGTGATGGGTATCCAGAAGGGAATTGAGAAATCCTGCAAGGTCATGATGCCCCTTCTCATCGTCTGTCTGATCGTCATTGTGATCCGTTCCTGTACCCTTCCGGGAGCAGGGGAAGGCATCAGATTTTTCCTGAAACCAGACTTTTCAAAACTGACACCGGGAGTTTTTCTGTCAGCACTTGGACAGGTATTCTTCTCCCTGTCACTGGGCACAGGAGCCACTATTACATACGGAGCATATCTGGGCAAAGATCAGAATATCCCCAAGAGTGCGGCAAGTATTGCGTTTTTTGATACCATAGTGGCTATGATAGCCGGATTTGCCATTCTTCCGGCAGTGTTTGCATTCGGATTTTCACCGGAGAGCGGCCCGAGCCTTATGTTCCAGACTCTTCCGGCAGTATTTGATGAGATGACAGGCGGAAAGATTTTCGGAGTTGTGTTCTTTGTGCTGGTACTGTTTGCGGCCATTTCCACAAGTATTGCGTTTTTGGAGGTAGTGGTTTCTTTTGCCGTGAATACATTCAAGGTAAGCCGTGCAAAGGCATCTGTTATCTCTGCTGCGCTGATCACCTGTCTGGGAATTCCCTGCGCGCTCAGCTTTGGAATCTGGAGTGATATTAAGATCGCAGGAAGGACCTTCTTTGATCTGGGAGATTATCTGGTGTCAAATGTATCTCTGCCCATCGGCGGAATCCTGGCCTGTATCTTTATCGGATGGGTGTGGAAGAGCAAAAATGCGGAGAAGGAAGTCACCAATGATGGCAGGATCAGCTTTAAACTGGTCAACGTGTGGTCAGTGCTGATCAAGTTTATACTGCCCATCGTGATCCTGATCATTTTTATAACTTCCAATCCATGGATCATGAATCTGTTTAAATAAAAAAGGTCATCAGTCCGTTCTCATTCAGAGATCAGGCTGCGGCTTGGTTACTGAATAGGGAGTGGACAGCAGCATCCGTTCTTAGAGTGTAGTTGACGATTCAATGCTATTGTCATTTTCAATGAATAATGATATTCTGTATAGGATAAAAGAGAATAAGCAGAGCGGTAACTGTGACAGTACGAGACAGTTACAAAAATCATAGAAAAGTGAGGACAAGACATGAGTCTGGCAGATCATATTTTTATTGATATGTGCCGTGATATTCTGGAGAACGGCACAGACACAATGGGCGAGAAGGTTCGGCCGAAATGGGAGGATACAGGGGAGAGCGCTTACACGATCAAACGTTTTGGGGTTGTGAACCGCTATGACCTGAGAAAAGAGTTTCCTGCGCTGACACTGCGGAAGACGGCTCTCAAAAGCTGCATGGATGAGATCCTCTGGATATACCAGAAAAAATCAAACAACATTCACGATTTAAATTCCCATATCTGGGATGCCTGGGCTGATGAGGACGGGTCTATCGGGACCTGCTACGGCGACGTGGTGGGAAGGAAATTCATTTACAAAGGCCAGGAGACAGACCAGATGGATTATGTGCTGCAGCAGTTAAAGGAAAATCCCTACAGCCGCAGGATTATGACAAATCTGTATCAGTTTGAATATCTGCACAGCGGCGCGCTGGACCCCTGCTGCTACAGCATGACTTACAATGTGACAAAGGACGCAGGGGAGGACCGGCTTATTTTAAACGGCGTTCTCAACCAGCGTTCCCAGGATATCCTGGCGGCAAATAACTGGAATGTGTGCCAGTATTCCATCCTGCTCATGATGGTGGCCCAGGTCAATGGCATGATACCGGGAGAGCTGCTGCATGTGATCGCAGACGCCCATATCTATGACCGTCATGTACCGGCTGTTCAGGAGCTTATTTCCAGAACGCCGTATGCGGCGCCCAAGGTATCCCTGAATCCGGAGATAAAGGATTTTTATGATTTTACAACAAAAGATCTGATCGTGGAGGATTATCAGGCAGGACCGCAGATCAGGAATATACCTATAGCAGTCTGAGAATCTGTATGGCAAAGGAGAGACAGGATGAATATAATCGTAGCTGTAGATAAGAACTGGGGAATCGGTAAGGATAACCGTTTGCTTGTGAGCATTCCGGCGGACATGAAATTTTTCCGCACGACCACTACAGGCAAGGTGGTAGTCATGGGTAGAAAGACACTGGAGAGCTTTCCCGGAGGACAGCCTTTGAAAAACCGCATCAATATTGTGCTGACAAGGGATGTGAATTATAAGGTAAAGGATGCTGTGATCGTACACAGTGTGGAGGAACTTCTGGAAGAACTGAAAAAATATGACAGTGAAGAGGTTTATGTCATCGGAGGCGACAGCGTTTACAGCGCCATGCTGGATCACTGTGACACGGCCTATGTGACAAAGATTGATTTTGCCTATGAGGCAGACACCTGGTTCCCCAATCTGGATGAGAGAGAGGACTGGTCACCGGCAGAGGCCAGTGAAGAGCAGACATACTTTGATCTGGAATATCAGTTTGTGAAATATAAAAAAAATTGTGTGTGATATCTGCAGCCCGGAATACCCGCAGCCCGGAAAAACTGCGGCCCGGCATAGCTGCGGTCCGGAAAACCTGCAGCCTGGAGCGGGATATGCAGACCGTCGGAACAGATTATTAGATGTAAGGCAGCAGCAGACATAAGATAAGCCCCCGGAAGTATCCGCTTCCGGGGGCTGTTTTATGTAATTTATTTATTCGATAACCTGGATCCATCCCTCAGGAGCTTCCAGTCTTCCCATCTGAATGCCTGTGAGTGTGTCATACAGTTTCTGGGTTACAGGACCCATCTGTTCCATGCCTGCCGGCAGCAGGATTTCTCTGCCGTGGTCTACGATCTTGCCCACAGGGGAGATGACTGCAGCCGTACCGCAGAGTCCGCACTCGGCAAAATCCTTTACTTCATCCAGAAGAACCTCCCGCTCCTCAACTTTCAGTCCCAGATAATGTTCTGCCACATAGATCAGGGAACGTCTGGTAATGGACGGCAGAATGCTGTGGGATTTTGGTGTTACCACAGTGTTGTCTTTGGTGATAAACAGGAAGTTGGCGCCGCCTGTCTCTTCCACCTTTGTTCTGGTGCCGGGATCCAGATACATATTTTCATCAAAACCCTGGCTGTGGGCATCCACAATGGCGTGAAGGCTCATGGCGTAATTCAGGCCCGCTTTGATATGGCCGGTTCCATTCGGGGCAGCGCGGTCAAAATCGCTGACACGGATCGTCAGAGGCTTTACACCGCCTTTGAAATACGGACCAACAGGGGTGGTGAATACACGGAACTGGTATTCATCGGCTGGTTTTACACCGATGACCGGGTTGCTTCCGAACATATAGGGGCGGATATACAGGGTAGCCCCTGAGCCATATGGGGGAACATAAGCTGCATTTGCTTTAACAGTCTCGATCACAGCCTGTACGAAACGTTCCTTTGAGAAAACAGGCATTTCCAGACGGCGGGCAGAGTTTTCCATGCGCTCACCGTTTAAGTCGGGGCGGAAGGTGACGATGCGTCCGTCTTCCGTTGTGTAGGCCTTGAGTCCCTCAAAGACCGTCTGCGCGTACTGCAGGACACCTGCGCATTCATTGATAGTCACAGTGTCGTCTGTGATCATTGCACCTTCATCCCAGGCGCCGTCCTTATAATTTGAAACATAGCGGTAGTCGGTTTTTAAGTATGAAAAGCCGAGTTCAGACCAGTCAATGTTCTTCTTTTCCATAGTGGTTCCTCCATTCTGCCGATAGATACGGTATGTATTAATAATTTTTTATCATTATAGAACTTTAACGTATGAATTGCAAGAGATGCCGCATTGCTTTTTTCTCTTATTTCATATATAATCGTATTCAAACGGACATGTATATCAAATAGCGAATCGTTTTATTCAAAACTGGAGAGATAAAAATGGCAAATAATGATTGGAATAATCTGGGCAGGGATATCAAGGATATCGTACAGGATGCTCTGGATACAGGAAATTTTAACCGGCTGAACCGGGATTTGGGCGCCACACTGGAGGACGCTCTGAGTAATGTGGCAAACAGCGTGAAAGACGCAGCCAAAAGCGGTATGGATCAGGCTAAGAACAGTATGAATCAGGGCCCCCGCTATAATGGTCAGGACGCCAACGGAAGGTCCTATGGAGGACCTGGCTCCCGCAGGACGTACGCGGGCAGTTCCTCCTTTAATGACGGGAGCGGCTCTCCGGGCGGGTTTCAGACAAGGCCAAGATACCGCTATCCTGAGACAAAACGTGTGAAAGAGGCAAGGGAAAAGTTTGCCCTCTATATAAACACCAGTGGACCGAGAGCTATGGGTATTCTTTTTACCACCCTGGGTTTTGCCTTGTTCGCCATGTTCGGCGTTACGCTGACTGTGCTGGGAATTTGCTCGCTGTTCATCGGCTCTGTGGCGGATAAGATGGGAATCTGTCTGTCCGTGTTCGGTCCGGCGATCGGCCTCAGCGGTATTATGGGAATCTGCGGAAACAAGCTCAGAAAGAAAGTGAACCGTTTCCGTTCCTACATACACACCCTGAATGGCAGGACGTATGCGGAGATCTCAGAACTGGCAAAGGGAGTCAGAAAGCCGGAGAAGTTTGTCCGCAGGGATTTAAAGCGGATGATCAAGAAATATATGTTTCTGGAGGGACACCTGGATGATACAGGAACCTGCCTGATCACCAGTGATGAATCTTACAAACAATATCTGGAGACAAAGAAACAGGCGGAAATACAGCAGAAGACAAAAGAACAGGAGATCCAAAAAGAAGAGGAAACAGCAGGCGAAGCAGATCTATCGAAAGAGACCCGCAAGGTGATAGAAGAGGGCAATGCCTACATTGAACAGATACGTAAAAGCAATGACGCCATTCCGGGAGTTGAGATTTCCAACAAGATGTATCACCTGGAGAATGTGATCCGACGGATCTTCAAGCGCGTGGAGCAGCATCCTGAGCTGATCGATGACCTGCACAAATTCATGGACTATTATCTTCCCACCACAGTGAAGCTTTTGCAGGCATATGAGGAACTGGATAAGCAGGACGTGGAAGGCGACAATATCAAGACGGCGAAAAAAGAAATTGAAAATACACTGGATACTATTAATCAGGCATTTGAGAATCTTCTGGACAGTTTTTTCAGGGATACGGCGTGGGATGTATCTACAGATATATCAGTCCTGAAGACTATGCTGGCACAGGAAGGCCTTACAGGCGGCAAAGATTTTCAAAAGAAGGAGTAAGAGATGAGCGATGAATTCAAAGATTTTACAGTAACCCCCACACTGACATTTGATGCGCCCCAGGAGGAGGCGCCGGTGGTGGAAATAAAAAAGGAGGAGCCGGTGGAACCGCAGCTTGACGAGAGCGTACTCTCCGATGCGGAGCGGAAAATGGTAGATGATTTTTCAAAGCAGATTGATATCCGCAACTCCGCGGCCATTCTGCAGTACGGTGCGGGAACTCAGAAAAAGATGGCGGATTTCTCCGAGGAGGCACTGGAAAAGGTAAAGACAAAGGACCTTGGCGAAGTGGGAGACCTTCTGGGCGATGTGGTCACACAGTTAAAAAGCTTTGATGCAGCCGAGGAAGAAAAAGGCCTGCGCGGTTTCTTCAAAAGAGGCTCCAACAGAATAGAAGCCATGAAGACAAAATATGCCAAGGCAGAAACCAATATAGGGAAGATCGTCCAGACCCTGGAGCAGCATCAGATCCAGCTTATGAAAGACGCGGCTACCATGGACAAGATGTATGCGCTGAACCTGAATTATTTTAAAGAGCTTTCCATGTATATACTGGCAGGAAAGAAAAAACTTCAGGAAGTGAGAAGTACAGACCTGCCTCAGCTTATGGAGAAAGCCCAGAGAAGCGGCCTTCCGGAGGATGCCCAGGCGGCTAAGGATCTGGATTCCATGTGCCAGAGATTTGAGAAGAAGATCCATGACCTGGAGCTTACCCATATGATCTCCATTCAGACAGCACCCCAGATCCGTCTGGTACAGGGCAATGACACCCTGATGGCTGAGAAGATCCAGTCTACCCTTGTAAACACCATTCCTCTGTGGAAGAGCCAGATGGTTCTGGCATTGGGTGTGGCTCATTCCTCCGAAGCAGCAAGAGCGCAGAGACAGGTGACGGATATGACCAATGCGCTTCTTCAGAAAAATGCGGAGACACTTAAGATGGCAACCATTGAAGCCGCAAAGGAATCTGAACGGGGCATTGTGGATATAGAGACGCTGAAGAAGACCAATGAATCCTTGATCAGCACATTTGATGAGATCATGAACATCCAGAAAGAGGGACATCAGAAGCGTATGGAAGCAGAAGTGGAGATGAACCGTCTGGAGGGCGAACTGAAAAATAAGCTTTTAGAGATTAACCGGTAAATGAAAACGGGCGTGTTTGGGTCGGAAAAAGCCTGAACACGCTTTTTATACAGGAGGCAGTGAGATGTATCGTGACCATACCAAAGTGGTACAGATAGGAGACAAAAAAATAGGCGGGGGAAACCCGATCCTGATCCAGTCCATGACCAACACGAAAACAGAGGATGTAAAGGCCACAGTGGCCCAGATCCATGCGCTGGAGGCAGCAGGGTGTGAGATCGTTCGCTGTACGGTTCCAAATATTGAGGCGGCAGAGGCGCTCAGGGAGATCAAAAAACAGATTCATATTCCCCTGGTGGCGGATATTCATTTTGACTATAAAATGGCTGTGGCAGCCATGGAGAACGGGGCGGACAAGATCCGCATCAATCCTGGAAACATCGGCGGACCCGAAAAAATAAAGGCTGTTGTGGACACTGCAAAGGAGAGGAATATTCCTATCCGTGTGGGAGTCAACTCAGGCTCCCTGGAAAAAGAGCTGGTGGAGAAGTATCACGGTGTGACTGCGGAGGGGCTTGTGGAGAGCGCTCTTGACAAGGTGAAGATGATTGAGGATTTTGATTATGACAATATGGTCATCAGTATCAAGTCCTCCGATGTTCTCATGTGCGTCAAAGCCCATGAACTTCTGGCAGAAAAGACAGCCTATCCCCTTCACGTGGGGATCACGGAGGCTGGCACCCTGTATTCCGGCAATATCAAATCCGCTGTGGGCCTTGGCATTATCCTGTACCAGGGAATCGGTGATACCATCCGTGTATCCCTCACAGGAGACCCGGTGGAGGAGATCAAGTCGGCAAAGAGGATCTTAAAGACACTGGGTCTGCGCAGGGGAGGCATCGAGGTGGTGTCCTGTCCAACCTGCGGAAGAACGCAGATAGACCTGATAGGACTTGCGAACCAGGTGGAAACCATGGTGCAGGAGTTCCCGCTGGATATCAAAGTGGCTGTCATGGGATGTGTGGTGAACGGCCCGGGAGAGGCAAAAGAAGCGGACATTGGTATCGCAGGCGGTAAGGGTGTGGGACTGCTGATCAAAAAAGGAGAAGTGATCAGAAAGGTTCCGGAGACGGAACTGCTGGGAGTTCTCAGGCAGGAACTGGAAAACTGGGAGAACTAGTGTTTTACAGAAAGGAAGCTTAATGATGGAAAAGAATTTTCTGGATGTCTTCCCTGATCTGGAGGCAGGGCGGGAACTCTCTGCCCTGTTGGAAGAGGTAGTGGTGACTAAAGTTGCCGTCAATCCGGAAAAAGACCATATCAGGATCTATATCCGGAGCAGACAGTGGATCCATAAAAAATATATCTATTCCCTGGAAGAGACCATACGAAACCAGTTTTTTCCCGGTGTGCCTATGTCGGTGAAGATCATTGAGAAGTTCACCCTGACCGGACAGTATACCCCAAAGCTGTTTTTTGACGCTTACCGGACATCCATGTCTATGGAGCTGAAAAACTACAGCATACTTGTGTACAATATGTTCCGCACTGCCCAGATCTCCTTCCCGGAGGAACAGAAGATGGAGCTTAGAATGCAGTCCTCCGTGTTGGCAAAAAGCCGAGAGGAGGAACTTGTATCCTATATCGAGAAGGTGTTCTGCGAGCGATGTCCTTTTTCTCTGATCGTGGAACCGGAATATGTGGAGGCCAGTGAGAGCAAAGTCCGCAAAAACAGTGAAATCCGCATTATGCAGGAGGCTGCCCATGTGATCGAGCAGTCTTCCTTCGGGCAGCAGCAGGAGGAACCGGACCAGTTTTTGGAGGAAGGTGCCGGTACTGCTTCGGAAGCTTTGAAGGAAGAAGAAAAGAAAGACGCTTCTGCCGGTAAAGCGCCTGCAGAGGAGAAAAAAAGTCCAAAAGGCCAGAAGGAGGAAAAAGGAAAGGACGGAAAGGGCAGGAAAAGCTTTGGAAAGGGCGACCGCAGTTTCGGCGATTACAAGCGCAGCATCAAGCGTTCGGACAATCCTGATGTACTCTACGGCAGGGACTTTGACGATGAGACGATCCCTCTGGAAAGTGTCCAGACAGAGATGGGTGAGGTCTGCATCCGCGGTCAGATCATGACCCTGGAGACCAGAGAAATCAGAAATGAGAAGACCATCATTATTTTTGCCGTCACGGATTTTACAGATTCCATCACAGTGAAAATGTTTGCAAGAAATGACCAGGTAGAGGAGATCCTGGCAGGTGTGAAGGAGAAAGCTTTCCTGAAACTGAAAGGTGTGACCACCATTGACCGGTATGACAGTGAACTGACTATCGGAAGTGTGGTGGGGATCAAGAAGATTGCCCCTTTTACCAGTTCCAGGGCAGATACCAGCCCAGAAAAAAGAGTAGAGCTTCACTGCCATACCAAGATGAGCGATATGGACGGCGTGTCAGATGCAAAGGCCATTATCAAGCGTGCTTATGAGTGGGGCCACAGGGCCATTGCCATCACAGACCACGGTGTAGTGCAGGCGTTTCCGGAGGCCAACCACTGCTTTGACTCCTGGGGAGGCGTTGTACCGCCGGATGCGGATTTTAAAGTCATCTACGGTGTAGAGGCCTATCTGGTGGATGACATGAAGGGCATTGTGCAGAACAGCAAAGGTCAGTCCATGCGTGGAACCTTTGTGGTATTCGATATAGAGACCACAGGATTTTCGGCACTCAGGGATAAGATCATTGAGATTGGCGCGGTCCGGGTGGAGGACGGCAAGATTGTAGGGCGCTTTTCAGAATTTGTAAATCCCCGGATACCCATTCCGTTCAGGATTGAGAAGCTCACCAGTATCAACGACGGTATGGTGGCAGGTGCCGGCAGCATAGATGTGATCCTTCCCCGCTTCACCGAGTTCTGTAAAGGGGCTGTCATGGTTGCCCACAACGCGGAATTTGATATGAGTTTTATCGAAAAGAACTGCAAGGATCTGGGAATTGAGACAGATTACACTTCTGTGGATACAGTGGGAATGGCACGTTTTCTGCTTCCGCAGCTAAACCGTTTTAAATTGGATACGGTTGCAAAAGCAGTGGGGGTATCCCTGGAGCACCACCACAGGGCTGTGGACGACGCGGAATGTACGGCCCAGATTTTCCAGAAGTTTATCACCATGTGTGAGGAGCGGGATATTCATACCCTGGATGAGCTTAACGAGAAGGGAGCGGTCTCTGTAAACGCAGTGCAGAAAATGCCCACCTACCATGCCATTATCCTGGCAAAAAATGACACGGGCAGAGTGAACCTTTATCATCTGGTGTCAGATTCCCATCTGATCTATTATCACAGGAGGCCCAGGATTCCCAAAAGCGTGTATCTGAAATACCAGGAAGGGCTTATGATAGGCTCCGCCTGCGAGGCCGGAGAGCTGTATCAGGCGGTCTTAAACGGAAGACCTGAGCCGGAGATCGCCAGACTGGTGAACTTTTATGATTACCTGGAAATACAGCCCATCGGCAACAATGCCTTCATGCTCCGGGATGAGGACAGGACGGATATCCAGAACGAGGATGACCTGCGGGAAGTCAACAGGAAGATCGTCAAGCTGGGGGAAATGTTCAATAAGCCTGTGGTGGCTACCTGTGACGTGCATTTTCTGGATCCGTCGGACGAAGTATACCGAAGGATCATTATGGCGGGAAAAGGTTTTGATGACGCGGATCTGCAGCCGCCGCTGTACCTGCATACCACGGAGGAGATGCTGGATGAATTCTCCTATCTGGGAAGTGAGAAGGCGGAGGAGGTTGTCATCACCAATCCAAATAAAATCGCGGACATGGTTGAGAAGATATCACCCATCCACAAGGGAAAGTGTCCTCCGGTCATTGAAAACTCTGATGAAATGCTGAGGGAGATCTGTTACAGCAAAGCCCATGAAATATATGGGGAGGAGCTGCCGAAAGTGGTTGAGGAGCGTCTGGAGAGGGAACTGAACTCCATTATCTCAAACGGATATGCGGTTATGTACATGATTGCTCAGAAACTGGTGTGGAAGAGCAACAGTGACGGTTATCTGGTAGGGTCTCGTGGTTCCGTAGGCTCCTCCTTTGCAGCCACCATGTCAGGTATCACCGAGGTAAATCCTCTTAGCCCCCACTATTATTGTCCCTCCTGTCACTACTGTGACTTTGATTCCGAGGAGGTACGGGCTTACTCCGGCAGGGCCGGCTGCGATATGCTGGATAAGAACTGCCCGGTGTGCGGAAAGCCGCTGACAAAAGAGGGCTTTGACATTCCCTTTGAAACGTTCCTGGGATTCAAGGGAGATAAAGAGCCTGATATTGACCTTAACTTCTCAGGCGATTACCAGGGAAAAGCCCACCGGTATGTGGAGGTTATTTTCGGGGCAGGGCAGACCTTCAAGGCGGGTACCATCGGTACACTTGCGGAGAAGACGGCATTTGGTTATGTGAAGAATTACTTTGAAGAGCGGGGAAGCCGCAAGCGGTACTGTGAGATCAACAGGATCGTGCAGGGGTGCACAGGGGTCCGCAGAACCACAGGGCAGCACCCTGGTGGTATCATTGTTCTTCCTATTGGCTGGGACATTGAGGAATTTACACCCGTGCAGCATCCGGCCAATGATATGAACAGCGATATCATCACCACACATTTTGATTACCATTCCATTGATTCCAACCTGCTCAAGCTGGATATACTGGGACACGATGATCCCACAATGATCCGTATGCTGGAGGATCTGACCGGCATCAATGCCAGGGAGATCCCTCTGGACAGCAAAGAGGTTATGTCTCTTTTCAAAAATACGGATGCATTGGGAATCACACCGGATGATATCAGAGGCTGTCCTTTGGGCTGTCTGGGTGTTCCGGAGTTCGGAACGGATTTTGCCATGCAGATGCTGATCGACGCCAACCCTACATCTTTTTCTGATCTTGTGCGTATTTCAGGCCTGTCCCACGGCACAGACGTGTGGCTGGGAAATGCCCAGGATTTGATCAAATCAGGGACGGCGACCATCACAACCTGTATCTGTACCAGGGATGATATTATGATCTACCTGATCAACAAGGGACTGGAGCACGGGCAGGCGTTCACCATCATGGAGAGTGTGCGTAAAGGAAAGGGGCTGAAGCCGGACTGGATCGATGATATGAAGGCTCACGATGTGCCGGATTGGTATATTGAGTCCTGTAAAAAGATCAAGTACATGTTTCCAAAGGCCCATGCTGCGGCTTACGTTATGATGGGATGGAGAATTGCCTACTGTAAGATCTATTATCCGCTGGCATACTATGCGGCATTTTTCAGTATCCGAGCAACGGCCTTTTCCTATGAGCTGATGTGCCAGGGAAAAGAGAAGCTGGAGTATTTTATGGATGACTATGAGAAACGCAAGGATACGCTGAGCAAGAAGGAGCAGGATACTTACAGGGATATGAAGATCGTGCAGGAGATGTACGCAAGAGGATTTGAGTTTGTGCCCATAGATCTTTATAAGGCCAATGCCCATACCTTTCAGATCATGGATGATAAACTGATGCCGGCTCTTGACACCATAGAGGGCTTGGGAGACAGGGCCGCCGACGCCGTGGTGCTCGCTGCGGAAGAAGGGGAGTTCCTTTCAAAAGATGATTTCCGGAACAGGACCAAGGTCAGCAAGACAGTTATCGACCTTATGGATGATCTGGGGCTGTTTGGTGATCTGCCGGATTCCAATCAGATGTCACTGTTTGACTTTCAGTAAGAATAGGACAGGGAGGGATATGCCGTGAAGAAAAAAATAGCACCTGTTATTATAGCAATCGTCGTGAGTCTGCTGATCACATTGTGGGCGGTGTCCGGTTTGCTGGGGACTGCGAATCTGGATGGATTTGCGCCCATGGGGTTATTTTTCGTACTGGCAGGGATCGGAGCCATAGGCGTGCTGATCGCAGTGCTTGTCATCCGATTAAAGGAGATCGATCAGGAAGATGAGGATGACCTAAAAAAATATTAGAGTTTCCATATCACCGCAGCGCTGTTTTTAAACAGTGGCTGCGGTGATATATTTCTTGAACACACAGGCGAAAAGTAATATAATGGGAACGATATAGAGACGGACAAAAAAGAGGGCCGCCTCGGATAGGAGATACATGAATTACAAAGAAGCAAGAGTATATTTGGATGAAGTGTCCAAATACGGAAGTGTACTTGGTCTGGATAACATGAGAGAGCTGCTCATGCGGCTTGGAAATCCCCAGGATGATCTGAAGTTTATCCATATTTCCGGTACCAATGGAAAGGGGTCAGCACTCTCATATATGTCTACAATCCTTTCCGGAGCGGGCCTGCGGACAGGCCGGTACATCTCTCCCACCCTCTATGCCTACCGGGAACGGATCCAGGTGGACGGGGAAATGATAGACAGGGAATCTCTGGCTGCCCTGGTGACCATCGTCAAAGAGGCAGTGGATGCCATGGAGGCAGAGAATAAGGGAAATCCAACGGTATTTGAAGTGGAGACTGCCCTGTCCTTTTTGTATTTTAAAGAAAAGAAATGTGACATCGTAGTGCTGGAGACAGGACTGGGAGGTACTCTGGATGCCACCAATGTGGTGAATACCACTGTGATAGAGATGATTTCCTCCATTGGCATGGACCACATGGAGTTTTTAGGTGGAACACTTCAGGAGATCGCGGAGAATAAAGCGGGGATCATCAAGCCGCACACATGGGTGGTGAGTGCGGAACAGGACCCGAAAGCGGCCGCAGTGATCCAGCGGGTGTGCCGTGAAAAAGACTGCAGACTGGCAGTTGTGGACCCGGCTGCCTTTCGGGATGTGCAGTATGGATATGAGAGACAGACCTTTACATATAAGAACTGGGAGAATGTGGAGATCACGCTGGCGGGAACCTATCAGGTGACCAATGCGGCTTTGGCGCTGGAGGCTGTGGAGGCTTTGCGGAAGCTGGGATATGATTTGTCAGAGGAACAGGTGAGAAAGGGCATGAAGGAAGCTTTCTGGAGAGGGCGTTTTTCTGTGATCCACAAAAACCCGGTGGTTGTCATAGACGGTGCCCATAATCCGGCTGCGGCCAAGGTGCTGAAGGATTCACTGGAGACTTATTTTAAAGGGAGAGACCTGCATTTTATCTTCGGTGTGTTCGCGGACAAGGACTATGAGAGTGTGATCCGGATGACAGCGCCTCTGGCAAAGCATATTATCACCATACAGACACCGGGCAATCCCAGGGCACTTCCGGCAGAGAAGCTAAGGGATGCGGTCAGAAGCGTCAATCCCAGTGTGGAGGCAGCGGGCAGCATACGGGAAGCGGTGGAAAAAAGTATGGAAAATGTACAGAAAGATGATGTGATCGTAGCGTTTGGCTCCCTGTCCTTTTTAGGGGAGCTTGACCGGGAAGTACAGGCCATGGAGGGAGAAAAAACATGAACCAGGATAAGATAAAAGAGGGAGTACGCTTGATTCTGGAAGGGATCGGGGAGGATGTAGACAGAGAAGGACTTTTGGAGACACCGGACAGGATTGCCCGCATGTATGAGGAACTGGCAGGTGGATATACGGACGATGCCGGTGTGCACCTGAAAAAACGTTTCCATGTGGACAACAATGATATGGTGATGGAAAAGGATATTCATTTCTATTCATTCTGTGAACACCATATGCTTCCCTTCTATGGGAACGCGGCCATTGCCTATATTCCCAACGGGGAAGTGGTGGGTCTGAGCAAGATTGCCAGGACAGTGGAGGTGTTTGCCAAGAGATTCCAGCTTCAGGAGCGGCTGACAGCCCAGATCGCGGATGCTTTTATGGAGGAGCTGAAGCCAAAGGGTGTGATGGTGCTGGTGCAGGCAGAGCATATGTGCATGACCATGCGGGGAATTAAAAAACCGGGAACAAAAACGGTATCTGTGGTGACAAGAGGTGTCTTTGATGACAATGAAAGCCTGCAGAATTCCTTTTACCGAATGTTGGACTGCTGATAAAAAGAATAAGTTTAGACAGTATTATTACGATATATGGGCAAAAGAGGACCGGAAATTGAAAGATAAGAGCAGGGATATGACAAGGGTAAACAGGATATGGAATCATTCTGTTTACCAAAGTGGTTTACATAATATAGAAGAGCTGGAGCGGGAACGTATTTTCTGCGGTCACGGGGTCCGGCATCTGTTGGATACAGCAAGACTTGCGTATATTGAGAATCTGGAGATGGGTCTGGGTATTTCAAAAGACATGATCTACGCGGCAGCCCTTCTGCACGATATAGGCAGAGGCCTGCAGTACACAGAGGGCATTCCCCACCATGAGGGCGGAGTGACGATCGCAGGCCCCATACTTAGGGAGTGCGGGTTTTCAGATGCGGAGACAGAGGAGATCCTGGATGCCATCAAAGGACACCGGGATGCCTCCGTGAAAGCTGCCAGAGATCTGGCGGGAATCCTCTACCGGGCGGACAAGGGTTCCAGGTGCTGCTTTTCCTGCCCTGCAGAGGCAGAGTGCAAATGGAGTGCGGAAAAGAAAAACATGTATTTGACAGTGTGAGCGTATTGAAGAAACAGAAGATATAGACTGCGCCGGAGTGCGTTTGGGAAGGGGTTCCTGCAAGCTGCGGGTTACAGTATGCAGAGAGCAGTTTTAAACGCTTTCCGGCAGTAAAAATACAGGAAAAAGGAGACAACAGGAAATGAAAATCGGAAACAGGATATTTGACACAGAACATGACTGCTATATTATGGGTATCTTAAATGTGACCCCGGACTCCTTTTCAGACGGCGGAAAGTGGAACGACATGGAGAGGGCAAGACAGCATGCTGCGGATATGATTGCCGAGGGGGCAGCCATTGTTGACGTGGGAGGGGAGTCAACCCGCCCGGGTCATCAGCAGATCACTGTGCAGGAGGAGATTGACCGGGTTGTGCCTGTCATTGAGATGCTGAAGCAGGATTTTGACATTCCCGTATCCATAGACAGCTACAAAAGCCAGGTAGTGGAGGCAGCCTTAAAAGCAGGGGCAGATATGGTAAATGACATATGGGGCTTTAAGTATGACAAAAAGGTCGCGGAACTTACCGCCCGTTATCAGGTTCCCTGTTGTCTGATGCACAACAGAGAGAAGGCAGAGTACACGGATTTTATGAAGGATATGTGTATGGACCTGAGAGAATGCGCAGAGATCGCAAGAGAAGCAGGTGTGGCAGAGGATAAGATCATCCTGGATCCGGGTGTGGGATTCGGAAAAAATTATGAGCACAATCTGACAGCCATAAATCATCTGGAAATGCTGAAGGAGATAGGATATCCTGTTCTTCTGGCAACCTCCCGAAAATCCGTGATCGGCAATACTCTGGATCTGCCCGCAGATCAGAGGGTGGAGGGCACCCTTGTGACCACTGTCATGGGTGTGGAAAAAGGAGCGGCCTTTGTGAGAGTCCACGATATAAAAGAAAACCTGCGCGCCATTCGCATGACTCAGGCGATCCTGCGGGAAAGAAAGGGAATGTAGCATATGAATCTGGAAAAATTTGATAAGATAACCATAGAGGATTTAGAGATATTTGCAAATCACGGTGTATTTCCCGAGGAAAATAAGCTGGGACAGAAGTTCATGGTCTCAGCCATATTATACACAGATACTGTGCGGGCAGGCAGAACAGACGAGCTGGAGGCATCCATTGATTACGGCGCTGTGAGTCATTTCATCACATCTTATATGCAGAAGCATACCTTCAAGCTTTTGGAGGCTGCTGCGGAGCATCTGGCAGAGGAGATGCTCAGAAGCATTGCCCATCTGGAGGCTGTTACCCTGGAAATAAAGAAACCATGGGCACCTGTGGGACTTCCCCTGAAAACCGTGTCCGTGAAGATAACAAGGGGTTGGCATACCGCCTATATTGCCCTTGGCTCCAATCTGGGGGATAAGAAGGCATACCTGGATATGGCTGTGGAAGAACTGGACAAGACCGTTGGATGCAAGGTACTGAAAGTTTCAGATTACCTGGTGACGGAACCCTACGGCGGAGTGGAACAGGATGATTTCCTGAATGCCTGTCTCAGCATGCGCACTCTGTACAACCCGTTTGAGCTTTTGGAGCGGATGCATGAGATTGAGCAGGCCGCCAAAAGAGAGCGCCTGGTACACTGGGGACCGCGGACTTTGGACTTGGATCTGCTGCTGTTTGACGATGAGATCATTGATACGGAAGAATTGATCGTGCCGCATGTGGAAATGCATCTGCGGGATTTTGTGCTGGTTCCGCTGGCGGAGATCGCGGGGTGGAAGAGACATCCGATTTTGGGGAAGACGGTGAGGAAGTTGGCTGCGGAATTGAATGGATGATGGGGAATAAGGCGGACGGAAGGAGATGGGAGAGGGCCGGGGGAGGAAGATGCCTGTGAACGAAGCGTTCCGCTGCCACGGAGCTAACCTGCTCCCATCTGCTAAATTCATCGGCACTGGCCTCTTCATTAAGCAGCTGGGGCAGGTGGATCTCCGCGGCGCTCCACTGAGACATCGTTCCCATGCATCTTCCTCCCCCGGCCCTCCCCCATCTCCTTCCTGTTTGTCACTATGCCACAGTATTACGCATTATTCCGCAGGTTTAGGAAATAAAAAAAAAGAAATATTATTTTTTGTTTTTTATATTCTCTTTTATTATTGCTGGCTGAGTAGCCGGTTTTTTTATCTTCCGGTTGAGAAGAACAGGGATGTTGGGGTGGGGTGGTGGGCTCTGTTGGCAGACATTGCGGTAGAGAGCCTGAAAATCCAGCCCTTACGGAGACTTAGGCGCGAAGTCTTTACTGAGCGTCTTAGTCGAAGTTAGGGCTTAGTTGAAGGGGAATGAAGCTGGCTGCCAACAGAGCCCACCACCCCACCCCAACATACCGTCCCTTTTTCCAACACATCTCCCCCCGATGAAATGTTTTAAAGCAATTCCTTAAAAGCCTTCATCAGTTCATCATTTTTCTCCGGACTCATTACGCAGAACCGTACATAGGAAGAATCCAGGAACGGAAATGTGGAACAGTCACGTATCATAAGCCCTCTTCTTATACAGCAGTCGAACAGCATATCTGATGTTACATCCTCTTTCAGTATTTTCATAAGAATAAAGTTTGTGCAGGAGGGATAGACCTTTACGGTATCCCAGGAAGAAAGAAGGCTGAGAAGGCGCTCGCGCTCTGTGGTGATGAGGGTGCGGGTTTTTTCAATGTATTCTTTGTCGGAGAACATGATGCAGCCGGCAATCTCGGCCAGGCTGTTGATGGTCCAGGGATTCTTTTTGGTGTTGATGTATTTCAGTAAATCCGGGTTGCCGGTGACAGCATAGCCCAGTCTCAGGCCGGGAGCTGCGAAAAATTTGGAAATTCCCCGGAGCACGATCAGGTTGTTGTAGTTGTTGGTGAGTGGGATGGAAGAGATTTTCCTGTCATCAGGGGCGAATTCCGCATAGGTTTCGTCCACCATGACTGCGATACCGAACTGCAGGGCAGCGTCCAGGATCTTCCGCATGTCTTTTCTGGAGATGGCGGAGGCTGTGGGATTGTTGGGATTGCAGAGCACCAGCAGGTCCAGGCCGTCTTTCATCTGGGCACACAGATCATTTACATCCATCTGGAAGTTGTTTTCCTCTTTAAGCGGATAATAGAGCGTGTGGCCTCCTTCCAGGGCAATCTCCCTTTCATATTCTGAGTAGGTAGGCCCCAGGATCAGCGCTTTTTCCGGATGGGTAGTCTGGATGAACAGAGAAATAAGTTCTGTGGAGCCGTTTCCCACTATGATGTTCTCGAACTGGGCACCGGTGTAGGCGCAGATGCTCTTTCGCAGTTTTGTGTAGTCCCGGTCCGGGTAGGTGGAGATGGCATCTACATGGCTTGCCAGTGTTTCCCTTAAAAGGGGAGAGATGCCGAGAGGGTTTACATTTGCGGAGAAACTGGTGATATCCTCCTTTTTGATCCCGTATATTTCTTCGATTTTTTCCAGGTCACTGCCGTGGAAATGATCTTTATGTTTCAGCATATGAATGCCTCCGTTCCTTTTATTTTTCGTATTTATGGAGTTATTGGAGGGGCGGCAGAGGTTGCACCCCATGCGTTTGTAGTGTATAATTGTACTATTCAGGATTTATACCTGAAAATATATACTTACCCACATTATAGCGGGATATAATAAATAGTTCAACATAATAAACGAGGATTTCCCACTTCTGCTTATGGGGATAGTGGGATAGATCATCAAAAACAAGTTAAGAATCGGAGATTCTCCGGCCCTTTGCAGGCAGGGAGATAACGGGGTAAAATACATTGAAGAGAAGAATAGAACAACTGATAAATGGAAGATTTGAATACGAGGTTCCAAGCCTTTTGCTGTCCATGGAAGAGATCAGGGAGCGCACAAAGGCAGGGGAAAATATCAGGGGAAAGCTGATAATAGCAGCAGAGAACGGGAGTCGCATAAAAGGGATCGCCTATTCTTCCCATCGCCGTTTTCTTCTGGGAAAAGAGCGTTTTACCGGGGAGAAGATAGAGATTCCGTACGGAGCTGATGTAAAAGGCCTGAATCCCGGGGATTCCTTTGAGGGAGAAGTGGTGCTGAGTACCAGCATCGGTGAGCACAGGATCCCCTTTCATATACAGGTAGAGCCCTGCCGCATCAAGACGTCAGCCGGCTCCATCAGGGACTTGGATGCCTTTGCAGAGCTGGCGAAAAAGGATTTTAAAGAGGCGTACCACCTGTTTTTGGACGATTCCTTTCCGGAACTTCTGAAAGAGGAACAGGAGGTTCTGCCTTACTATTATGCCATGGCCAAGAACCCTGTGACCTGGCAGCATCTGGAGGAATTCCTCATCGGTACAGGCAAAAAAGAGCCTGTGAAACTTCATCTGGAGCAGGAAAAGCTGGAGATTTATGAGGTGCAAAGCTCTCTTATGGACAGCGTCCGTGTGCGCAGAAGCGGATGGGGATATCTGAAGGCCAGTGTGAGTGTGGAAGGCGATTTTCTGGAAGTGGAGAAAAAGTCCATCCGGGACGAGGATTTTATCGGCAGCGTTTATGAGCTGGAGTATATTATTCGCAGAGAGAACCTGGGCCGGGGCAGGAATTACGGCAGGATCTGTATCAAAACCGTTTACCAGACCCTTGTATACGAGGTCATGGCTTCCAAGAGCGGCAAGATCCAGGTCAATGTCACGGCTTATGAGAAGAAAAAGAAACTGGAGCTTTTAAGGGATTATCTGGATCACAGCCTGGAAAAATTGTCAAAAAGCCAGTGGGAGAGTAAGACCTTAGAACTTCTCATCGAGCTTCGGGAGACCGGGCATTACACCACAGAACACCAGTTATTTGAAGTGTGGTTCTACCATGAATGCGGGGAGGACGGCAAAGCAAGAGAAGCCTTTGATAAGCTGAAGGACAACAGCCGGATCCAGGCTGAGGAGGAGTTAGAAGGGGTTTATCTCTATCTGGAGGACATATTGGGCTGCAGCCAGGATATCCGGGAGAAGATGGTAGTGCGTCTCCATCAGCTTTACCAGCGCAGGGAGGACAGCTTCCTTCTGCTGTATCTCCTGCTGAAGACGGACTCCGAACAGGTGCGGACCCAGTCCAAGAAGATCTATCTGCTGGAGGAGCAGTACAGAACCGGCTGCAGAAGCCCGTTTCTCTATCTGGAAGCGTGCCGCATTGCAGCAGGGGACGGGGCACTGCTGCGCAGGATCAGCCCCTTTACCATCCAGGTGCTGCTCTTTGCCATGCGGCATGACATTATGACAGAGGAGATGGCTTTTAGAGCTACAGACCTGGCCGGACAGATGAAGGACTTCAGCCGGAAGGTATACGAGATCCTGGAATATATCTATGAGAAATTTCCATCTACAGCCGTGGTGCGCTCCATCTGTATGCTGATCATGAAGGGAGATCCCAGGAAGAAGGAATACTTCCGCTGGTATGAGCTGGCAGTGGAAAAAGAGCTGAAGATCACAAGGCTGTATGAGTATTATATTGAGACCATGAGCCGCAATTACCAGAAGATGCTTCCGCGCATGATCCGCATGTATTTCAGCTATAACAATACCTTGAGTGACGCGAAAAAAGCCTTTGTGTACAGCAATGTGATACGCAATAAGGAAGTGGACAAGACCACTTATCTAAGCTATAAAAGCAGTATGGAACAGTTTGCCTGCGAGAAGCTCAAAGAGGGCAGGATGAATGAGGATTTCGCTGTTGTGTATCAGGAATTCTGTTTGAATTCCCATGATCCCGCAGTGAAGAGAGCTCTTGCTAAGGTGCTTTTCACCCACAGACTTTACTGTGATGATCCCAAGATACGCCGGGTGATCGTCCGTCATGCGGCCTTCCGGGAAGAACAGACGTATACCTGTACGGACAAAGTGGCCTATGTGTCCATTTACACGCCGGACGCCAGGATCGTCTTTGAGGACGACAGGCAGAGACGTTATATCCAGACCATAGATTACAATATCCAGCCTCTTCTGGAGAGAAAAGAACTGGCAAGACAGCTTTTGGCTGAAGGGATCAGGACCCCCGGACTTCTGCTCTACACCTGCGGTGAGCTGAACCACGAGAATCCCATAACAAGAGAGAACATTTCCTGCATCCAGGATGTTTCCGGGGAGGAATGCTTCTCTGAGGATTACAGGCAGAGAGTGCGCAGACGTCTGCTTCTCTACTACGAGGAGCATATGGACAACGACAATCTGAAGGATTATCTGAGAGAGATGGATTTTCACAGCTTTGCAAAGGTCAACAAGAGCCTGCTCATCACCATTTTGATCAAACAGGGGATGTATGTGGGAGCTTATGATCTGTTGTGTGAATACGGGTATGAGGAGATAGACCCGAGAGACCTGCTTAGGCTGTGCAGCCGTATGATACTCAATCTGGAGTTTGAATACGAGGAGGAGCTGCTTTTACTGGCTCACCATATATTCAGGGAGAATACCTATGATGAGGTGGTCCTTGAATATCTGACCAAGTATTTTGAAGGACCTGTAGACGAGATGATCCGGGTATGGGAGCGCTCCATGGGATTTTCCATAGAGGCGTATGAGCTGGAGGAAGACATTCTGACATACAGTATGTTTACCAGGATCTATCATCCAAAAGACGCTGCAGTCCTGAAAGATTACGTAAAATTAAGCGGCAAGGAACAGGTGATACTGGCATATTTAAGCTTTGCGTCTTTCCAGTATTTTGTGGGGGGAAAAGAGGCGGAGGAGTTTATTTTCCGCTCATTGGAGCATGTGAGGAAAAAAGGATGGGAGTACGATATTGTATGTGACCTGGCCCTTCTCAAATACTATGCGGAGGATAATAAATGGGAAGAAAGCAGGGTGGAGACAGCCCGTTCCATTCTGACCATATGTGCCAGGACAGGGCTTAAATTCGCCTTCTTCCAGGAGCTTCCCAGAACTCTTTTGCAGAGAATGCAGCTTGAAGACAAGGTGTTTGCCCAGTGTCAGGCCAGTCCCAGGGCGGATGTGACCATTTACTACCGCATGCTACAGGCAGACAGGGAGCCGGGAGAGTTCAAAAAAGAACCTCTGAAAAATCTGTATCAGGGTATTTATAATAAAGAATTTATCCTGTTTTACGGTGAGGTTCTGGAGTATTACTTTACTGTCTCAGCGGGCGGGGAAGTTAAAGAGACCGGAAAGAACAAGCTCACTGTTCCGGAGGCAAAGCTGGAGGGGACTACCAAGTACCAGATGATCAACCGTATGCTGGCGGCGAAACAGCAGGGGAGAGAGCAGGAGCTTATGGAACTGCTTGGACAGTACAGGCAGCAGGAAGCGTGGGTTTCCTCTCTCTTTGAACTGATAGAATAAGGAGGCAGACTAGGGCATGAATGAGACAAGAAATATTATTGCAGGCCTGGAACTGGGAAAGGAATTTTCCCAGATCTGCTATTATGACAGAAAAGAAAAAGAGCCTGTCTCCATTTCCGTGAAGACAGGCAGCAATCAGTATACATTTTCAACCAGGCTTTCCAAAAGGCCCAGAACAGAGGTGTGGCACTTCGGTATGGAGGCGGATTATTTTTCCATGCATGAGGGGGAAATCCCGGTGGACAACCTGCTGGAAATCTGGGCACAGGGAGAACCGGTGGAGATAGACGGGGGCTGGTACAGACCCGAGGAATTGCTGGAAATCTATCTAAAGGGCTGCCTGTCCGTTCTGGGTGTAGCAGAGCCGGCAAGACAGATCAAAACGCTGATGATAACCGTTCCGGACCTGAACCGGGTGCTGGTGCGCAAGCTTCAGAGAGTGTGCAGCCGTCTGAAATTCACCTCCGGACAGGTGCTTCTGCAGGATTATGAGGAGAGCTTTTACTATTATGTGATGAGCAAGAGACTGGACAACTGGAACCGGATGACAGGACTTTTCACATTTGAAAAGGGAAAGGTTTCTTTCTCCCGCATGGTGGTTGACAGCCAGAAAAAACCCATGCTGGTCACAGTGGAGCACGGTAAGACCATAACCCTTCCCGAAGACCCGGACCAGAAAGATGTGGATTTTTATCAGCTTATAGCGGATTCCTGCGGCAATGATACATATGCGGGAATATATCTGGTAGGTAACGGCTTTTCAAAGGAGTGGGCAGTGAGAAGCGTGCCCCTTCTGTGCAAGAACCAGCGCCATGTATATTATGGAAATAATATGTATGTGAAGGGCGCCTGCTACGCGGCAAGAGAGCGGACAGAGGAGAAGCTTCTGGGCACATATCTGTATGTGGGAAATGCTCTGGTGCAGAACCATGTGAGCATGGAAATGCTGGTCCAGGGGGCAAAAAAGAATTATACAGTTGCTGAAGCGGGAAGAAACTGGTATGAGACAGAGCATGAGTTTGAACTGCTTCTGGACGGCAGAGAGGATCTGGAATTCATGGTGAAGCCTATGGAGGGCGGGGAAGTCAGACATTACTGCATGAAGCTGCCGGGACTTCCGAAAAGGCCTGACAGGACTACAAGACTCAGGGTACATGTCATGTATGAATCTGCGGACACCTGCATTATTCTGGTGCAGGATCTGGGATTCGGGGAGATGTTCCCCTCAAGCGGCCTGATGTGGACCGAGAGAGCAGCGTGGTAGGAGGAAAGAGATGAGCGGATACATATTATGTCAGATAAAGCGGGCTTCCCTTCCGTTTTATATTGAGAACATCAGCACGAATATCTACAGCATAGAAGAATTATGTTATTATCTCTACCACAACATTTATCTGCTGGACGAGACGATCATCAATGAGCATCTCTGCGACTGGATAAAGAACGAGCTGGGACTTTTAAAGCTCTACCAGAAGCTGTACCGGATCCTGGAGGAGGAGCGGGGGGCAGGGGATTTTATCCTGGCTGTATTCAGGGAGATCAATTACCTGACCCATGAGCAGTTTAAAAAGCTGAATGAGGAACTTGTTGTTTTGGAACAGCTTCCCGATGTGGCGCGCAAGAAGAAAAAAGGTGACTATCTGGTTGACAACAGAATGTTCGTAAATGCCATACGAATTTACGAGGACGCACTCCGAAGTGTGGATACCGGAGGCCTGGGTGGACAGTATGAGGGAGAGATTTATCACAATATGGGCTGTGCCTATCTGCATCTTTTCCAGATGGATGAGGCCAAGTCCTGTTTTGAAAAGGCATATGAAAAGCTTCACACCAAACGGATCCTGAAGCATTATCTGTGTGCCTGCAGGATGATCATGGAAGAGGCCCAGTGGCAGGGAGAATGTGCCAGAATGGGTGCGGATCTTGAGACCTGCAGGGAGATCCGGAAAGAGATGGAATCCCAAAAAGCTGCCGATTCCCAGGAGAAGCAGGAGGATATAGGGGCTGTTTTGGAAAAATACACAAAAGAATACCACAGAAGCACCGGATTTTAGGCTTGTGTTTTGAAAACCGATGTTATATAATTCCTTGTGTATCGTAACGTTTCTCCAAGGAGTGTTTGTAAACTGCTTTCGGCAAGCTGTGTACACTCTGGTGGGAGAAATTAATATTATGGAAAAAGGACAGGTGTACGAAGGTGAAGAAGTTAGAACAGCTTTATGAAGGAAAAGCAAAGAAAGTATTTGCAACAGACGTAGACGGCGTTGTGATCGTAGATTACAAAGATGATGCCACAGCATTCAACGGCGAGAAAAAAGGCACGATCGTAGGCAAAGGCGCTATCAACAACCGCATGACCAACTATGTTTTCCAGCAGCTGGAAAAGGAAGGCGTACCGACTCACTTCGTAGAAGAACTGAGCGACCGTGAGACAGCCGTAAAAAAAGTGAGCATCGTTCCTTTAGAGGTTATTGTTCGTAACGTGGCTGCAGGAAGCTTCTCCAAGAGAATGGGAGTGGAAGAGGGCAAACAGCTTCTCTGCCCGATCTTAGAGTTCAGCTACAAAGATGATGACCTGGGCGACCCCTTCATCAATGACGACTATGCACTGGCATTAGGACTGGCTACACAGGAAGAAATCGACACCATTAAAAATTATACAAGAAAGATCAACGAATTCCTGATCAAATATTTCCTGAATGCAGGAATGAAGCTGATCGATTTCAAAATTGAATTCGGTAAATTAGCAGACGGAACTATCATCCTGGCGGACGAGATTTCACCGGATACCTGCCGTCTGTGGGATGTGGAAACAAACGAGAAGCTGGACAAAGACCGTTTCAGAAGAGACATGGGCAATGTAGAAGAGGCATACAACGAAGTATTCAAACGTCTGGGCCTGGCTTGATCAGTGGGGTGCCCGGGACACCTTCCGGCTCGGAAGGCGCCTCGTGCGCCCTTTTTATTTTATCAGATAAACAGAAAAAAGGAGAATTTAAATGAGTACAGATAGATATCAAAGCCCATTATCCGAGCGTTACGCCAGCAAAGAAATGCAGTACATTTTCTCACCGGACATGAAGTTCCGCACATGGAGAAGACTGTGGATCGCACTGGCAGAGACAGAGAAAGAGCTGGGATTAAATATTACCCAGGAACAGATCGACGAGTTGAAAGCCCATGTGGATGACATCAACTACGACGTGGCAAAAGAGAGAGAAAAACAGGTACGCCATGACGTTATGTCACATGTATACGCATACGGCGTTCAGTGTCCAAAAGCAAAAGGGATCATCCATCTGGGAGCAACCTCCTGCTATGTAGGCGACAACACAGATATTATTGTGATGACAGAAGCTCTGAAGCTGGTCAAGAAGAAACTGATCAATGTCATCGCAGAGCTTGCAAAGTTTGCGGACGAGCACAAAGCCCTTCCGACTCTGGCATTTACGCATTTCCAGCCGGCACAGCCCACCACAGTAGGTAAGAGAGCGACCCTGTGGATGCAGGAATTTATGCTTGATCTGGAAGATCTGGATTACGTTATCAGCACTATGAAGCTGTTGGGATCCAAGGGAACCACAGGTACACAGGCCAGTTTCCTGGAGCTGTTTGACGGGGACCAGGAGACCATTGACAAGATCGATCCCATGATCGCAGAGAAGATGGGATTTAAGGAGTGTTATCCTGTATCCGGACAGACTTATTCCAGAAAAGTGGACACCAGAGTGCTGAATGTACTGGCAGGTATCGCGGCCAGTGCTCACAAGTTCTCCAATGACATCAGACTTCTGCAGCACTTAAAAGAAGTGGAAGAGCCATTCGAGAAGAGCCAGATCGGTTCCTCAGCCATGGCTTATAAGAGAAACCCCATGAGAAGTGAGCGTATTGCATCCCTGTCACGTTTTGTTATGGTGGATGCTTTGAATCCGGCTGTCACTTCCGCTACCCAGTGGTTTGAGAGAACTTTGGATGACTCGGCAAACAAACGTCTCTCCGTTCCGGAAGGCTTCCTGGCCATTGACGGTATCCTGGATCTGTGCCTGAACGTGGTGGACGGCCTTGTGGTATATCAAAAAGTTATTGAAAAACGTCTGAGAAGTGAGCTTCCGTTCATGGCAACAGAGAATATCATGATGGATGCTGTAAAAGCAGGCGGAGACCGCCAGGAGCTTCACGAGAGAATCCGCGAGCTTTCCATGGAAGCGGGCAAAAATGTAAAAGTGGAAGGAAAAGAGAACAACCTTCTGGAGTTGATCGCCGCTGATCCTGCATTCAATATGAGCCTGGAAGACCTGCAGAAGACCATGGAGCCGTCCCGCTATACAGGACGTGCCCAGGTACAGGTGGAGGCGTTCCTGAAAAATGTTGTGCAGCCGGTACTGGACGACAACAAAGAAATCCTGGGAATGACTGCAGAGATCAACGTATAACAATACAAAGAAAAAACAATTCGGAGGTTTTTACATGAAGGAGCAAAAGCGGGGGAATCCTATAGCACTTTTGCCCATTGGGGTGTTCCTGATCATTTTTATCGGAGCAGGTATTCTGTTCCATGACTTTTATACTATGCCCGCGATCGTGGGATTTTTGATCGCGCTTACGGTGGCATTTTTCCAGAACCGAAAAGTGAAATTCCAGGAAAAGGTGGCAATCATCTCCAAGGGGATCGGTGAGGAGAATATTGTCACCATGTGCCTGATCTTTTTGGCAGCAGGAGCCTTTTCCGGGTCCATAAAAGCGGCGGGCGGTGTGGAGAGCACAGTCAATCTGGGACTTTCCATCATGCCGTCATCCATTGCTGTGGTAGGGCTTTTTATCATTGGCTGTTTTATCTCCATTTCTATGGGAACCAGTGTGGGTACCATCACAGCCATGGCGCCTATCGGCGTGGGGATCGCGGAGAAGACAGGTATCCCTCTTCCCATCTGCATGGGAGCTATTGTGTGCGGTGCCATGTTTGGTGACAACCTGTCCATGATATCAGATACCACAATTGCGGCTGTGAGGACACAGGGTTGTGAGATGAAGGACAAATTCAGGGAGAACTTTTTTATCGTTCTGCCTGCAGCGGTGATTACCGCTGTGATCTTCTTCATTATCGCCAGGGGAAATGCCGGGATCATTGACGACGATCTGAGTTTCCAGATCATCAAAGTAATTCCGTACCTGGTCGTTCTGATCGGCGCGCTCATCGGCATTAATGTGTTCATTGTGCTGATAACAGGTACTGTGCTGTCCCTTATTGTGGGAGTTGGCACAGGCGCGTTTGCAGTCAGCGAAATGTTCCAGAAGATGGGGGACGGCATCACCGGAATGTATGATATCACGGTGATATCTATTATCGTGGCGGCGATCGTGGCTTTAGTGAAGGAGCACGGTGGTATTGAGTATATCCTGAACATGATCAAGAAAAGGATCAACGGCGAGCGGGGCGGGGAGTTTGGTATCTCCATTCTGGCTCTGCTGGTGGACTGCTGTACAGCCAATAATACGGTGGCGATTGTTATGGCAGGTCCCATCGCAAAGGAGATCAGTGAGGAGTTCAAGGTGAGTCCAAAAAGGAGCGCATCCCTTCTGGACATCTTTGCATCCGTAGGCCAGGGAATGATCCCTTACGGCGCCCAGCTTCTGGCTGCTGCCAGTTTGTCCGGTCTGACGCCTATTGCGATCATGCCGTATCTGTTTTATCCTATTTTGATGGGGGTATCCGCAATCGGATTTATCCTTTTCCGCAGGAGAGAATTGGCGGGATAAAGAGTGAACTGTTAGGAAATGTTTGTGAGACAGCTATATTCTTTGGAATATGGCTGTCTTTTTCTTTCTGTTGGTATATGATATAGATACTATGGGGAATCAAACGGGAGGTTTTTATGTTCATACAAAAGAAAGAATATTTGAAACAGGAATATCAGACGTTCCGGGATTACAGTATGTATGTGGAGCGGGTCACAGTGAACCAGGATTTTATGGAGCATACCCATGAATTTGATGAGATCGTGATCGTGGTGTCAGGTTCAGGAGAGCATCTTGTGGAACAGCAGGTGTACCGCCTTGGAAGAGGCGATGTATTTGTCATCAAGGGAGACGTGAAGCATGGGTTTAGAAATAATAAGGATCTGAAAATAATAAATATTATGTATGATCCCCGGCTGCTCTTCGGTGAGAATGAAGAACTACGTTTTATAGAGGGCTTTGACTATATGTTTCTTATCCAGCCGGAATGGCTGCCCCATCTGGCATACCCCTATCGTGTTACCATGGAGGATGAAACAGTAAAGGTGGTGGAACAGTTGGCGGATTTTCTGATAGAACAGCTCAGGGATGCCAGAGGTCAGTATTATGTGGCAGTAAAATATGGGGTTAAGACACTTATCTCCTACATTGCCAATAATTACAGGACAGAACAGCATCTGTCGGACAGAATGAAGATACTGGCCAGCGCCATTCATTATATCCGTTCTAATCTCAATACGTCCATTAAAGTTGCGGATATAGCCAAAAGTGTTACAATTTCCCCAAGACAGCTAGAGCATGTATTTTCGGAGGAGTGCGGCATGTCTCCCATCGAATATCTGACAGAGCTTCGTTTGAAGCATGCCAGAACGATTTTGATGAACACCCAGCGGCCCATCCGCATTGTGGCGGAGGAGTCAGGCTTTGAGGACCCCTCTTATTTTGCCAGGGTTTACAAAAAGAGATTTCATCTTTCACCCAGTCAGACAAGAAGGCAAAATGGGGAGATGTCGGAATAGTCCTAATTATTGTCGTCTTCCTATCTTGTAGAGTGTCGCCGTGAATGTAATAATATACTTATAAATTCAGGGCAAAACTACAAGGAGGAAGAAAAAAATGAAAAGGCGTTTTAGTATAACGGCAGGCTTGGCGGTATTATCCGCTGTATTTGCCTTGTCGGGGTGTGGGGGAAACAGCGGGGGTGCAGATAATGACACTTCCGGCCAAGACGAAGAGGGCAGCAAAGAAATCCTGTTCTGGAATACAGGTACAGGAGAGACAGACAAACTCATTTATGAGACAGCAGTAAAAAAATTTAATGAAAGTACAAAAAGCGGATATCACATCACGTCCGTTGCATCTGAGCCGGATGTGTACAAGGAAAAGATAGTGATAGCCATGAGTTCCGGGGAATGTCCGGATCTCTATGCCAACTGGTCGGGCGGACCCATGAATGAATACATAGAAGCAGGGTACGGGCAGCCCATAGACGAACTTTTTGACAAAAGCCAGATCAAAGATAAGATGCAGGAGGCAGCTATCGCGCAGGGACAGTACAAAGGGAAGATGTATTCCATCGGCGTATTGAACGACTCTATAGCCGGTATCTTTTATAATAAGGAAATGTTTCAGGAATATGGACTGGAGGTTCCCAAAACAGTAGCAGAGCTTGAGCAAGTCAGTGATACTTTGGCAGCAAACGGAAAAATCCCATTTGCCCTGGCAAATGAAGCAAAATGGACGGGATCGATGTTCTTTATGTCCCTGGCCGCCCGGGAGGGAGGGCTGGAACCCTTTGATAAAGCTGTGGCAGGGGAGGGCAGTTTTGAAGATGAGAGCTTTCTTTATGCCGGCCGGAAGATTCAGGAATGGGTGGAAAAGAACTATTTTCCGGAAGGTGTCAACAGCCTGAGTGAAGGGGACGGACAGGGAAGGCAGCTATTATATCAGGAAAAAGCTGCCATGATACTCATGGGCTCCTGGTATACCAGTACCATGCAGTCTGAGAGCGGGGAATTTTATGAAAAAGTAGGATGGTTTCCATTCCCTGCCATCGAGGGAAAAGAGGAGAACGGTGATATTGTCATAGGAACGATTGGAGACCAGTTTTTTACTTTTAACTGTACCGGGGAAAAACAGCAGGCGGCATTCCAATTTATAGAGACATTTTTTGACGATGATATGGTGGAGCTGATGGTGGAACAGGGAAAAATCCCTCCGGTAAAAGGTGTGGAGGATATGATAAAAGACCCTGTCTGTCTGCAGATTCTGGATGCAGTGAACCGTGCGCCGGCTACACAGCTTTGGTATGACCAATATCTTCCGCCGGAAGTAGGACAGGTGCATCTCGATACCTGTCAGGATCTATTCGGCTTAACGACCACGCCCGAGGACGCAGCAGCAAAATTCCAGGATGCTATGGAAAAATATAACGCAGAGAGAAAATGAGGTACGTGTAAATGAGAGTGGATTTTGATAGGATAAAAGAGCGTATGACAGCTCTCTGGAACCATGAAATATTGGACAGGTGCTGTGTCAGCGTAATATATGAGGAGCCGGAAAAGAGACAGGCCATAGATGCTTTCCCGGTGGGCAGTGAAGACAGGATGAGGTACTGGACAGACCCGGAGATAGTGCTTCAAAGAAATCTCAGTCATATGGACAATACTTATTATGCGGGAGATGCTTTCCCTCTGGTATCCCTGAATCTGGGACCTGCCGGCCATGCGGGGTTTGTAAAAAATATGAAATGGAGCTATGAACCCAGTACCATATGGTTCACGCCATTTATGCAGGACGAACTGAATCCGGAGAGGATCATTTTCGATGAAAACAGTTTCCTTTTTCAGAAGACACTGGAGCATGCCAGATATTTCCGGGATGAGTGCAGGGGAGAATATCTTATCTCCATGCCGGATCTGGCGGGCAATATGGATGTTCTGGCTGCCCTGAGAGGCTCACAGGAACTGTTGGTGGATTTTCTTGCAGAAGATGAAGCGGTCATCCGGGAATGCCTGGACAGGATACAGCGCATGTGGGAGGCCGGATTGGAAGAGACATACAAAATTGTGGAAGACTGTAACCATGGAGGCAGTACAATAGGATGGCTGCGCACCTGGGCACCCGGGTTACACGGACAGATACAGTGTGATATTTCCGTAATGTTTTCCAATGATATCTATGAAAAATACGCGAGAAGAGAGTTGGAGAAGCAGAGCGGATTTCTTGAATATCCTCTTTATCATTTCGACGGAATGGAGCAGATCCGGCATTTGGATACATTGCTGTCTGTTGAGAAGCTGCGTATGATCCAGTGGACCAGTGTGGTGGGACAGCCCTCGCCGCTGCAGTTTATAGACCAGCTCAAAAAAATCCAGGAAAAGGGAAAAGGCCTTCTTCTGCTTTTAAAACCGGAAGAGATAGAGCCTGCCATGGAACAGCTTTCCTCCAAAGGCCTTTTTATTCTGGCGGAGGCTAAGAGCAGGGAGGAAGCAGACAGGATTGTAAAGATAGTAGAAAAAAATACCAGAGAATAAGAAATGTTGAGAAGGCAGCACCTGCGGCTCGGTAATATCCGGGCTGACAGGTGCTTTTTTGTCTTGCAGAGAGAACCTGTGAAGCCCTGTGCCAGGTTTTTTAACTTGCATGTGGCGGTGAGGACTATTTATAATATCTGTGTAACTGCTCAGTACCCTCACAGTTACTGGAAAAAATTTATGTGAAATTATAAGAGAACCTTTTTATCACCTGGGGTATCTAATTAATAACAATAGAGATAAGGCAAAAACAGAATCTATTGTGTACAAAAAACGGAGCTCACGTTTTTACAGCCGGCAGGATGACCCTGCCCGGTGTACGAAAAGGAGGAACCATGCAGCAGCAGGAGTTTATACAAGCCGTCAGAGACGCGGAGACTACCATGTACCACGTGGCAATGTCCATTCTCAGAAATGAAGCGGACAGTGCAGATGCAGTGCAGGAAGCGCTTTTAAAGGCTTTTGAAAAATTAGATACCCTGAATGAAGAAAAATATTTCAGAACATGGCTGACCCGTATTCTGATCCATGAGTGTTATCAGATCCAGCGCAAAAAGAAACGTCTGGTTCCTTACGAGGAGTATGTGGAGAGGGAGCCGGGGAAAGAGGATAAGCTATATACAGATCTCTATGACGCCATAGACGATCTGCCGGAAGACCTGCGTGTAGCGGTGACATTATTCTATATAGAAGGATTTTCTATTGCAGAGATTGCAAAGATGCTGGGCAGCAGGGAAAATACAGTGAAAACACGGCTTTACAGGGGAAGAAACCAGCTTAGGAAGATTCTTGGTGATAAGGAGGAAGCATTATGTTAGAGCAGGGAAAATGGGGACAGGGAGCACCAAAGCCTTCAGAGGAATTTCATAACAGATTTGAGGAGAGTTTGAAACTGATAGAGAAAAAGGCAGAGAACGCAGGGGAGAAAGCATCTGCCGGCGCTGAGATCATCAGGATGGACAGGATGGAAAAACGAAGAATCGGGCGTTTGAAAAAAGCAGCAGTGGGTTGTACCGCCGCTGCCGCTGCCATGGCAGTCTTTATCGGGGCCTGTTATCAGAATCCGGTGTGGGCTTCCAATCTGCCGCTGATCGGACATATATTTGAGAGAATGGAAGGAAAACTCGCCTTCGGAGAAAATTATAAGGATTATGCGGAACCGCTGGATAAGGAAGCAGCAGAAAATCAGGAAAGCGGCGGCCAGGAAAGCGGGAAGGAAAACAGTGGACAGGAAAACAGCGGGCAGAGCAGCAGTGATCAGGACAGCAGTGCCGGAAAAGGGGCATTCACCAGGACAGTAGACGGCACTACGGTTAGCATGTCTGAGAGCTACTGCAGCGGCTCGGCTCTGTACCTTTCCCTCGTGATAGAATCAGAGGAACCGTTTCAGGATACCCTCCTGAATAGGAACGGACAGCCATCTATCAGTGTGAGAACAACGGAAAATTACAGTTTTAATCCTCAGGAACAGTCTGACCTTGTCTATCTGGAAGGCGAGTTTTTGGATGAAAATACCTATGCAGGGGTTATGCGTATAGACCTGAACATGAAGAATACAGATAACAGCGAGCTGCAGGAAAAGGCCGCAGAGGCTGAGGCAAACGGAGAAGAATTTATAGTTGACGCGGAAGTGCTGGATCAGTACAGCACCAAATTAGAGATACCGGAACAGTTCACCCTGAATTTGGACATCAGTCAGATCATAGGAGATTTGGCTAATCCAGATACCTTCAGTACAGGGTACACGGCGGAGGAACTGGAAGCCATGTCAGATGAAGAGTGGAACCGGGTCATGACAGAGGCAGAAAATGAAGGCGGCTGGAACAGCTTCCCAAACAGCCACGAAAACTGGTGGATGGAAGGCTCCTGGCAGTTTGAGCTTGATATCACTGCCGACCCTTCCAAGACCCAGACTGCGGAGGTGGACCAGATGAATGAAGCCGGCGCAGGCATTGCTAATGTTGTTAAGACTCCCTTTGAGATCACAGTAAATGAGTTGTATGATGATGAAACAAAAGGTGCGGATTATTTCCCGGTCATCCTGGATGCTCAGGGCAAAGTTATGGATGTTACAGCAGGCTCTGTGAACACCGTATCAGTGAAAAACCATGATACCTCCACAGTCTACGTCTACTTATGCGATTACGATGAGTATATGGATGAGCTGAAGGGTCGCAAGCAGGAGGATGGATTCAAAGGATTGATGGATGAAAAGGCAAAATTTGCCGCGGAAGTGCATTTTGACTAACAGTTTTCGATAAAAAACATCTGTACAGAAAGTCAGATTTCTGTTCAGACCAGGGCAGGAGCCGCTTTGAACCGCCAAAACACGGGGAAAACGGCTCCTTTCCCATGAAAATCCACAATTTTTCATCTGAATTTACAAATTAGAACTTTATTTCTTAAAAGAAATGTAGTATGATACATGGGTACAAAAAGTTCATTAGGAGGAATAAAAAATGGTAAAAGCAGTAGTAGGGGCTAACTGGGGAGATGAAGGTAAGGGTAAAATCACTGACATGCTCGCACAGGAATCCGACATTATCGTAAGATTCCAGGGCGGTGCCAATGCGGGCCATACAATTGTAAACAATTACGGAAAATTTGCGCTCCATACTCTTCCGTCCGGTGTGTTTTACGACCACACAACCAGTGTCATCGGAAACGGTGTTGCGCTTAATATCCCGGTACTGTTTAAAGAGATTCAGTCTATTGTGGACAAGGGTGTACCTGCACCGAAGATTAAAGTTTCTGACCGCGCGCAGATCGTAATGTCCTATCATATCAAATTCGATGAATATGAGGAAGAGCGTCTGGCAGGAAAATCTTTTGGATCCACCAAGTCTGGAATCGCACCGTTTTATTCTGATAAATATGCAAAGATCGGTTTCCAGGTCAGCGAGCTGTTCGACGATGATGCGGCACTGAAAGAAAAAGTGGAGCGTGTATGCGAGACTAAAAATGTGACCCTGGAGCATTTATACCACAAACCGCTTCTGAACCCGGATGATATCATGAAGGAGTTAATGGAGTATAAAGAGATGATCGCCCCTTACGTGTGCGATGTCTCCCTGTATCTGTGGAATGCACTGAAAGAGGGAAAAGAAGTGCTTCTGGAAGGACAGCTTGGTTCCCTGAAGGACCCGGATCACGGTATTTACCCCATGGTTACATCCTCATCCACACTGGCTGCCTACGGCGCAGTGGGTGCAGGCATCCCGCCCTATGAGATCAAGAAGATCATCACAGTGTGCAAGGCTTATTCCAGCGCTGTAGGTGCAGGTGCTTTTGTATCTGAAATCTTCGGTGACGAGGCAGACGAGCTGAGAAGACGCGGCGGTGACGGCGGTGAGTTCGGCGCAACAACAGGGCGCCCAAGACGTATGGGATGGTTTGACTGTGTGGCTTCTAAATATGGCTGCCGTATGCAGGGAACCACAGACGTGGCATTCACTGTTCTGGATGTACTGGGATATCTGGAAGAGATCCCGGTATGCGTGGCATACGATATTGACGGTGAGATCACAACAGAGTTCCCCACAACAGGCAGACTGGAAAAGGCAAAACCGGTTCTGGAGACACTTCCGGGCTGGAACTGTGATATCCGCGGTATCAGAAATTATGATGACCTTCCGGAGAACTGCCGCAGATATATTGAATTTGTGGAAGAAAAGATTGGTTTCCCCATCACTATGGTTTCCAATGGTCCAAGCCGTGAGGATATTATTTACCGCAATAAATAAAAATGCAATAGACAACAATAAGAAACCGCTCCATTGGTTCATACAATGGGGCGGTTTCTTATTTCATAGAGTGTGCTCATGCCGCAGGATATCGCATGTTATTGTGTACCTGCGGTTATTGCACATCGTATTCTTCCAACAGTTTTTGGATCGTCTCTTTCCGGCCTTTAAAATGTACAGCATTAATCCCCTGGGAACGGGCCTCTGCCACATTTTCCAGGACATCATCAATGAACACAGCTTTTTCAGGTTTAATATGAAAATCCTTTAGCAGCTTCTGATAGAATTCTGGTTCCGGCTTCAGCATTTTTACCTGCCAGGACATGTAACCGCCGTCCATCATATTCAGAAAGGCCATCTCTTCCCTGCAGCGCTCATACAGGGGCTGTGAAAAGTTGGACAGATAATAAATCTTGTACCCTCTTTTTTTCAGATATTTCAGCCAGTCCACTGTGTAAGAATAGGTATGTATGACACCGCTCATCTTCGCGAATGTCTCACGAATTTCTTTTTCGTATTCCGGGTCATTATCAATAAAGGCCTGGAGAATTTCTTCTTCATTCCGCACACCACGGTCAGCATCCGCCCAGTCGGGGCTGTCAAATACCGCATCCCCCACAGCCTGAATCGTTTCCGCACTGTACTTCATGCTTTTTAAAAATGTTTTCCAGTCATAACGGACCAGCACATTTCCAAGGTCAAAGATAAAGGTATCCACAGAAGAAGAGACGGTATCTATCTGAGGAATATCATTTTTCTGCCTTGTATAGCGGTATACAAGCAGGCAGGCATACAAAAACACGGGAACAAGTACCGTGCAGTAGATGGCGGCCAGCAGCATATTACGGGCATTTGGGCTGTGCGAAAGAGAAAAAATAAAAGCCAGGACGTACATGCCCAGAAGCAGTACGGCTCCAACCAGTGCGGCAATTTGTTTCAGCTTCTTCACTTCTTATTCTCCCTCCCATAGAATATCTTTAATTATAATGAGTTTTGAGGTATCCGTCAATGTGCATAAATGCTCGAAATCAAAGAGAAAATCGACAATTTGTCCAATTTTCAGGCTATACTTACCGAGAAATGGAGAATGATTTGCACATATTTTCCAAAATTTTCAAAGGAATTATGGAAGTTCAAACAGTTGGTGACACGGTGGACGGCAGGAAACTATATCACGTGAGAATGGGGAATGAAAATGCCGCTGACAAGGTTTTGATCTTTGGGGGAATTCATGGAAGGGAGTATATGACCACCCAGCTTGTCATGGAACAGATGGGAGAATTTGTGGAGAATCTGCTCCATGAGGACAGAACCTACAAGGGATATTCCTACAGTGAACTGTTGAAAGACCGGGCACTACATATTATTCCCATGGCCAATCCCGACGGGGTCACAGTCAGCCAATTCGGGGCAGAAGGCATGCAGTCTCCCGGGATCCGGGAACAGGTGTGGGAGATCGCCGACGAGGATGGGGCCAGAATGCCCTGGAGGTCTTATTTTTGCCGCTGGAAATCCAATGCGGAGGGCGTGGATGTGAACCGGAACTTCGACGCTTTGTGGGAGGATTATGTGGATGGGATCGGAAGGCCTTCCAGGGAAAAGTACAAGGGAACTGCTCCGGAGAGTACCAGGGAGGCTCAGGCGCTGGTGAATCTCACAAAAAAAGAGAATTTCAGCCGTACGGTCAGCTATCACTCCTCAGGCGGAGTCATATACTGGGCATTCGGACAGCAGGGGGAGCTGGCGGTCAGGACACAGGCTTTTGCCAACCGGATCGCCGCTGTCACTGGATATGAGCCGGACGGCAATTACGAGGAGCTGGACCCCGCAGGATATAAGGACTGGGCGCTGCTGAAAATGGGAATCCCAAGCCTAACCATAGAGATCGGAAGAGCGGATTCCCCTCTTCCCCAGTCAGCTTACAAGAAGATCCTCCGGGAAAACAGAGGCGTGTGGGAGGAAATCCTGCTGGATATCATTGAAGAGAAAAAAAGAGACCATTGAAAAATGCGGGCTATTGCAATCGTCCGGACGTTTCCCGGCACAGGCGTATAAATTCATTGACATAGGGCAGAGCGGTTCTGTCTTTCCTTTGTACAATGTAGAAGACGCGTTTCATGGGCAGATCTGTGACTGGGCAGGCGTGGAGCCTGTGGCCGGATAGCTCCTGCCGGATCAACATTTTTGAGATAATGGAGATGCCTTTATTTTCTGCAACTGCTTCCTTCAGAGCATCAATATTGTGATACACATGACTTTTGGTGAGCGTGATCCCCTGTTTGCTCAGTGCCCGTTCCAGTGCTGCGCGGGTACTGTTTCCCTCCTCCCGCAGCAGAAATAATTCATTCTCAAAATCTGCGATAGACAGACTTTCCCGGCTGGCATAGGGATGCCGGGGACTGCAAATGGCCATGAAAGTATCATCCAGAAATGGAGTATACACAAGGCTGCTGTGGCTTCCCTTTGTCTCTGTGAGCATCACATCCAATTCTCCCTGGGCCAGCTTTTTTTCCATGAAATAAGAGTCATCAATGGTAAAATGTGTGCTGACATCAGGACAGATAATATGATACGCCCGGATAATATCCTGCAGAAGGCAGGAGGCAGCGACCAGAGTGCTGCCGATATGTATTTGTTTCAGATGGAGTCCGAGAAGAGCGGACTCCATCTCTTTGTACAGATTGATGATCCTGGAGGCATAGTCCAGGAGCAGCAGGCCCGCTTCTGTAAGTCTGAGGTGTTTGCTCAGACGATCAAACAGACGGACATTGTAGGTCTTTTCAATCTCAGTGATGGCAAGGCTGACTGTGGACTGTGAAATATACAGATTCTGGGCTGCTGTACTCATATTGTTGCAGGCGGCAACCTCCAGAAATATGGTCATGTGTCGGAGCGTCATTTGGAATCCTCCTTTTACTATTGGAAAAACTCATAACATAACCATATTTTAGTATTTTACAAGAGTAAAATCAAGTGCTATTATGACCATAATAAATATAAATTCGGCCGGATTTGTAAAATGTGTTATTACAATATTCAATATATAAAGGAGATGAGGAAATCATTGTTTTAACAGGAGACAGTCTGACGCCTGATATGGTGGAAGCCATTGCAGCCGGACGCCAAAAGGTTTCCGTGGAGGAAACTTTGTGGAAAAAATTAGAGGAGGCCAGGAGCCTTGTCTTTGAACTTTCAGGCCGGGGAATCCCCATCTATGGATGCAACACCGGGGTGGGCTGGAATAAAGATAAAATAGTGACAAAAGAATTTATTACCGGATTTAACAACAGCATGCTTCATTCCCATGCAGTGGGTGTTGGACCTTACGCACCTGTGGAGGTGGTAAGGGCAGTAATGGCGGTGAGGCTCAACGGATTTTTGAATCTGTGTACCGGCATTTCGCCCGGGATCGTCAGGATGTACCAGGAATTTTTGAACCGGGAAATCCATCCTCTGATGCCCGTGAGGGGGTCTGTGGGACAGGCGGATATCGGCAATCTGTCACACATAGCGCTGGCAGTCACCGGTGAGGGGTGTGCGGAGTATCACGGAGAGATTCTGCCCGTGAGCAGGATCCTAAAGCAGGAGGGGCTGAAGCCGGCTGTTCCGGCAGAGAAAGACGGGCTTGCCATGATAAGTTCCAATGCCCTGAGTGCAGGCTGGGCCTGCCTTGTTCTTAGCAGAGCAGAAAAAATACTGACAACAGCGGATGTGATAAGCTGTATGTCTCTGGAAGGATTCGGAGGCAACACCTCACAGCTTAGGACAGAGGCAGCCAAAAAGAGAAAATATGAAGGACAGATAGAGACTGCAAAAGCCATGAATGGTTATCTGAAAGGCAGCTTTCTATACGAAGCCGACAGCAGCCGGCCGCTGCAGGACCCGCTCTGTTACCGGAGCACATCCCAGGTGCACGGGGCTGTGAGGGACGCGCTTTACTATGCAGAGAAAGAGCTGTCCATACAGATAAATTCATCAGATGATAATCCATGCCTATTGCAGGAGGAACGGGATATCACTCCCAGCGCAAACTTTGAACCGCTTGCGTGGGTGCTTCCCCTGGAGATGCTCTCCATAGCCTTCTCGCACATTTCAAAGGCATCTTGTCTGAGGAGTATTAAGCTGGCAAACCCGGCGTTTACCAGGCTTACCAGAAACTTGTCACCTCAGGAGAGTGTCATTGCGTTTTCTACGATCCAGAAAACATTTACGGCTTTGGATGCGGAAATCCGCAGTCTTGCAAATCCTGTTTCCATGGACACGCTGCCCCTTGCAGGGGAGATTGAGGACAGGAGTACCAACGCGCCTTTGGTTGTTGGGAGACTGGAGAAAATACTGGATGATCTCTGTTACATTTTAGGTATTGAGCTAATGCTTGCAGGCCAGGCCATGAATCTGCGCAAAGGAAAAATACTGGGGGAAGTAACAGGCAGAGGACTTGCTGTTCTCAGAGAGAAAATACCGTTTTATGACAAAGACGACCGTGTCCTGACAGAGGATATAGAGGCTGTCTGTGAGATGATAAAAGAGGGAACATTTCTGCGAAAATTGAATTTTTAAAAGTACAAGAGGAGAAGAATCGGGAGGTAGAAAATGAAAGAACCGAAAGATAAGAAGGAGTCCGCCGGACAGGTGCGTAAAGGCGTGTTTATTCCTGCGTTTGCAGTGATGGCAGTGGTGGTAGCTGTGGGATTTATCAATAACGAGGGTCTGGCAAAAGGCGCGAAGGCTTTCTTCGGATTTTCCCTGGGAAAATTCGGATGGCTGTATCAGCTTGTGGCTGTTGTATCTGTGCTGGTCATCGCTATCGTCACATTCTCAAAATTGGGTGATATCCGTATTGGCGGAGCAAATGCAAAGCCCAAATATCCCTTTGGAACCTGGTTCGCCATGACGCTTACCGGCGGAATCGCTGTGGGCATCGTGAACTGGGGAATTAATGAACCTTTGATCTATTATGGAAATGTATACGGTGAGCTGGACAATCTGGGAATCCAGGCAGGAACCCAGGAGGCAGCCAGGTTTGCCCTGGGCAGGTGTTTTTATAACTGGACCTTTGTGCCTTATGCCATGTATGCGGTGTCAGGGCTGCTCATTGCCTATATGTACTTTAACAAGAAGGAAAAGCTCTCAGTCATTTCCACCCTGAAGCCGCTTTTGGGAAAAAAGGCAGAGCATCCGGCAGTCATGAATACGGTGGATACTCTCTGCTCTCTGGCGATCACCCTGGGAATGGCTTCCGGACTTGGAACAGGACTGGCCCTTATAATTTCAGGATTGAATGTGGTATATAAAATACCGAACAGCACTTTTATCTGGATATTGCTGGGAGGCATTGCCACATTGATCTTCACCAGTTCCTCCATTCTGGGTGTGGACAGGGGAATCCGCAGGCTGGCATCTTTGAACAGCAAGATTTTTTACGGACTTTTGATCTTCCTGTTCATTACTGGACCTATGGCTATTATCCTCAGCAATTCCGTTTCCGGGCTGGGAGAGTGGCTGAACAATTTCTTTATCTGGGGTCTGGACTCCGGTGACGTGGGAGGAGAGGCACTGACCAGATGGTGGACCTTGGCTGACTGGTGTTCCTGGATCGCCTATGCACCTATTATGGGTATTTTCCTTGGGAAGATCGCTTATGGAAGAACTGTGCGGGAGTTTATGATCATTAACTGGGTGATGCCCTCTGTTTTCGGTATTGTATGGTTTTCCGTCTGGGGCGGAACCGGTCTTAACTGGCAGACCAATGGCGTAGTGGATATGGTTGGAGTGATCAAAGAGAGCGGAGCCACAGCAGGCGTATGGGCGTTCCTGCAGCATCTGCCCCTTGGCCTCGGAATTATCATAATACCTATTGTAATGATCACGCTTATGCTGTCCTTTTCCACAGCGGCGGATTCCATGACCAGTACCATCGCGTCTATCTGTACTAAAGGACAGAGTATGGAGGAAGAGCCCCCGAAATCCCAGAAGTTGATCTGGGGTATCCTGATTGGATCCATTTCCATTATCATGGGCGCGGTTGCAGGAGGTGTGCGGGGAATCGACGGGGTGAAACAGTTGGCCTCCGTGGGAGGATTCCTGGTATTATTTGTTTTTCTGCTGCAGTTGATCGCATTTATCAAGACATTCTTTGTGGATTTGAAAAAGGAAAAGAAAGATCCCACACTCTAAGGCGTGAGATACGGAACAGTAACAGTTTGAGAATAATTTGGAGGTGCTTATGGACTTATTATACATAAATGCAATGGATATAGAGAATCTGAATCTGACCAATGAGGAGATACTGGGAGCAGTGGAGAAAAGCCTGGAGGCTCAGGGCAACGGAAAGACCGTTATAGAGCCGCGGGTGCATCTGATCCCCAATCCGGAATATCACGGGCATTTTAATGTGCTGAGAGGATATATTGAGCCCATGGATGTGGCAGGCGTGAAGGTAGTGGGAGATTATGTCTATAATTATAAGCAGGATCTGCCCTCTGAGATGGCACTTTTGAATCTGTATGACCCGAAAACCGGAGCACCGAGAGCTGTGATCGATGCCACAGAGATCACCTCCATGCGGACAGGTGCCTTGACAGCCATCGGTGCAAAGTATCTGGCAAAGAAAGAAAATAAAATTTTAGGACATCTGGGATCCAGGGGAACAGCCTGGTGGAATGTGGTGCTTCTGGACTCCTTATATGATTTTGATGAGATCCGTGTGAACAGCAGAAGAAGAGAATCCATGGAAGATTTCGCCGGACGCCTCACAAAGAAGCTGGGAAAACCGGTGAAGGTGACTAAAAATAGTGAAGAGTGTCTGAAGGGTGCTGATATTATGGTGGAGGCCACACGCCTGATGGAGCCCACACCTCTGCTGAAAACAGAGTGGGTACAGCCGGGAAATTTTGTGGTACCTTACGGAACTGTCAGTGCTGTGGAGCTGTCTCTCACAGACGTGATGGACAAGATCGTGGTAGATGACTGGGGACAGTGCAAAGGCGGTATTCTCGGCAGTCTTCGCAGGCACGTGGAGACGGGGAAACTCAGCGCGGATACCCTCTACGGGGAGCTGGGGGAGATCGTTGCAGGCAGGAAACCGGGAAGAGAAAGAGAGGATGAGACCATACTTTTCTGGCACCGGGGTCTTTCCACAAATGACATTGCACTGGGACAGTTAGTATATGAAAAAGCTTTGGAAATGGGAATCGGAACAACACTGAAATACAGATAGGACACCCTCTTAAAATCGTCCTGCGGCCAAGAAAACAGACTGGCCGCAGGGCGGTTTTTTTAAGAAAAATGTATAGAAAAAAAGAAAGGTTGCAGACATGATAAAACATGGTATAATGAAATTGTTCAGCAGCTTTACAGTTGCAGCCATTTGGCTTTTGTATGCTGAACTTAAAATGTAGATTGATATAGGGAGAAGCGGGGCATAAAAGATGAAGATCAGAAAACATTTCATACTGACCGGGATGGTACAAGGGGTAGGGCTGAGATACAGAGCCCAGCATCTGGCGAGGTTATTGCAGTTGACCGGCTGGGTGAAAAATACCTGGGACGGCTGTGTGGAACTGGAGCTGCAGGGCAGAGAGGAAGAAATAGCCAGCTTTCTGGACCGTCTGTCCATGGGAAATTTTATAAGGATCGAAGGGGTAGAGGCAAAAGACGTTCCGGTGATAGAGGAGAATGGGTTTCATGTTAAGGGGTAGATCAGGCATGTTTTTAAAAGAGTACGCAGTAAAAGATTGACATTTGAAAAAAATGGGTCTAAGATATAGAAAAAATAAATTTTAGAAAAAAGGTTCTCAAAGGCGAAAACCCACCTTTGGGGACCTTTTTGCATGGAGGATGAATTATGATAAAAACAGAGACAGTGGAAAATATGTGCGGCGGCAAAGGCCATGTGATCATTAAGCACATTTTAGGAGAGAAAGAACTGAATGGAAAATGCGGACTGTACGCGGAAGTGATCATTGAACCGGGATGTTCCCTGGGATATCATGAGCACCACAGTGAGAGCGAGACCTATTATATTCTGTCCGGCCAGGGCGATTACGATGATAACGGGCAGGTACGCCCGATCAAAGCAGGGGATGTTACATTTACACAGGATGGTCACGGGCATGGACTGGTAAATACCGGGGATGTGGATCTGGTGTTTATGGCGCTGATCATTTTTGACTGATGCGCTGCGGTGGGGCGGGACGGATGTGTTTGCCGCACAGACTGCGTCCGGCAGACACCTGTCGCCTCTTTAGCCATAAAATTCCCATATAGTATAATCACTGTATTTTTCCTGACATTTTTCCCGCAGTGTATGCAGAAGCAGGATACTGTCCCCGGCTGTAAATATATTCTGGGTATTAGAGGCCGCCTGCCTGTCCGCACGGGCAGGCTCCTTCCTTTTTTGGCGCAGTTCGGAGGCCGGACAGTTGTAATATTTCTGACAGAGCTGATTCAGGTATCTGACATCAGAAAAACCGCTCTCAATACTTACGGTAAGCACTTTTTTATCCGTATTCTGGAGAAGACGGCAGGCATACTCAAAACGTTTCAGATTCAGATATTCCTGAAAGGACAGGTTTAACTCATCTCGAAATAGATGTGACAGATAGGTCAGGGAAAGATTCTCATGGTCTGCAATGTCCTTTAGCAGCAGCTTCTGTCGGAAATTTTTTTCTATGTAGTCTGTGATGCGGCTCATGCGCTCCTGCCGGTGTCTGCGGGCAGTCATCTCAGAATCGGTATATATCTTCTTGGGAACATAGGTGTGAAGGCCGTACAGGATCATATTCAGCAGGCTCATACATTTATATTCATAATTAGCAAACTGCCCGAAGTAGTTGTATGCCAGTTCAATGAGCAGACCCTTCATGATTTCGTAGCGTGTCTCATGCTGGGAGAAAAAAGGACGTACGCAGTTCTCCAGAAAACATGTATTTTCATCATGTTGAAAATAGGAGGTGACAAGCTGCCGGGACATCTGAATGGCCAGGATCAGGGCGCTGCCATCCAGTCCCCGTATTTCATGGAGATCCATGGGGTTCAGCAGATACAGGTCACCGCTGTGAAGTATGTGCGTATTTCCGTTTACTGTAAATTCCACATTTCCGTCAAGAACAAGCCCTATTTCCATCTCCCTGTGGGCGTGTGGAGCCCGGGAAAAAAGGCGTACCAGTATGGCGCTGAAGGCGTGGATCTGGGGGTGTGCGATCAATTCAAATTCTTTATCCATTTCCGTCACTGCTTTCTCATGATTTCTTATTTTCTATTCTAATGTCATTTCCAAAGACGGGCAACAACAATTCAAAAAAATCAAAAAAATAGCAAAATAATCGTTTGTAAATAGCAAATAAAACAAATCTATAACACCTATGAGCACCGACGATCCTTATAAAACAAGACCTACATCAAAGAAATAAGTAAGCGCAAGATAATCGCCGTATTTTCACAAATATGGAAATGCTCCGCAGAAGAAAAACGATTAAACTGAAGATAGTTTATAAAATGAATTTAAGTGTAAGAGGTACGGATTTCCCGTTCTACAGCGGGAGTAAAAAACGTGACAGTACAGAAAAGGGTGATCAAATGGGCAAAAAGGTGATCGTAGCAGGACATGCCTGTCTGGACATTACCCCTCTTTTTCCTCAGAACCAGCCGCCGGCGAAATTAGGAGATATTCTCTCGCCGGGAAAGCTGATCCAAATGGAGGGTGTTGACATCCATGCAGGCGGTGCGGTATCCAACACGGGTATGGCGATGAAAATGCTGGGGATGGATGTATGTCTCATGGCAAAGACAGGCAGGGATGAATTCGGAAAGATCATTTCCGATATCTATGCCGCGCAGGGAGCAGACTCCGGGATCATTGTGCAGGAAGGACAGAATACCTCCTATTCTGTTGTCCTTGCGCTCCCTGGAGTAGACAGGATATTTCTTCATGATCCGGGATGCAATCATACATTTTCCTTTGAAGATCTGCCGAAGGAAAAGCTCTTGGGGACAGACCTGTTTCACTTCGGCTATCCGCCGCTGATGAAGAAAATGTATGAAAATACAGGAAGTGAACTGGTTCGGATAATGAGATATCTGAAATCCCAAGGGACTGCCACCTCTCTGGATCTGGCTTTTGTGGACGGGGAGTCAGAGGCGGGAAAGGCGGACTGGAAGGAGATTTTAAGCCGGGTGCTGCCGTATGTGGATTTTTTCGTGCCCAGTATCGAGGAACTCTGCTTCATGCTGGACAGGGAGAGATATGAGGAGTGGAGGACCAGGACAGAGGGTGAGGATCTTTCCTTTTTCCTGGATGTTCAGAGAGATATCAGGCCTCTGGCGGATAAATGTATGGATTTGGGGACAAAGGTCCTTCTGCTGAAATGCGGTGCCCCCGGCCTGTATTACAGGACCACGCAAGCCAGCCGCCTGAGGGAATTGGAGGCATCCCTTGGAATCTCTGCGGAGGACTGGTCAGACAGAGATGGATTTGAGGCAAGCTATCGGCCTAAAAAAGTGCTGTCGGGTACAGGTGCAGGTGATACGACCATCGCGGCATTTCTGACGGCAATGCTGGAAGGGTATTCCTTTGAAATGTGTATCCGTCTGGCGGCTGCAGAAGGGGCATCATGTGTGGAGGCTTATGACGCGCTGGGCGGGATCCGTCCCCTTAAGGAACTGGCTTCTATGATTGAGAGCGGATGGGAAAAACAGGATTTTAAGAGATAAGGAGTTTGTAAAATGTTAGCGAATTTAAATGACGTATTACTCCCGGCCAGGCAGAATGGCTACGGGGTGGGATTGTTCAATACTGTGAATCTGGAACTGGCAAGAGGGGTGCTGCAGGCAGCGGAGGAACTCAGCTCCCCGGTTATCATCGGTACAGCGGAGATTCTGCTTCCCTACGGGCCGCTGGATGATCTGGCACCTCTGATCGTCTCCATGGCAGACAGGGCATCTGTCCCTGTGGTGGTACACTATGACCACGGACTTACCTTTGAGAAATGCATGGAGGCGTTGAAGTTTGGATTTACCTCTGTTATGTATGACTGTTCCACAGACAGCTATGAGGAAAATGTGAGAAAGGTCCGAGAACTCACAAGGATTGCCCACTGTTTCGGCGCAACTGTGGAGGCTGAACTAGGGCATGTGGGGGATAACGGGGAGGCAGCAGGAGAGAAAGGAATGGAAACGCCGGAAGCATACTATACAGACCCGGTCCAGGCAAAGGAGTTTATAGAAAAAACACATGCGGATGCCCTTGCCATTGCAGTGGGAACTGCCCACGGCGCTTACAAATTCAAACCCAAACTGGATTTTGAAAGGATCAGGACAATCGAGGGTATGGTGGATGTGCCTCTGGTGCTCCACGGAGGTTCCGGGCTGTCGGAGGAAGACTTTAAAAAGTCCATCGCCTGCGGCATCAGCAAGGTGAATATCTTCACAGATATTAATACAGCAGCGGCAAAAGCTGCGGAGCAGGCGCTGAAAGAGGGAAAAACCTGTATGACAGATATCATCCCCTATCAGGTGGAGGCAGCGGCGGAGGCGGCAAAGGCCAAGATGAGAATTTTCGGGTCGGTAAGCAGAAGCCGGGTATTCGGCATCCGATGATGTATGGAAGCGGACCGTCAGCCGCCAGTCTTTAAGCAGCGGAAAAAGCAGCGGATTTGATCTGCACATATACGGAAAGAGAGTAATGACGCAAACAGAAGAAATCAATGAATGGATGAATGAAGGTGCTGCTGTACAGGGATGGATGTCACAGTGCGGCAGCAATTTCTGTATATGTGGAGTGGGGAAGTTACTGGTGGATCTGTGATCGGTAACAGGAGTCTATATAAATATAAATAGGAAAAATAAAAATAAGAGAAAACATTTGACGGACATGAAAATCTGACATAAAATAGAGATTGGGTGGACACCTACCGCAAACCGAAGGTCATTGGTTTGCGGCTTTTTTGTTGTATGGGAAGTTTTCCGGATTTTCTGTCCGATACAGCGTGTGTCCGAGAATTATTAATGGAGGAGAAAAGTATGTGGAACTATATCTGGCCTATCCTTTTAGTGATTGGCTCCAACACGGTTTATAACATCTGTGCCAAATCAACGCCGGCAGAGGCAAATGCCTTTGTATCCCTTTCTGTGACATATCTGGTAGGTACTCTTTTGTCCATAGGAATGTTTTATCTAACGTCTGCCGAGAGAGGTTATTTTGCAGAGTTAAGAAAATTGAACTGGGCTTCTGTTGTATTAGGAGCATCTGTCGTTGCTCTGGAATTTGGTTATATCGCCATATACAGAGCCGGCTGGAAGGTCAGCGCCGGTTCTCTGGTCGCTAATATCGGTCTTGCGGTTATTCTGATCGTGGTGGGTGTGGTCTTTTACAAAGAACTGATAAGCTTAAAACAAATCTGTGGAATCCTGCTGTGTCTGGGCGGCCTGCTTCTGCTCAACACATAGTTATAGTGGGTATGATTTCATTGGAAAATATTAGTTATTTCACTGTAGAATACATAACTTCCTTTTCCTACCCAGCATTCCTTCCCTGCGATCACCACAAGGGCATCCACCGGTGTGCTGATCTCATAACGCCACACATTCTCCGATTTTTTCCATCCTGAGCGTATGGTTCCATAACGTGTGTCCAGGGATATGGACAGCCATCCAAGTCTGCTGTCCGGAATCGGTGCGATCCTCACCTTCTCATATCCCGGGAATTCTGGAATCCTCTGGATTCCGGCAGCCACACTGTAGATCCAGTCAGCCACAGCGCCATAAGCATAATGATTGTAAGAATTCATATCTGCGCTCCAGAAGTTTCCGTCAGGCATAATGCCGTCCCAGTGCTCCCAGATAGTCGTTGCGCCTTTTGTGACCGGATACAGCCATGATGGATATTCTTCTCTTAACAGAAGACTGTATGCCAGCTCTGCATATCCGTGATCGCTCAGCGTATGCAGGATATATGGAGTGCCCACAAAACCGGTTTGGAGCTGTACGCCGCATTGTTTTACCATAGCTGCAAGCTGGTCAGCCGCGGCCTGGCAGTCCGGGGCAAGCTGGAAATGGGCAGCCAGGATGCACTCTGTCTGTGTCCTGTATTCAGGATAAGCGATGCGGAAAGCAGTCACGATCCTGGTATACAGGTCTTCATAGGCTGTCACATTTTCACCCAATACTTTACCCGCTTTGATCACCAGTGAAGTGGAATAGGCATAGAAGGCAGAGGCGATAAAGTCCTCCCGTGTGGACCCTTTATAGCTTCCGGATGGAGCATCCAGGCCAAGCCAGTCCCCATAATGAGTCCCTCCGGTCCACAGATATTCTGTTGTGGTATGGGTGGAAATATAGGAGATCCACTTCTTCATGAGGTTGAACTGGGAGGATAACAGCTCCTTGTTTCCATAGGCCAGATAGAGTTCCCACGGGCAGATGGCAGCCGCATCGCCCCAGGCAGAACTGGCAGGCTCCTGGGAAAGCAGGTCAGGGATCACATGGCCGACTCTTCCGTCTTCTCCTTGGTCTGCGGCCATATCCGCAAGCCATTTTGTATAGAATTTTTCCGTGTCATAATTCATGCAGGCTGTGCGGATGAATACCTGGGCGTCCCCTGTCCATCCAAGACGTTCATCCCTTTGGGGACAGTCTGTGGGTACGTCCACAAAGTTTCCCTTCTGTCCCCAGATAACATTGTCAAAGAGCTGGTTCAGCAGGGGATTAGAGCAGTTAAAATATCCGGTCCGCTGCATGGCAGAGTGTATCACAACTGCTGTGAAATTTTCTGGTTTTGCGGCAGCCGGGCCTCCGGGAAAACGGTCGATCCGTATATAGCGGAAACCAAAGAAAGTGAGTTTGGGCTTGTAGGACTGCTGACCGTCACGGCAGATATACAGGTATTGGGCTTTTGCAGTCCTGTAATTTTCTGTATAAAAACATCCCTCTTTGTCCAGAACTTCCGCATGGGAAAGCTCCACCTTTTCTCCGGCTCTGGCTGTGAGATGGATTTCCACATAACCTGTGACATTCTGGCCGAAGTCTGCCACAGTCTCTCCTTTTGGTGTGGTAAAGATACGTATAGGCGCAAGTCTTTCCTGCTCCCGGATCTCTTCGCCCTGCTGGGGGATTAAGGTGTGTGTCGGACCTTCAAATTCACATACAGGCCCGGCAGAGTTTTGTGCCTGTTCATCTCCGGTTATAGATGTGCTTTCGCATTCCAGTGAAGCGTCATAGATTTCTCCGTCGTATATCTCCGAAAAGAGGATGGGACTCTCCGAAAAAGTCCAGGACTCATCTGTTGCGGTATACACAGCGGAATCATCCTCGCAGATGATCTCCAACTGTGCGAGAAGCCCTGCGGGACTTTTTTTCAGCGCCTCCTGGACATCGGATTTACTCCAGCCGGGCATGGGGCTGCGGTACCAGCCTTTCCCCACAGTGACGGAAATATGGTTTTCTTTTTTCAGAAGATTTGTAATGTCATAGACCTGATATTGGAGCCGTTTTTGATAAGAAGTCCAGCCCGGGGCCAGAATAAATTCCCCCACGCGGGTTTTGTTGAGCACGGCTTCGTATGTGCCAAGGGCTGTTATAAAAAGTCTTGCAGACTTTACCGGTTTTTCTAGATAGAAATCTTTTTGGAACAGGGGGCAGATATCGCCTGTATCCGTCTGTGGTCTTATCCATTTTGCATGCCATTCCATATAAGAAATACCTCCGTTTTTCTTTTCTTGACTTTCATGATACCAGAGAATAAAATTGAAAGAAACACCTGTATTTTACTAAAATAGGGGGTGAATTTGCGTTTATGGATAAGGCAGTAACCATCCATATCAGAGAAGTATCAAAAGAAAGCCGGGAGAGGCTGGTAATGATGCCGTACCGGCAGACCGATATGGAAAGCCACAACCATGATTTCTTTGAATTGGTTTATGTAGTAAAGGGGAGAGCTGTGCATACACTGAACTCCCGGGAGGGAGTTCTGAAAGAAGGGGATTACTTTATCATAGACTATGGCAGTGTGCACAGCTATTCAAAAAGTGAGGATTTTACACTGATCAACTGTATCTTTTTGCCCGAAGTCATAGATGAGACCATGACGGGCTGCCGTTCTCTAGATGAACTTCTTCATGGCTGTCTGATACGATACTACACGTCCATACCGGGGGAGACACCGGGGAATCGTATTTTTCACGATGAGGATGGACGGATCAGGCAACTGATCATGGGAATGCTGGAGGAATATGAGGAGAAGAAAGAGGGATATGCGGAGGTCTTTCGATGCAGGCTGATCGAACTGCTGATCCTGACTCTAAGAAAAGGCGTTCATGAGAAACCAAAGCATCCAAAGCACCGGGCGGTGCTTGACGTGCTCCAGTATGTTGACTGCAATTATCAGAATTATGTAAACTTGGGAATGTTCTGTCAGCAGTATCATTATACGTTGTCTTATATCAGCCGGATCTTCCGGCAGGAAACAGGGCTTTCCTTCCGGGAATATCTGCAGAAGGTAAGGATAGAGAAGAGCTGTCAATTGCTGGCCGGGAGTGATATGAGGATTGGAGAAATAGCTCAGGCGGTAGGATATGAGGATAAGAAGTTTTTTAACACTATTTTTAAGAAGATCGTGAAAATGACACCCCGGGAGTATAGGAATCTGTCTTCGGTGAAAGGAAAAGGTTCAGGTGCTGTAAACAGTGATGAACGGTTATAAGAGGGTGACTGAAAAACGACATAGTGATTGACAGGTAAAGATATGGCAGGTTATAATGAAAAACAGAAGAAAACGGGAGGTGTGTGTTTGTCTATTGTAGTAAGAAAATAAATCAAATGTATAATCTAATACAAAGAAGAGTTGTGGTTACAGATAACTCTTTTATTGTTGTACAGGTTTATTTTGCTTACAGGAAACGAAGCACACCAAAAGTAAAGTTCTTTTCATATATTTCCCGGGGGTTCCGGTACGTATTGGATCGTTAATTTCAGCAGCCTTGGATGCCAAGCTCAGCAGATATATTTTTCATTAGCTGCGGCACTGCCGTAAGGAGAATATATACTGTAGATTGTTTGCGCGCGCTGTAAAGGTTCATATTTAAACGTACTCTGGCATCTTGAGGCGCTTAAGTGGCTTGTTAAGTTCTTAGGAGGCTATAAAAAAGGCCATAGAGCCATAGATCGGAAGAAATATAATTTACATACTTACTCATGGTATTGTTTACGACATAATGTAAGCAAGATACCATGAGTTTTTTTGTGCGTAAAATTAAGTATAGAAATTGAAAGAGGCAGATGAATATGAACGTTATAGAAGTTAAAGACTTATCAAAAGTTTACAAAAGGTATAAAAAGCGTGAGGGATTAAAGGGCAGTCTGACAGGCCTGTTCCGGCGGGAATATGAAGAGAAAACAGCAGTCAGCCATATTGATCTATGTGTGGAAGAAGGGGAATTTGTAGGGCTGATAGGAAAAAATGGTGCAGGAAAGACAACCCTGGTAAAAATGCTCACAGGTATTATAGCACCTTCCAGCGGTTCTGTTAGTGTCCTTGGATATTATCCAAATAAATTGGAGAAACAGTTTCGGCAGCAGTATGCTTTAGTAATGGGACAGAAGAGCCAGTTGTTTTTCGAGCTGACAGCAGGGGATACCCTCCAGCGACCCTGTCTCTAGGCGAAAGAATGAAAATGGAACTGTTGGCCGCTCTGCTCCACAATCCCAAAATACTTTTTCTGGATGAGCCAACCATAGGTTTGGATGCAGTGGCAAGTATGCAGATACGAAGGTATCTGAAAGAAGTGAATCAGGACAGGAAGACGACAATTCTTCTGACTTCCCACTATATGGAGGATATTAAATCCCTTTGCAGGCGGTCTGTTGTTATCAGCCAGGGAATGAAGGTATATGATGGCAGCACAGAACAGCTCTTTGAGCGCTATCAGAATAGTAAAAGGATAACACTGGTATTTGAGGAACTCACTAAGATTGAGATTCCGGAAACTCTGGCAGAGAAATGCAGGATTCTGGAGGACAATGGTTATAAAAAAGTATATGAAATGCCTAAGGAGGACTCTGGCAGATTCCTGGAATACTTTATGAGTTATAAGCCCACGGACATTTCTCTGGATGAGGAAGAGATTGGCAGAGTGGTGGAAAGGATCTATGCAGATGTGAGGGAGAGGACATGAAAAAATATCTGGAAGCGGCAAAAGTGTATCTGAAAGTAAAACTTATGTGGAGGGTAGATTTGATATTTGGTTTTATATCCATTGTAATGAAAATCATATTTGCTTCCTTGCTGTGGGGCATCATATTCAGGGATAGGGAGTTGGTAGCAGGATTTACCAAGAATAGCATGATGACATACTATCTGCTCAGTGCCTTTTTTGCACAGATTGATATTTCGGAAAAAATAAGTGGGGATATCACATTAGGGATAAGGAGCGGGACCTTCTCGAAATATATGACAGTACCTTTGGATGCTGACAACTATTTTCTGGCTATGGAGGCCGGTTCCATATTGCCTCATATTGTGCTGGATGCAGCGGCGGTATTTCTCATCGGTTTGGGATTTGGAATCAGGATAAGTATTACCTCAGATATCACCTGTATTTTGTGTGCCCTGGTGATTGCTTTTCTGGGGCTGCTTTTTATGGCACAGCTCAGTTATTTTCTGGGAATCCTGACATTTCGGTTTGAAGAGATATCTACATTTCTGATGATAAAGCAGAATATCCTGGCTTTAGTCTCAGGTTCTGTTATACCTCTTGTTCTCCTGCCTGAGATGGTGGTGAAATGTATGCAGGCCCTTCCTTTTTACTATACTGCATATCTGCCGTCCATGCTGCTCATGGGGAAAAACGGTGAGGAAGCTGTGAGAGGAGTATTTATTATGCTGGGCTGGAATCTGGGCATCAGGCTTCTGGAAAAGATTGTTTATGAGAAGTACAGAGTGAAATATGACGGAGCCGGGATATAGGGGGACAGAAATGAGAGAGAATATAAGATTGATCAAAGTGCTGATAAAATTAAGGTTAGAGAGAGTGATGATGTTCCGCCTTGGTTTTTTCGGGCCGTTTTTTGTAGATGGGAGTTTATTTGTGATTCAGCTTCTGGTGTTTCAGGCCATTTATTCCAATGTGGATAGGATTGGCAATTGGAAGCAGGGAGATATGATACTTTTTATCGGAACATTTTCTCTTATCAATGCTCTCAATATGAGTATTTACTTTTTCGGAGTTAATTCCATACCGGAAAAAATCAGGACAGGAGAGATCGATCTGTACCTGACAAAACCGGTCAGCCCTCTGCTCAGGCTGACCTTTGAGCAGGTAAATCCAGGGGCCGTGCCTCTTGTGATCTTCAGTATTGCTATCATTTTTTACGGCGCAAATGCAGCAAAAATAGACTTTAACATCAGTAATACATTGGGTTATGTGATTTCTGTGGGAATGATGACAATTTTGTTTTATGAGCTGGAGGTAATGATCCGTTCACTGGCATTTTTTACGGTATCTTCAGAGGGCATTCTGCAGATAGAGATAAATGGCCTGGATATGTGTATGCAGATACCTGGTACGGTGTTTTATGGAGTCTATAAGTTTGTTTTTTATTATGTCCTGCCTTACGGCATAATTTCCACATATCCATCTTTGATCCTGCTGGGAGATTTTACATGGAAAATGGCATTGCAGGAAGGGGCAGCACTGGCTTTTTTTACATTGTTGACTTTTGTGATATGGAAAACAGGTTTGAAAAGATATGACAGTGTCAGTTCCTGATAAAAATATGTATATAGACAGTCTTACACAGACAGCAAAAAACAGGTATAATGTGAGCATAAAGACCAGTCATGTAAAATCTTACCCGGCAGAAAGGGAGGTACGATTCTATGAAAAGTAAAATGAAAGAGGCAATTAAGCTGTCAAGTCAGCCCGTGGCAGTCATCAAATCGGACAGGATGCCTGAAGGAGCCATACATTTCAAAGAGGGAGTGTGGGGCTGTGTGATCCCTATGCTGTCCGCAGCGTCAAAGGGCAGAACCGCGGCGTTTTGTGAGGAAACCACCACATGTCCGGGAGGCAAAGTGGGTATGGGATTCAAAGGCTTTGAACTGGGGACCATCGAATATTTTCTATCTACAGGAGGCGTGGGCCCGAAACCGGGGGAATTTTATAAAAAGAACCCTGATCTGGCTAGGAAATACGCAGAGAATGTACCAAAGGTTAAGGCTGAGAGATACGTTGTACTGAAACCGCTCAGTGAAGTAAAAGAGGAGGAGAAGCCGGAGGCGGTTGTTTTTTTGGTAAATGCGGACCAGCTTTCTGCGCTTGCCACACTTGCCAACTATGACCAGCCAACCCAGGATAATGTACAGATCAAGTTTGGCGCAGGGTGTGCACAGGCCATTCTCTATGCAGTGAGTGATCAGGAGGATGGGAAAAGAAAATGTACCATAGGACTTACCGACCCGTCAGCGCGGAAATGCATCAGCAAAGAACTGTTGTCCTTCAGTATTCCCTATGACAGATATCTGGAGATGGAGGAGCAGGTGGGGGAGAGCTTTCTCACAAAAGACACCTGGGTGCATCTGTCTGAAAGGATCTAAATAAATTGGCGGCTGTAAAAGAATTTGTGAATTTTACAGCCGCCGTCTTTGTATCAGATTAATATTTTCCATAAGTCTTTACCGCGTCGAACATGGCAAGTACATTCTCATGCTTTACCCCATGATCAATGGTGGTATTCACATCAAAAATATAACCGCCGTCCAAAGCACAGATGTCCAGAAGGCGTCTCACCGCGTCTGTCACCTGCTCCGGTGTCCCTGTCTCCAGTATCCTTCCGTCAAACCCGCCGCTGATACAGCAGTTTTTACCCACGATCCGTTTGGCCTCCCTCATGTCGCAGTTTTCAAAGTGGACCAGACACTTTCCGGCAGGAAGTTCGGATAAAAATTCAAGCCGGGAATCATATTTTCCCTCTGTATAGACGTAGGGGATCTGTCCGGCAGCGGCCAGACCTTCTACCAGTGCTTTTAAAGTCGGCCAGTAGAATTCACGGTATTGCTCATTTCCCATGAAACCGTCAAGGCCTTTGTGCAGAGGAATAAATACAACCTTCCCCTTGGAGCTTTCGGCCTGGGCAAGTGCCCCGTAGAGTGTGCCGGGATAGAAAAAGTCAATGGCTTTATGGACATTTTCCGGCTGTTCGTACAGATCAGCCATGGTATCCAGTGTGCCCCTTAGACAGTCACTGAGCATATCGAAGGCGCAGGTTGTTGTGGCCTTGAAAAATAAGGGATATCCGGCTTCCATCATTTCCACGTCAAAGTTATGGGCCTCTTGGTAATAACGGGAGATCATTCCGGCTGCCTCCCCCAGTTTCACGAACATTTCCGCAATGGCCGGATCTGCAAACTGCATCATTCCGGGAAGAGCGCCGTATCCCAGCATTTGGCCGAAGGACATCTTTGCCATAGGCTCCATCAGCTTGAAATTTCTGGGAAGGTATCTCTTCATGATCCAGCCGGTCAGATCTGTCAGCAGTTCTGAATACTCCTCATCACCTAAGTACGCCTTTTCCACAAATTGATGGATGGAATTCTCAGTACAGACACCGCCTTTTTGTCCGGCCCACTGCAGGAAAGAGATTCCCGTCAGTTCAAAACACGGTCCAAGTCCGCAGAAAAACGGGGAATAGCCATAGTTTGCATCCGGTTCATAATCATTCAGATACTGACGGAGGGCGTTCTGCATAATTGAGGAATCGTACATGGCCTCCGCCATGGTGTGTCCAGAATGGGTGACAGAGTAGGTCTGGACAAAAGGAATTACAGGTACACGGTCAGGTTCTTTGACCGCAAGGGCATCATCGATACGTTTCGTTCTTGCCTGATACTGCTTAGTGGTACACATATGCAATCCTCCTTTGCATGGCACAATAATTGTTGATGTTTTTATTGTATCACACTTATAAAAGATTGACTATTATGTAATGAAAAATAAATATTCTGAAAAAACACCTCGGTATTAACTACAAAACAGGATATCGGCTGTTTACCATCCATTTTCAAGATATATATCAAAATCTTTTAACTGCCGTTTTTGTCCCGCATACTTTTCCCGCCACTGTTTGGGGGAAGTTCCCATATATTTCTTGAAGTTTCTGTTAAACGTGGATTCAGAGGTAAAGCCGGATTTGGAAATGATCTCATGGATGGAGCAGTCTGTGCTGCGCATGGAGTCAGCGGCATTCAGGATTCGGATCTTATTGATATAATCAAGGGCAGAGGTATTCATGAATGACTTGAATATCTTTCTGAAATACGTCTCACTGATACTGCAGGCATCGGCCAGATCCTGAATCTTGATAGGGGACCGGTAATGACTGCGGATGTGATCGAGGGCCGGTTTGATCTGACTTATATTATCCATATCCAGGGGTTTGCTGCAGGATAAAAACTCATCGTCGGTTTCCGAAAAAGTCAGGCGGGCGATCCTCATGAGCAGGGAAAATGCCATGGCTTTTACGATATATATATTGTATTCCTTCTGCATCAGCATTTCATGGAGAATGATGCGAAATTCTCCGGCAATTTCAGGATATTCTTTTGCACGGATAAAATGCGCCTTCTGAGTGATGAGCTTTTTCATATAATTCAGCTTGGCTTCGTCATTTCCGTAAGCAGCTTCCAGGCATTTGTCAATATCGATAAAGAGATATTCCCAGGTGATGACACTGCCGGGAATACTGTCTGTGGAATGGGGATAATTGGGGGGAATAATGGAAATCATATGGGGCTGGATCTTGAGACCCTGATCACCCAGAAGTAAATTTCCATTTCCATTATAACAGTAGCCGATTTCCATTAAATTGTGGAAATGAAGGCATGCAGTCCGTGTCCCGATGCAGCTCAGCCAGTTGTCCCCGGTCAGAAAATATATGGGGAGCTGAGGCAGGGTGGCATAATATCTGAATTCTACTTTGGGTTTTTGTGTATTTTCCATGAATATACTTCTTTCTATTAGTTTGCGGAATTATCCCGATGTTACGGTAAGATTTATTGTATGATTTTATCATCTGTTTGGGAAAAAGACAAGAAATAATCAATTTTGCTGTTAAGCAGAAGTTCACAAAGTCTCTTTGAGTATTGTGACAAGTTAGTGTATAATTATGGTAGTGAAAAAATCAGAGGATCTGAACTTGGCAAATAGAGAGGACAAAGGATGAGGGCAAGGAAATTTTATTTGTATATGACTCTGCTGCCGTTGGTGCTTTCAGGGTGTGCCGCAGCAGACTGGCAGGAAACAGCCATGAAAGAGCAGGCGCCTGTGACGGTCACGGCAACAGTAAAGCAGTCCCGCTATACCAGAGGATTGGAGAAGATGATCGAAAAGCTTTCACAGGAAGAGAACATAATCGTGGAGTGTCAGGTGGTTCCGGATGAGCAGAGCAGCAGTATCATAAAGATGCGCGCCTCTTCTTATGAACTGACCGATATGGTGGACAGTAACTTTCCGGATCTCTACAATCAGATTGACGCCTCAAAGTACCTGGAAGATCTGAGTGATGAGACATGGGTAGAGAAATTAAAGCATCCGGAAATTGTCACATACCAGGATAAGGTCTATGCTTTCCCTTTCCAGTCTATGCAGGGGATCCATGGCATGGTCTACAATCAGGAAGTATTTGAACGTGCGGGAATTGAGAAAATCCCTGAGAGCTGGGAGGAATTGCTGGAAGTATGCGAAACCATCAGCAGGGAGCTGCCGGATGTTGTGCCGGTGTGCATGGCAAAGGAGAGCTGGATCACACAAGTGCTGCCGGCAGATGCAATGACAAAAGCTCTGGGGATCACCGGGAGTGAACAGTATGCCCGGGCGCTCATGGACAAAACCATAAAGTGGACGGACATCCCCGCATTTTCAGAGGTTCTGGATCACTATATGGAATTATTTTCAAAGGGCTATGTGAATGAGGATTATCTCTCCTTTACTTATGAGAATTGTGTGGAAGCGGTGGGAAACGGTACGGCAGCAATGCATTTTAACGGCAGTTTTTTTGCTGGAGAGGTACAGGATCAGTATCCAGGTGCTCGGCTTGGCATGTTCAACGTGATCATGCCCAATGCGGCGGAGGATATGGCTACGGCAAATATGTACTCCGTGGGCTTTGCACTGTCCAATACATCAAAAAAGAAGGATGTGGTAAAAAAGATTTTTCGTCTGTGGTCCACACCGGAATATGCAGACCTTTATTTCAGAGATACACCTGGTTTTCCCGCTTTTGATGATGTGGACGGGGGCAGCACCCCGTATTATCTGGCTGATATGAAAGAGAAATATATTGACAGCGACATGGTATCCGGTGATTTTCTTAGTAAGTTTGATTCAGGGAGGGATAAGATCATGGATTACCTGTGGATCTATCTTCTGGAAGAACCGAAAAAGCAATCCCTGAACGGCAGGGAGATATTGGAACGGTTTCAGACAGATTATGAGCAGTAAAATTTAATATCGTGCAGTTAAATAGCATCTGAGCAGCATCTGAGAGATGATATGGCCCTTGTCAGGCGGACAAGGGCCACATCACTTTCAGGTGCTGTTTTTTAGATAATCCATGGTGATATTTATATTCTGTCTATGTTCAGAGCCGCGCTTTGTCACTATAATTCTGGAATAGTACAAATGATCAGGAGGAGATTATCATGGATACAATCAACGGAAAATATGGCCAATTTGATCTGTCACGGCCTGCCACCTATATCATACACGATTTGGGTATGGAGACTTCCTGGGAGTATATCTTTCAGAACCGGGAAATACTGCTCAGATTGGATCAGTATGGACCGGTAGCGGCACAGGCCTATCCCCCCGGGGATATCATGCTTTTTAAAAGGGAAAAAGATGACAAGTATTCAAAGTGGCTGGTATGGATCAAAGGGGATTGCGTGAACCGGGGAATTCCTTTTAATAACTTCTGCCGTCCGGCTATAGGTCCGGGGGCAGATGAAGGTCCGGAAAATTTGAAGATCACATTTCAGCCTCATATGGCAAAGTACAGCTATGAGATAGACGGTCTGGAGGTGAACACCACATTTTTTGTTCCGAGAAAAGGGACTGATATCGTTATGAAATTCCGCATAACGAGCCACAGGGAGGAGGTAGCAGATCTCTCCGTGACACCTGCCATGCTTCCTTACGTCAACCCGGCCCAACTGGCACCGTGGGACAGACCGGAGTGGTATGTAAAGACCGGAGCGGGAATGGAAAAGGAACTTGTTTTCTGGTCGCAGTTATGGAATCCCCAGGCGGTTCCGGGCAGCAGGCGTGCTGCCACGCTGTGGAGCAGCAGAGAGAATATGCAGTCCTTTGATGTCTCAGCAGAAAAATTCTGCAGCAGCACCGATTTTAATCATCCCTGCAGTCTTTACAGGGAGCATCTGCGCCTGGGTCGGGAGTGCCTGGAATCATATGGGGTACATGGTGAAGAGAATACCGTATGCGGTTATCCGTCGGTCTATGCCGCCCAGTATAAGATCTCACTGAATCCCGGTGAGAGCAGAGAGATAACTCAGGTTCTGAGTTTTTTGCCTCTGAATGAAGAACATCTTCTGCCGGATCTTGCAGCAGCCAGCCGCCCGTTAAAATATTTTGACCGTCAGGTATTTGACACAGAGGTGGAGGTTCAGCGGCGGTTTTATGAGGGACTGTGCGGAAAATGGGGAATCCGGACACAGGATAGATTTTTTGACCACTATATCAATACCTGGCTGCCTTTACAGATGTACTGGACGGCATCCCTTGACAGAGGGTGGCCTACGGGGATGCGGGGCAGCAGGGACTGTGCAAATGATTTTATGGGAGAATTATTTTTTGACTCAGGCTGGGCGAAAAAAATTCTGCTGCTGCTGTTGGAGTGTGAACGTGAAGATGGGTGGATCCCGCGGCAGATAGGGACAGCGGGGAGGAAAGGACGCCATGATCTGAGGGAATTTGTAGACGCAGGGGCATTTGCCCTGGAATTTGTATATGAATACCTCTGCTTCACAGGAGATGAGGATATTCTGAACGAAACGGTACAATGGCTGGGCGACGGGCAAAAAAGCAGTGTATGGGAGCACTGTCTCAGAATATTATCCTATTATACGGACCCGGAAAATATTGGTAAGCATGGCTTGTGTAAAATCAGAGGCGGAGATTGGCTGGATGCGGTGAACAACGCCGGACTTAAGGGACGCGGAGAGAGTGTGATGGTAACAGCCCAGGTTATATTGGCCATCGACTATGTGCAGGAAATCGCAGCGTCATATGCCCTGAGCATTCCGGATCCGCAGAAGATTTCCGATGCGCGTGATCAATTTGAGGCTGCTCTGAACCGGGAAGCATACAACCCGTCTGGTTTTTACAGCGGCGTATTTACAGATAATGGGGAGTGGCTGTTTTCCCACAAGGATCCGGATGGAGAATGTCGTCCGTATATATGTGCCAATGCCTATGCAATCGTGTGCGGCACTGCAGATACCCGGCAGCGGGAGAGTATCCTGGAACATTTTGGCAGGCTAAAGTCGGAGTCGGGATATCGGCTATTTGCCCCTGCTCTGGGGAGAAAGCCCGTATCCTGCGCGGGAAGACTCGGAAGCGGAGACGCCTTTGGGGGGCTGTTTGAAAATGCCAGCCCTTACAATCACGGTTCCCACGGATTCCTGGGCAGGAGCTTCTCTGTGATGGGCAGAGGAGAAGAACTGTATGAGACATTACAATATCTTCTGCCTTTTGATCAGCAGAAGCATAACACGGTTCAGGCCATGACTCCTCCGTATGCTATTGTGAACTGCTGGCAGGATATTCCGCTGTTCAAAGGCAGGGGAGGTATGACATTCCTCACCGGTTCCATAGCTATGGCGATCCGTTTGACCTATCAATGGATGTTTGGCATCAGACCGGGTCTTGAGGGGCTTATCCTTGATCCCTGTCTTTCGGAATCCATGACAGGGGCAGAGGTGAGCTTCAGCATAAGGAATAAGAAAATCCTGCTCCATATCAGCGGACAAGAAGACAGCCGCGTACGCATCAACGGCATGCCGTACAGCCACGAAAAATATCTGAAGCGGGAGCGGAGAAATGCGGTGTTTATCCCATATGAGGTACTGGAACCGGAAAATGAAATATGGGTATGATCTACCACAGGGCAGGAAATCTGTTACCAAATATCCATGTCCGCTGTTCTAATCTGTCTATGTAAATCAGTACCGCGATAGAATAAAATGAAGTCATCAGATAACTGATAGAAAAACAAAACAGGAGGAGAATATAATGCAAAGAAAATTAGTAAGTGTGCTGCTGGGAGCTGCTCTGCTGGGAACCATGTTCACCGGATGCGGACAGCAGGCAGACGCCGGTCAGGCAGAGAGTAAAACAGAGTCATCAGAAGGTACATCAGGGTCCGCAGAGGAAGAGTCCAAGGACGCAGACAAGATCGTATATTGGTCCATGTGGGATGCCGGCTCCCCACAGGCTGTTGCCATTCAGGAAGCCATTGACGCTTACTGCGAGGAGACAGGGAATGAAGTACAGGTGGAGTGGAAGGGCAGGGACATCGCATCCCTGATCAGTTCCTCCATAGATGCAGGGGAAGACATTGACCTCTATGAGGACGATTACATGAGGATGTCCACGATCCACAGCACTTATGCCATGGATCTGGAGGAGATGGCCAAGGCGGCAGATTACGACAATAAGTCCAACAAGGCACTGACAGGGTCCGTGCGAAATTGGGCCGGTTCTCTGAAAGTGATTCCTTATCAGCCATATGCCTCCGGTGTCTTTTATAATAAGGAAATCTTTGACGAGGCTGGCGCACAGGAGCCGGCAACCTGGGATGAATTTTTGGATGTATGCGAGAAGATCAAACAGGCCGGATATACACCTCTGGCTCTTGATGACGGCTACGTGTCACTGAATCTGGGATATGCGCTGGCGCGCTATATTGGCCAGGATGGTGTGAAAGATGTGGTGAATAATGGAAACTGGGCGGAGAATCCCGGCGTGCTGAAGATGGCAGAGGATATGCAGACTTTGGTGGAAAAGGGATACCTGTCTGACGCCGCACCGGAAGCCTTCCCCGAAGGCCAGAATGCAGTGGGATTTGAGGAGACTGCCATGGTTGTAAATGCGTCATGGATACCGAATGAGTTAAAAGAGAGCACAGAGTGCGAGTTTGAGTGGGGAATGTTTTCATATCCCGCAGTGGAAGGCGGTACAGACGGAACGGAAGCAATGATGATCGGCGGGCAGGGAATATCCATAAACGCTAAATCAGAGAATGCTCAGGCAGCGTTTGACCTGGTTATGTTCCTTACTACCGGAGAGTATGATGCAAAAATCTCTGCTGCTACCAATGCCATACCATCAGACCCCAACAATAAGGAATGGCCGGAGATCATAAAGAACTGCCGTATTCCGTTTGAACAGGCAGCAAAGGGATACGAGTGGGCGGCCGGTATGGAAAATAATACGGATTTCACTCCTACCATTGTAGAATGGGGCTCTAAATTATTCTCAGGTGCATGCAGTGCACAGGAATTTGTAGACGGGCTTGAGGCTGCCAGCAAATAAAGACAGACAGGAGGGCTGCAGCACTGATGATTCCCAACCTCGCTCTGAGGCAGATGGTTCGGGATTTTCAGTGTGGCAGCCCCTTGAATTCTGATGCGGGAAAGCTTCGATCAAAACAAGGGAGGTTATTTGGTTGAAAAGAGATAAGAAAATGATGGCGGTATTTTTGGCGCCTGCACTCATATTGTTTTCTACAGTATACATCTATCCCATTATCAGGACGATCCTGATGAGTTTTTTCCGGGTGGAACGTGCCAGCTCTGCGCTGTCCGACGGTGGTTTTTCCGGGCTTTTAAATTATCGGAAGGTGTTCTCGTCGCTAAGTTTTGTCACTTCCATGGAAAATATAGCTAAAATATGGGTGATAGGCGGAGTCGTTGTGATGGTCCTGGCCTTGATGCTGGCAGTGATACTTACCAGCGGTATAAGGTTCAAACGTTTTTATCGGGCAATGATATATATGCCCAACATTATCAGTGCGGTGGCCCTGGCGTCCATGTGGATGTACTATGTGTTCAACCGGAGATTCGGACTGCTGCACAATGTCTTTGACGCTTTAGGTCTGGAAAATCTGGCGAAGATCAACTGGCTGGGCGAGGATATGAAGTTCTGGTCTATGCTGGCAGCCTTTTGCTTCGGCGCTGTGGGCTATTATATGCTGATCTTTATCAGCGGGATTGAGAAAATTCCTGCGGACATCTATGAGGCAGCCACCATTGACGGAGCCAATAAAGTGGGCCAGTTCCGGCACATAACGCTGCCGCTGCTGAAGAGTGTGTTTAAAATGAACCTGACTTTTTGGAGTATCAATACCATATCTTTTTTCGTTTGGACGAAAATGTTTTCTCCCGTTACGACGGAGAACAGTACCATCGTTCCGATCATTTATGTGTTTGATCTGGTTTTCGGAAATAAAACCTCCAAGACTACGGATGCGGGAGCAGGAGCTGCTGTGGGATGCATTCTGGCGCTGATCGTAATGGTCATATTTGCCTTGCTGAACAGGCTGCTCAAGGACGATGAGCTGGAATTATAAAGAAGCGTATGCAGGCCTGTATTACGACTGAATACTGAAAGGATTGGAGATATGAGGGAAAAAATAATAAAAAAGAAAACAGAAAAAGAGTTCCGGCAGCCGTTCAATTGGAAAAAAGAAGTCCGGCTGCTGCCCGGATACCTGGTGGTCAGTTTATGGGTTCTGTTTACCATTGCCATATTGGTATGGATCTTTGCAGCCAGTCTTTCCACCACGAAGGAAATCTATCAGGGAAATGCGCTTAAATTCCTGTCAGGGTTTCATTGGGAGAACTATGTAAACGCATGGCAGCTGCAGAATGTATCTATATACTTCCTGAATTCTTTTATTTACGCAGCTGTTTCCTGCGTGCTGCTGGTATTGATCGGCGCGCCTGCCGCCTATGTCCTGGCCAGATATACATTTTTGGGAAACAAGGTGATGAAGAGCGGACTGGTCATGGCTATGAGCATACCTGCAATTATGATCATTCTTCCGCTTTTGAATATCACCACAGGACTTAAACTGAATGGTTCCAGAACCCTGCTCATCTTTCTGTACACGGCAGTAAATATACCCTATACGGTGACTTTTCTTCTGAACTTCTTCAGCACCCTGTCAAAAAGCTATGAGGAAGCTGCTGCGCTGGACGGCTGTACCCAGATCAAGACATTCTGGAAGATCATGTTTCCGCTGGCACAGCCGGGTATCATCACCGTGACAATTTTTAACTTTATGACTGTCTGGAATGAATATTTTATGTCTTTGGTTTTTGCAAGTGTGGATTCAAAGAGATCTGTGGGTGTGGGACTGTACACCATCGTTGCGGCTATGAAACAGAACGGAGATTACGGGGCATTGTTTGCGGCGGTGATCATTGTATTCCTGCCTACATTTTTACTGTACATATTCCTGTCTGAAAAAATTATCGCAGGTGTTACAGGCGGCGGAGTAAAGGGGTAACTTATAGTTACCCCTTTACTCCCTGTTCCCGGTATTGACTGGGAGAATAGCCTGTGGCATTCTTAAATACTCTGGAAAAATGGAAGGGATCGGGATAACCTACAAGAAATGAGATATCCTTTACCTTCAGTTCCTCGTCTTTTAACAGCTCCTTGGCTTTTTCTATCCGGATCTGCTGGATATAGTCGGATGGGGAAAGCCCTTTATAGGATTTGAACAGACGGCTGATGTAGGAGGAGACAAGACCGAATTTGGCTGACAGCGTCTGGTTGGTGATGGGTTCTGTTATATTTTCCAGGATATATTGGTCAATGGCAGCTAAAAGCTTGGTCTTGTCATCTGTCTGCACAAACGCGTCTGCCTGAAAGAACGACAGCAGGATTTCATAAAGCTGGGCGGAAAGCTCCCGGTAGGCAATACTGTTGGATATGGCTTCCGAGATGGAATATTTCAGGCCTGAGAAATCCGTATGCGGAGAATGTTTCTTGATGATAAGCATCATACCGTCCAATACAATTTCCAGATTGTACTGTGTGATGGGGGATTTTTCAAAGCCATTTATTAAGCTGACCATTTCTTCTGAAAACTCCCTGTATTTTTTCAGACCCAGAAGAAAAATCAATTTGTTTTCAAAATCAGATGTAGTTGAGTACAGCAAAGATGAGCTGCTGTTTGGCATGAGAATACCGGATTCCCCGAATACCAGGCGTTTGCGGATGATTCCCTGAAGATTTCTGATGGTGCTGTTCACGTTTTTCAGAGAGGGAAACGGCTGGCTGGTAATGCAGGTGACAGGAACACCCTGTCTGCCGGCCAGCTTTTCGTACAGTGCATGGATGGCATCCGACGCGTAGTCCGCATCAGGGGCGGAAAAGATGAGGATCTTTTCGGAATCGTTTTTTCCGTTGATCACCCACGTGAACTCCTGCTGGAAAAATGAGGTGGGAAGTTCTGATGACAGATCCGCCTGATTCCAGAAGGAGTATCCGTAGGACAGGCAGTTAAATCCTGTCAGAGGATAGGAGCCGGCATAAAACAGGGTGATATAATAGAGAGAATCCTTGGGGGCCAGGGAACACCCGGAGATATCCGTATTGTGGTATACAGCAGACTGAATCAAACGGCTGTTGTTTTCCCTCCGTTCCTTCTCCACTTCAGCGGTAAGTTTTTCAAGAAGATCGACCAGTTTTGCGGCGTTTATGGGTTTGATCAGATAGTCGGCGGCATGGTACCTGAGTGCCTGCTGTGCGTAGGCAAATTCCTGATAGCCGGAGAGGATCACGGTGCGGATGTGAGGCATATGTTCACTGACATATCTGCACAGGGCAATTCCGTCCATGACGGGCATATTGATATCCGTAAAAATAACATCGATTTCTGTGTCTGCTAACAGGGTCAAAGCCTGTTCGCCGTTATACGCAGTTTCTGTCACCTTACAAAGGGGACTTGCCGTCTCGATAGCCTTGCTGATACTGCGAAGGATTGGCGGTTCATCTTCTACAACCATAACTTTGATCATATCGTTCCTCCCATAATGATCACAGCCCCTCCGCCCGGTGAATCAGACAGAGTGAGCACCATATTTTCGTGGTACATGATTTTTAGACGCAGCAGGGTATTTTTATAACCAAGGCCGCCGATCTGCAGCCTTTTAGTTTCCTGCGCAGCCATTTCTGCGGAAGTGCCGGACACGGCTTTCTGAATGTTTTCGATAAAATCGGAGGTGAATCCGATGCCGTTGTCACTGATCCGTATCCGCCAGCCATTGTCCTCATAAACCTTTATCTCTATCCGCCAGGGCGGATTTTTTTGTTTGAACCCATGCGTAAAACAATTTTCAAGGATGGGATGCAGGATCAGTTTGGGCACAATGGTATCCTTGAGTGCTTCACATTTTTCTATAGAATAACTGAACAAGTCTTCGTACCGGGATTTCATCAGCCGCAGATATGATTCGGAATACTCCAGCTCTTTCCAAAGAGTGCAGGAGGTTGACTGGTAGGAGGTGGTGAATCTCAGCATGGAAGACATGTCTGCGCAGATCATAGCGACTTTTTCGGGGTCGTTCTCCTCTGACGCAGACTGGATCAAAGCAAGTGTATTGTGTATAAAGTGGGGATTTACCTGTGCCTGCAGAGCCAAAAGGCTGGCTTCCAGTTCATTGGTGTGGGCCAGGACCAGTTCCTGGAAGGACTGGTTTAACTTGGCCAGCATACCGTTGAAGGTATGACGGAGTACCTCCAGTTCATTGCTTGAGTCCGAGGGGATCAGTTCCATTTCCATATGGTCAATATTGACCGTCTTCATGGATTCCCGGATCTGTATCAGTGGTTTGGTCATATGACGGATCACAAAAATCTGAAGGGAGCATACTGCGAACACGATCAGGATCAGGACACAGACCACCAGCGTGATGAATGAGTTCAGAGGCCGAAGGGCATCTGCCCGGTCTTGGAGTACCACCAGCGTCAGGCCATCCAGCTCCCGCAGATTATAACTGCCGGCAAGCACGTCTGAGGACAGACCCGTATAAACTGCATCTGATGAGGCGGGATATTTTTCCAGGACATTCCGGCACAGTGTCATTCTTTCGTCTGCCTCTTTTTCTTCCTCGCTGAATGGATAAATGTCTGACCCGCTGTTGCGGTCAAGCAGATAGCAGTGAATGGCCGGATCTGAAAAGTTCAGCAGGCTTTCTACTTTTTTCGCGGACTGCTGTATCTCCACATAACCATATGAAACGTGCTCAAAGGAGTTATAATCTTTGATCTCCCGGATAACGGAGAAGGTAAGGTTGTCCGAGGGATCGGATGCGTTGGTCACATTGAGCAGAGGGTCGTTTTCAGGCCCCATGAAAAGTTTTCCGTGATTCTGCCGGAGTGCATCGCGGATGGAGACACTCCGGCTGCTGTTCACAAATGACTGGATCCTGTCGGTTGAGGTGTTCAGCGTGCCGGTGTAGATAAAATCCTGCTGATCATTGTACAGACATATTCTGGAGATACTGTAGTCCTCAAAAATATAGGAACATATGGTATCGTTTAGCTCTCTGGAAGAGATATGCCCTGTCTCAAAAAAATTGCCGGGGGCATCGGGGATGGAGGCAAACGTGGAGATCACCGTAGGATTGGTGGAAAGATGCAGGGCGGCTTTGTCCATATTTGCAAAAAAATCATCTAATTGTTCACCTGCTTTGGTGGAGAGTATCTCCATATTGCTTACAGCCTTGCTGCGCTCCGTATCCGCTACAAACAGATAGAAATAAGCCAACAGCCCAAAGGTCAGAAAGCTGATCAGAACAATGTTGAATAAAATGATTTTCGTTGGAAAATTTAATGATTTCCGCTTCATAGGGGTTACCTCCCGGCAAATAGAGAATGCTTTTTGATATTATATCATTTTTAAAACTTCAGCGGAAGATTAGATTTCCCCGTTTGTGATCCATTCGATATCTGCTGAGGATTTTTGCTGCTTCAGATAGCTGTTCAGCTTCTTTTCATGATAGAGGCTTTTTGTTACATTTTTCACCTCCTCGAATGGCTGATAGCCGTTGGCTGTCCGTTCCGTGCACTGGATGAGGGAGATATTGCCGGAGACGTCGGTCACGTATGCGGTCCCGCCCTCCTCCAGTTGTTCGGCGGCTGACAACAGCTCCGGCATAGTTCCCGAGTCTGCTTTCCGGTTTTTATCCAGAAAAGCCTGACTGCGAAGGTCCAGTTTCAGTTCTGAGGCTGTCTTCTCGGCGCTGTCTCCGGATTCCAGCATCCTGCGGGCTTTTTCAAGCAGACCCTCCGGACCGGAAATCTCAGTTTCAGTGGACAGGGAATCTTTCGGCGTAAGTACGGCTATATGGATATCGTCCGGGATCCGGAAGTATGTATTCTTTATCTCCTCATACTCCTTTTGCAGAAGGGACTCATTGACCGGCCACATCTCATCTCCGCACTGATCCAGAAGATCGCTATATAGATTGGACATAAAATAGTCGTAATAAATGTCGGGGGTATATTCCACCGGACCATAGATGACGCCCCCGGCAGCATGAACCTCTTTGCGTCTTTCATTTTCCAAAGAGAGGCTGCTCAAAACGGCCTCGTAACCAATGTCTGTGACCAGGTCCTTTTCCAGCGCAAGAGATTGTATCAGTCTGGCCTCCACACATTCGTCAAGCGCTGCGTTTTTTAATTCCTCGGAGGGATTTTTCCCGCTGACCAAGTAGTCTTCATCCCAGAATTCGGATGAAGATAAGTCTGCCATACCGGATCCGGCAAATTCCTGATATATTTTGGTCCTGTTTTTCTCCAGATAAAAGTTAAATTCATCGTCAGAAACCGGCATGTTATTTATGACACATACACTGTTATCCGGTATTTTCCGAAGGCCAAAACCAGCCCTGGCGTAATGCAGGAACAGAGCTGCCAGCAGGGCAGTCAGGAGGCATCCGGCACTCACAAGTAAAAATAACCTGATTTTTTTTTCCTTTTTCATAGGGGTTCTCCTCTCAACGGCTGAAAATGTTCTTCTTTATTAACATACCCGGAACGGGCTTAAAAAGCCATGGATAAAATGCAATAAAATCCATGTAAATTTTTCTCATTTTTCCATGGGTTTTTTCTGAAATGTTAAATATACTGTTTCTGAGCTGACAAAGACTCAAATACGATCAAAGGAGGAAAAAGTGGTGAAAAGGAAACACAAATGTGCAAAATGGTTCACATCGCTTCTCGTAATTATCCTGCTGCTGCAGTCCCTGATGGGACAGGTAGTCTATGCCTCTGTGCAGGGGCCGGGCCCAATGCAGGAGGTGACGGAAAGCCATGTGGAAGCACCCTCACCAGAAAAGGATTCGGAAAAGGATTCGGTAGAAGAAGCCGAACAGGACCCGGCTCCGGATACGGACGCAGAAACAGACACACATTATGCGGATCCGGAAAATGGAGATGACGCTTTAGACGGCGGGACAGAAGCCACGGGAAGCGGCATGGAAATGCCTTCACCGGAGGCGGAACCGGCAGAAGCAGCCGAACAGGACCCGGTTCCTGCCGCGAACGCGGGAACAGGCACGTACTATGTGGATTCAGAAAACGGGGATGATGCCGCAGACGGTATGACAGAAGCGACAGCATGGAAAACATTGGACAGAATAAACCAGATGCAGTTCAAGCCCGGCGATGAAATCCTGTTAAAACGTGGAAGTGTATTCAGCGGACAACAGCTAAAACCCAATGGAGAAGGAACGCAGGAGGAGCCTATCAAGCTTTACGCATACGGTGAAGGCAGCCTGCCGCTGATCCAGGGCAATGCAGAGAATCTGTACGCGGTCCATTTTGTCAATACACCCTATTGGGAGGTATCGGATATTGAAGTGACCAACTGGGGTGAGGAGGACCTGAAGGGACGGACCGGTATTGTCGTTCAGGCGGAGAATTATGGGACGCTCAACCATTTTTACCTGAGAAATGTGTTGGTTCATGATGTAAATGGTGACAGCGTAACAAAGGATTATGATAACGGCGGAATATATTTTGGGATAAGAGGCCAAGACACGCCATCGAAATTCAATGATATCCTGTTGGAAAATGTGACGGTCAAGGATGTAAACAGGACCGCTATCTCAGTGGGAGCCACGTCATTTTCAGGACTGTATAATGACCATGCCGTCGGTGAGGGCTATGGGCAGGAGGTTATAGACCAGTATTCCAGCACAAATGTGATCATCCGCAATTGTTACATAGAAAATGCCGGCGGTGATTCTATCGTGACGTTGTACTGTGACAGTCCGGTGGTAGAATACAATATTTCCAATGCAGGCTGTGCCACATCCGGGGAGGCCGGACAGTACAGCGCGGGAATATGGCCATGGAGATGTGAGGATGCCCTGTTCCAGTATAACGAGGTGTACAATTCAAAACCCAATGGAGATGGACAGGCTTGGGATTTGGATTGGGCCAACCGTACGCTGTATCAGTATAATTATTCTCACGGTAATACCGGAGGAGCATTGCTGATCTGCAAGGAAGAATCCAATTATGGTATGTTCAGATACAATATCAGCCAGAACGATACGTATTTCTTTGACCATACATATACAGGCGGCAGTACGGCGGTAATACATAACAATACCTTCTATGCAGGACCGGATACGCAGGGGGTAGACCGCTACAGCAGTACGAACACAGAACCGAAGATCCTGCTGGCCAACAATATTTTCTATAACGGTGAGAGTACGAACAGGAAGCCGGTATGGCAGGATGGTTCTCTGAATTATTACAATAATCTATACTATGGATATGATGCCATACCAAACGATAACAGGGCAGTGAGCGGAGATCCGCTTCTGCGTGCGCCCGGCACGGGAAATGCAGTCGGCGCAGTACAGGATAACGCTGATCACACGGCAATGGCACAGGGATATGAACTGCAAAAGGGTTCACCGGCTATAAACTCCGGTGTCTTTGTGGAATATGCTATGGTTCAGATGTTTGGAGAGGATAAATTCCACGCAGCCGCCGCAGAAGCAGATTATTTCGGCAATGCGCTGTATAACGGGGAACCTGATATAGGTGCCCATGAATTCAGCCTGATCGATTACGGTAAGACAGAACCACATATGCCGTATAAAAACGGCGGAGGGTCCGGGGGACCGGGGATAGAGGCTCCGGTGATCGCCAACGCGGACTATGAAGATACCAAACAGCATGCAAGCGGTCAGCCCTGGAATCAGGGGTGGAGCGATACTCCGGTAAAGCCGGCTGTTCTGCAGCTTCCGGAGGATACACATAACTGGGTGGGGGCAATGCCGGCAGGTTCAAAAGGAGCCATAAACCAGACGATCGCGGTGACACCCAATGCAGATTATATCTTGAAGGTATGGGCGAAAATTGATGCGTCGGATGAAGAGATGAAGACGATCACAAATCCGCCGCTGATCAACTGTGAATTTTTGGGCGGGGGAAGTAAAACGGCATCCATCACAACAAACACCTGGCAGGAATATACATTGAAGTTAAGTGCAGGTTCTGCAACTCAATTGCGCCTGGGTCTGCAGAACTACGGAAAAGAAAATAGGTTTGCCTGCTATGCAGATGACTGGGAGATCACAGCAGAACAGAAAGATCCGGAAGGGGCATATCCGGAACAGAGCGGAACGGATAAATCTGTTCTTGCCACACTTATCGCTGATGTCCGCTACGATCTGGCCAACGGCACATACGATGATAAGACACCGGAATTCCGGCAGAGGCTGACAGAGGCTGTGGATCGTGCGCAGACAGAAGTGATGGATGATCCGGATGCTGGGCAGGAAGAGGTTGACAAGGCAGTCACCCAGATCAGGGATATCCTGAACGAAGAGGCACCTCCTGAAAAAGAACCCACTGCTTATTACGTGGATTCAGAGTCCGGAGATGACAGCAATACCGGAACCTCCCAGGATGCGCCATGGAAATCTCTATCCAAGGTGAATGCACAGGTTTTCAATCCCGGAGATCAGATTTATCTCAAGAGAGGCTCTGTGTTCACGGAGGAGCAGTTGAAGCCCCTGGGAGAAGGCAGTAACGATCAGCCGATCATTCTGGATGCGTACGGTGAAGGAAATCTGCCGCTGATCCAGGGAAACGGTAAAGTGGATATCGCCGTTCATTTTGTGAATACACCATATTGGGAAGTGTCCAACATAGAGGTCACGAATCAGGGTGAGGAGAAAAAGGACGGCCGTACCGGTATCATGATAGAAAATAATCAATACGGTATTCTGCGGCATTTTTATCTGAAGGATGTGTATGTTCACGATGTCAACGGAAGTGACAACGGAAAAAATATGCAGAATGGCGGTATCTATGCGAGAGTATACGTAGACAAAAATGGAAAAAGCGACTATAGGGAATTCAATCCCACCAAGTTTGAGGATCTGGTCATTGACGGAGCCAGGGTGGAAAATGTAAACCGTGTGGGCATTTCCGTGGCATGCAACGATGTGGGATACCTTTATAATGAGTGCAGCGCACAGTATCCGGAGGATCTGATAGAAAACTTTTCCAGTACCGATGTGGTGGTGAGAAACTGTTATATAAAGAATGCAGGCGGAGATTCCATTATAGCCTACCATCTGAAGGGCGGGCTGTTTGAATATAATGTATCTGATACTGCAAGCCAGACTTCGGGAGCTGCAGGACAGTACAGTGCGGCCATGTGGCCCTGGAGATGTGTCGACACGGTCTACCAGTATAATGAGGCTTTTGATACCCTGTACAATGGAGATGCACAGGCGTGGGACTGCGACAGTTCCACCAATACCTTATTCCAGTACAATTATTCACATGGAAACATGGGAGGCTGTGTGATGTTCTGCAGAAGTGAGGCGATAAACAGTGTTTTCCGCTATAATATCAGCCAGAACGATTATTATTTTATAGATGACAATGCAGGATCCCCGACGGCCATGATATACAATAACACATTCTACGGAGGGGATAATACACTGGATGTTATGAAGTGGAACAATGCCGATTCAAAGCTTCTGCTGCAGAATAATATCTTCTATAATGGAAGCAGCGATCCAAAGAGCAGGACGCCGCGATGGAATTCTGTGGGAGCGGTCTATTACAACAACCTTTACTATGGATACGACACTAAGGCAAATGATCCGCGGGCAATTGCAGAGGATCCTCTGCTGAAAGCTCCGGGAACGGCTGAAAACGGCCGGGATACTGCCGGAGGTTACCAATTGACTAAGGGTTCCCCCGCTATTAACGCAGGTGTATTTGTGGATTCAGCGCCGATGTTCGGAGACAGGCAGTTTGCAGCGGGAGGAGACACGGATTATTTTGGAAATGAACTCTACAATGGAGATCCGGATATAGGTGCCCATGAATTTGCAGAGATAGAGTATCCGGAGATCACACCCCACGCTCCCTGGGGAATAACAGAGGGAACGGGATATCAGCCGGAAGCCGGCGCGGAAGTTTCTCAGCCGGATAATCCGGGGTATGAAGAAGGTACAACTGGCTGGAAGGCAGTGGTTTACGATAAGGACAGTAAGGACGATCAGGATCCGGCCTCATATGATGCGTTTACAGCAGAGGGAAAGGGAAGAGACGGAGGTGCTGCGGCCTGCATTCCTGCCAAGTACAGGGGCGGCATTGAGCAGAAGATCACCGGTCTGGAGCCAAACACAAGCTACAAAGTAACTGTTTGGGGAAGGATTGATTCGGATGACATTCCTTATAACACATTGACCATGCTTGAAGTAAAGAATTTTATAAAGCCGGGAACCGGACAGGAAGCCGGGGAAAGGACCGGTTATGCTGCCAGAGCGAACATTAACAGCAATGAGTATCAGAAGGTTTCTGTAATGTTTACAACGGATGCGGAGTCGGATTCCGCGGTACTTAGGTTTAAAAAGGACTGGGATCAGTGGACAGCCCCGGTGGATTACGATGTATATGTGGATGACTGGAGCATTGAGCTTGTAAGTACAGACTCTCTCGATTTTGGGGAAGTGGACCAGGCAGATCCGGCAGCCTTGTATACGCTGATCACGGATGTGAGGGCGGAAGGATACCAGGAAAAAGATTATACATCCGAAAGCTGGAATGCGTTTGCAAAAGCATTGAAGGAGGCAGAAGATCTGTATGGTTCTTCCATGGAGAATGTGACACAGCAGCAGGTAGATCAGGCGGTGGCAGCTCTGAAAGCCGCGGCAGAAGGGCTTGAGAAAGGGACTCCGGGTGAGCCGGAGCCAGAACCGGAACCGGAACCGGAGCCAGAACCAGACCCAGGACCGGAACCGGGACCAACCCCACCGGAGAACCCGGAAGTAAATATCACCCTGGAGATCAGCAGCGAAGACGGCCTGCCTCAGATGAGCATTGACGAGGATATAGACCTGCAGGAAATCTTCCTGACAAAAGAGGAACGGCTGGAGGCAGCAAAAGGCACTCCGGTCAAGATTCAGATCCTGGTTCAGAAAGCGGATCCCAGTGATGCGGAAAAGGCACTTCTGAAAAATCTGCCGGACGGATGGAAATCAGGAGACCTCTTGAAGATCCGGGTTTTGAAACAGATCGGAGACGCTCAGCCCGTGGAAATGAGCCGGTTAAACAAAGCAATGGCATTTACCTTGGCGGTACCTGACAGTCTCAAGGCTCCCGCAGGCGTGAATCGAACCTTTGGACTGTATCATCTGACAGACAGCGGTGCAAAAGTGCTCAAGGATCTGGATAAGGACGCGGATACTGTGAAGGTAAAGACAGACAGTATTTCTCTGTTTGCAGTAGTCTATAAAGATGCAGCAAAAAGTGGAGACAAAGACGGCAGCAAAGATGGCAGTACATCGGGAAAACGGCCGTCAAGCGGCAGCTCCTCGGGCAGCCAGAAGACAAAAACGGTTGCTACCGGAGATGATACAGCGGTATTTGCTGTGGTGTTCCAGCTTGTGCTCGCACTCGGAACAGGGGCAGCAGTCTTAAAATGGAGAAAAAAATCAGGCACAGCGAAGCATTGACCATATTTTAGCGGGTCAGGCTTTGGATAGACATCTGGTATGTTCGTCATAAGAAAAGAGGACTTTCGTCTCAGCGATATTGAGGCGGAAGTCCTCTTTGTATTTTATCAGTTTTTCAAAGCCCTAAAACACAAAATAACACGGATCACTGTCCGCACATAAATCTTTTACATCAGTCCATTCATGTGTCTGGGCCGATTTTAAAATGGCATCAGAGATCAATTCAACAGCATACCCGTCACGGAAATTGGGAACGGGTTCTGTATCCTCCTGTAAAGAGCGGAAGAAATCATAACATTCAATGATCTTTGTTTCAGTGTACCCGATGCCCAGGGCGGGGATGGGCCACAATCCGCTTCCATAAGGATGGTTTGGACCTGTGTATACCGTGCGGAATCCCCGTCTGTCTGCAGCATCGCCGGCAAAGCAGACCTGAAGCTCATCACGGCGTTCGTAGTTAAAGAAAATGGACCCCTCTGTCCCGTGGATCTCAAAAGTGATATAGTTATTTCTTCCCCAGGCGTTTCTGGTAGCTTCGATGCTTCCAAAAGCGCCGTTTGTGCATTCCACCATAAATATGCACTGATCATCCACGTCCACCGCTTTTTTAGGAGTATTCTGTTCCACACGCGCGTTGCCCAGGCTGTCAGACATACCGGTCTGCAGCGGTCTTTCTTTGATGTAAGTTGCTGTCCGGGCGTTGACCCTTTTAAAATCTCCTACAAGAAAGCGGAGCATGTCTACCACGTGGGTTCCGATATCGCCCAGGGCGCCGCTTCCGCATATATCTTTTTGAAAGCGCCAGGACAGAGGAGAATCGGGATCGGCAGACCAGTCCTGAAGATAGGTACCGCGAAAGTCAAGGATTTCGCCGATGGCACCTTCGTCAATATATTTTTTGGCAAGCTGTACCGCGGGTGTTTTCCGGTAGTTAAATGCCACCATGGTTTTTACATGGTTCTTTTTTGCGGTCAGATACATTTCTTTTGCCTCATCGGAGGTCAATGCAAGAGGCTTTTCACAGATAATGTGTTTTCCTGCTTTTGCTGCGGCAATCGCAATTTCAGCGTGTACATTATTAGGTGTGCAGATATCTACAACAGAAATTTCCGGATCATTTATGATATCATGCCAATCTGTGGAATAAGCCTCGAAAGCCAATTTTTCTTTGGCATCTCTGGCAACGGACTCATTCATATCTACGATCATTTTTTTTACGGGGATTGCGGGAGCCGGCCAAAAAAACATGGGCATACCGGCGTATGCGATAGAGTGTGCCTTGGCCATAAAACCGGCTCCGATAAGTCCTATATTTATTTTCTCTGGTTTCATAGATATACTTTCTCCTTTCAAATAACAAATTGTCTCATATAGCGGTTGGAAAGCCGGAGAGCATTCAGTATCTGTTCGGAAGAGCTCTCAAAGGCTTTATCTTCTATTTCAATACAGCTATAACCGTTGTAGCCGATATCGGTCAATGCGGATACATATTTTCCCCAGTTTACGTCCCCGAGTCCCGGGAGTTTTGGTGACATATAGTCTAAGGGGTAAGCCATAGTTCCCACATCCTCCAGTTTATCCCGGTAAACCTTTATGTCTTTATAGTGTACATGGAAGATTTTTTCTTTGAACTCGTATAAGGGCTTGATGTAATCCATCTGCTGCCAGACAAAGTGGGAGGGGTCATAGTTTAAACCGAAATGATCACTTGGGATCAGATCAAAGGCCTTACGCCAGATCGCAGGGGTGGTCATAAGGTTCTGTCCGCCTGGCCACTGCTCGGGGCCGAAAAGCATGGGGCAGTTCTCGATAGCTATTTTTACGTTATACTGTTCTGCAAGTCTGATAATAGGTGTCCACACCTCTTTAAAGATGGTCAGATTCTCCTCTATGGTCAGATTCTGGACACGGCCGATAAAGGTAGTGATGGTACTGACATTTAATTTTGGAGCAGCGATGATCATAGCCTTTAAATGCTCCACTGCCTTTTGGCGCTGGGTAAGATCATCGGAAATGGTGTTGGGATAATAGGCCAGTGCGGATATGGCAACATTTTTTAAAAGGCAGTATTGTTTAATAGAAGCAATCCTGCTTTCGGTAAGTGCTTCAATATCAATATGTGTGATTCCCGCATAACGTCTGGCTGCTTTTTCTTTTGGCCAACAGGCTGCTTCAACACACTCATAACCAAGTTCTGAGGCGGTGTCAATGACCTCTTCAAAGGAAGAGGATTCAAGTATTGAACTGATAAATCCAAGTTTCATAAATAGATTCCTTTCTGCAAGAATGACACAGCGCTTGTGCGCTGCAAGAAGTATGTAACAATAGCAAAAATGATTTGCGCAAATTTTTATATAACCTATTATGAGGGGGAGGAGAGAAAAAGTCAATGTGTGAAAAGTGACAATAAGAAGTGTACATGATTGTGGAAATATGCCAAAATATAGAAGGATTTAAAAAAGATATTGACGAATAAAACCAAACGAGGTATGATTGCTGCATCAAGAAAATTTGCGCAAATTTAATAAAAAGCACAAAAATGGAGGTATAGTACATGAGAGTTGGTTATATGACAAATGGTTTCGGTCCCCTTGTAGGGGATGGCGCCGGTGTGACAAGTGTTAAAGATATCCGGTATCTGACTATGGGTAATGATGAGGAGATTCTGAAAAGCATAACAGAGGTAGGCTTCAGAAGCATTGAAGTCCTGGAAGGCAACCTTACAAAATATTGTGATGACCTTTCGGTGCTGAAAGACATGCTGCAAAGGTATTCGGCAGAAATGATGAGCGTCTGTGTGGGAGCAAACTTTATATATCAGGATGCTTTGGAAGATGAAATGTACCATATGGAAACGGTTGCCAAGGCGGCAAAGGAAGTAGGCGTTACATATATAGGAATCTGCGGAGGAGCGATCAGAGGAAAAGGGATTCGGGAGGAAGATTACACACTGCTGGGAAAAGGGCTGGATATGGCTGCTCAGGTGTTTGGGGAATACGGACTGAAAGCGAGCTATCATCCCCATCTCGGCTCCATGGCAGAGGCGCCGGAACAGATTGATAAATTGTTTGCCAGAACATCTATTGATATCTGTCCTGATTTAGCGCACCTTGCAGCGGGCGGAGGAGATCCCCTGGAAATCGTAAAGAAATATTATGACAGGATCTCCTTTGTACATTTAAAAGATCTGGATAAAAATGGGTTTGCTCCTCTTGGTACCGGAAGTATTGATATTGACGGGGTTCTTGATTTCCTGAAACAGAAAAATTACAGCGGGGATTATCTTGTGGAAGTAGATGGATATGCCGGTGATCCGGTTTCCGCGTGCAGGACTTCTTATGAGTATCTTAAAGGTAAACTTGTTTAAAAAAAGAAAGGGCAGGTAGAGTATGAAAAGAAAATTGGTAAGTGTGGTATTGGCTATAGGAATGATCGGGACAATGATGGCAGGCTGCGGAAATTCCGGAAATTCTGCAGATAGTTCAGATACGGCAGCAAAGACCCAGAACGGTACAACAGCGGATGCAGATATAGAAAAAGAGACAGATGCCGGGGATAAGGCTGTTCAGGCCGGAGACGGTAGTAAAATCTTGTCAACAGGTCCGAACGGAGAAGCGGCTGCGCCGGCATCTGATATTACGTTGACAGAGGAAGAGAAGCAGCAGATCCGCGATGGCGGATACAAAGCGGCGATCTCACTTCATTATGGGGGAAATGACTGGGCAACCTCCCAGTTGGAAGGTTTAAAGGCTACATTTAAAGATCTGGGGATAGAAATTGTTGCCACCACGGACGCAAATTTTTCGGCAGAGCAGCAGGTATCAGACATAGAAACTATCATGGCAAAAGATCCGGATGTCATCATCAGTATTCCGACAGACGCCACAGCTACTGCCGACGCGTTCAAGAAAGCGGCAGATGAAGGGATCAAGCTGGTATTTATGGACAACGTTCCGTCAGAGATGACAGCGGGAAAAGATTATGTGAGCTGTGTATCTGCAGATAACTATGGAAACGGCTGCGTTGCCGCTGAATTAATGGGCGAAGCTCTTGGCGGAAAAGGACAGATCGGAATGGTCTATTATGATGCAGACTTTTTTGTGACAAATCAGAGAGACCAGGGTTTTAAAGAGACAATGGCAGCAAAATATCCGGATATTGAGATCGTGACAGAACAGGGATTTACAGATGAAAATGGATGTTCCGAGCAGGGAGATGCCATTTTAACACAGTACCCTATGATCAATGGTATCTATGCGAGCTGGGATGTTCCCATGGAGGGGGTACTCTCCTCTGTAAAGGCAGCGGGATTGACCGGAGATGATGTGAAGCTTACGACCATTGACTTGGGGAATAATATCGCCAAAGAAATTGCAGAAGGCAATGTTGTGGGACTGGGTGCACAGCTTCCGTATGACCAGGGTGTTGCGGAGGCGACACTGGCGGCATATTCTCTGCTGGGAAAAGAGGCGCCGGCATATGTTGCGGTTGCGGCAAAAAAAGTAGACGGATCCAATATCCTGGAAGCGTATAAAGATGTCTACCATGTTGAGGCGCCGGACTGGCTGCAGGAAGCAGCAGGCAGATAAGGAGGGAGAAAATGAACCCATATGTGCTGCAAATGCAGGGGATTGAAAAATCTTTTGGAGTACCGGTGCTCAAAGGCGTTGATTTTTCCTTGAAGAAGGGGGAAGTTCATGCTCTGGTTGGCGGGAATGGAGCCGGAAAATCTACACTGATGAAAATTATGACAGGTGTTTACACCAAGGATGCCGGGAAGATTTTGGTCAATGGACAGGAAGTATCCATACAGGACACCCACGATGCGAAAAAGAACGGAATCGGAATGATATTTCAGGAATTGTCTCTCATTCAGAGTATGACAGTGGAGGAGAACATCTTTCTGGGTGCGGAGATCGTTGAAAAGGGAATCCGTAAAACTTCAGATATGACAAGACGCTCCTGTGAGGTTCTGGAAGAATTGGGGATCGAAGTGAACCCAAAGGAGATGGTTGGTAATCTGAGCGTGGGTTTAAGCCAGATGGTCGAGATTGCAAAGGCTATGGAAAAAGAGGCCAAGATCCTGGTGCTGGATGAGCCTACAGCGTCCTTATCAGATGCAGAGACCACACAGCTTTTTAAGATGATGAAGGACCTGCAAAATAAAGGGGTTTCCATGATCTACATTTCCCATCGTATGAGTGAGATCATGGAGATCGCGGACAGTATATCAATATTGCGGGACGGTAAAATTGTACATACCAGCCGGATCTCAGACATCACTATGGATGAGATCATTGCTCATATGATGGGGGAGAATACAGGGAAAAAATTTGACTGGATTCCCAGAACATATGACAAGGACGGCCCTGATCTGCTGAGCGTAGAGCATCTCAAAATAAACGACAGGATATCAGACATTTCTTTCAGTTTGAAAAAAGGAGAGATTCTGGGATTTGCCGGTTTGATGGGAAGCGGAAGGACAGAGATTTTGGAGACTTTGTTTGGGATCAGGAAACAGGAAGGGGGAGTCGTAAAGCTGAACGGCAAAACGATGAAGATAGGAAACCCCACAGAGGCTGTTAAGAACGGTTTTGCACTGATTCCAGAGGACAGAAGGAAAAAGGGGCTTGTTCTGATCCACTCTGTAAAAGAAAACGCCATTTTGCCGAAGGTGGCAAGGCTGAGAAAACACGGAGTATTTGTTGATGAAAAAATGGCTGATGAGATGGTGGAAGATAATGTCCGGAAGCTCAATATAGTGACAGATGATATTCATAAGAGGATCAATCTGCTGTCCGGAGGCAACCAGCAAAAGGTAGTCCTTGCCAAGTGGATGAATATGCGGCCGGAAGTCATGATGCTGGATGAACCCACTGCGGGCGTTGATGTAGGTGCGAAAGCAGAGATCATCGCGCTGATGAGGGATTATGCGGAGGAAGGAAAGGGTGTTTTGTTTGTCTCATCGGAACTGGCGGAGCTTATGGCAGTATGTGACAGGATCATCACCATATATGATGGAAGGATCACTGGAGAGATGGATAGGAGCAAAATAGATTCAGAGGAGGAATTACAATATGCAATCCAGCAAAAATAAAAAGAATATACAGTGGGATAAGTATATGGTTTATATTATTTTCACCGCTGTGTTCATACTGTTTGCATTGATCCTGGGGAATAAAGGCTTTTTGCAGCCCAGGAACCTGATCAATATTCTGAGGCAGACAGCAATGATATCCGTTATGGCGGTTGCCGGCGTTTTTGTCATGGCAGCGGGGCAGATCGACCTGACGGTGGGCGCAGTAACCGCCATGACGGCAATGCTGGTTTCTCTTGTCCTGCAGGCTACAAACAGTATTCTGCTGGCACTGGTGACTGGCTTGGGATTTGGCGTGGTCATTGGCTGTATAAATGGGCTGCTGGTTACAAAGCTGAAGCTTCCGGCTTTTCTGGCCACCCTTGGTATCATGGAGATCGTAAGAGGTGCTGCCATGTGGATCACCAATACCGCCGCGGTTCCCATTGGAAATAAAACTTTTTGCAATATTTTCGGGATCGGGAGCGTTGCGGGGATTCCGGTGCTGGTTTTGTGGACTATCCTGTTTTATATTATCGGAATTCTGATCTTTAACAAAAGCGCATTTGGCAGACATGTTCTCGCCACAGGCGGAAATGAGAATTCTGCGGTCTACAGTGGTATTAAAACAGACAGAGTGAAGATCATTGCTTTTACCATGTCAGGCGCATTTGCGGCGTTTGCGGGGATCATGTATGCGGCACGTATGCAGGCGGGAAGATATTCCTACGGCGACGGCGATGAAATGTCTGTTATCGCTGCGGTCGTATTGGGAGGAACTGCAATGTCGGGCGGCACCGGTTCCGTGATCGGAGCGCTGTTTGGCTCCGTGCTTATGGGGATGATGAATAACGCGGTCATCCTTGCAAATCTTAGTTCTGCGCAGCAGACAATGATCAAAGGCGGAATTATAATCCTGGCGGTTGCCATCAGCAATCTCAGCCGAAGAAAAAAGAACAATTAAAAAATATTTTAAGGAGGATTCGATCATGAAAAAATTAAATGTAGGATTAGTAGGAGCAGGTTTTATGGGAAAGGCACATGTGGTGGCGTATTCTAATATGCCGAAATTTTTCTGGCCCGCCCCGGCAGTACCTGTATTAAAAACAGTCTGTGATATTGAGCCGTCTATCGCGGAAGAAGCAAAGGACAGGTTTGGATTCCAGGCGAGCTGCACAGATTGGCATGATATTATCAATGATCCTGAAATTGATGTTGTAAGCATTTGTACACCAAACAACGTCCATGCACCCATCGCTATCGCTGCGCTGCAGGCAGGCAAACACGTTATTTGTGAAAAACCCATCGCATCTAACCTGGATGATGCAAAGGCAATGGCGGATGCCGCCAAAGAAGCAGCGAAGAACGGCATTGTAAGTATGAATGCGTATCAGTATCGCAGAGTTCCTGCGATCGATCTCGCTAAAAAATTTATTGACGAAGGAGCAGTTGGGGAAATTCTGAATATTCGTTGTACATATCTGCAGAGCTGGTCCGCAGACCCGGATTCCCCCTTGTCATGGAGATTCCAGAAGGATATTGCAGGGGCAGGAACTCTGGGAGATATTGCATCACATGTTATTGACATTGCCCAGTATCTGGCCGGTGACATTGAGGAAGTAGTCTCTATGGTAAAAACATATATCAAAGAAAGGCCTGTACAGGAAGGCGGAGTGGACCTGCTTGGCACTGTAAAGCTGGGCGCAGATGCCCCCAGAAAAGAAGTGGACGTGGATGATGAAGATTCCTTCCTGGTAAAGTTTAAAAACGGAGCTGTCGGCAGCATTGAAGCAACCCGTAATGCGTGGGGCAGAAATAACTTTATCACCATGGAGCTGCACGGAACAAAGGGCAGCATTGCATTCAATTATGAAAGACTGAACGAATTGCAGGTATGCTTTGCGGATGATCCGGATGACAGAAGAGGATTCAAGACAATTTATACGGGACCGGCGCATTTCCACGGAGAAGTAACCTGGAATATCCCCGGTATGAATATCGGTTACGGCGAACTGAAAACCATAGAGATGTATGAGTTTATAAAGGCGGTCACAGAGGGGTATCAGCCCAGTACCAATTTTGAGGTGGGATACCGCGTGGAGAGAGTCTGCGATGCGGTTATGAGATCAGCGCAGAATAAAGCATGGATGAAAGTTGAAGATTAAAAAGACAGAGCAGGAACCGTTTGCGGTTCCTGTTTCTTTTGTTACGAAAATATTCCCGAATTTGCGCAACAAATTGACTTTTCTTTTGGGTAATTGTATAGTAGTAATATACTGTAACTACACACGGCTGCTGTCCCGTGAGGTGTTTTTTCGGATAGCAGCCGTATACTATAAACAGGTGGGAGAATGATAATATGGCCACAATTAATGACATTGCAAAAATGGCAGGTGTTTCAACATCTACGGTTTCCCATGTAGTCAACAAAACACGTTATGTCAGTCCTGAGAAAGTTGAAAAGGTGGAGAAAGCAATACGGGAACTGGATACTCCGCCTAATTTTGTTCTAAAGAAAACGTTGCCGCACATGCCGGAAATAAAAGAGAAATATATCCTTATGCTGATCGCTGATAAGAAAAGCAGCTTTCAGCGCAGAGTAGAGCAGCAGATTGATGAAGGGTTAAGAGATACGGGGTATTCTTTGATCACCATAGAATGTAATTCGGATATTTCCGGCATGAAAAGCTTTTTTGATGTTTTGCTGGCTGGGAATATGGTAACCGGGATTATTGTCTTTCCGGATGAAAAGGATATTCTTATACAGCGTGTCCTTTTGGATGTCAAGGTCCCTGTTATAGTTCTGGGCAGAGAAGTCAGGAATTTTATGGCAGACACAATTTGTACAGACACCTTGGATGGGGCCTATAAAGCCACAAAGCATTTGATCAACAAGGGCCATGAACGGATCGGATTTCTGGGGAGAAGCAGGGAGCGTTCGCCGAAACGGCTGGAAGGCTTCAAAAAAGCGCTGCGGGAGTATCATATACCGGAACTGTCCGAATATATCTATCCCCATTTACAAAAGGAGCAGGATATTTTCGAGGCTTTGGATGAGCTTTTGAGCGGTGAACAAATGCCCACAGCCCTGATCGTTGCCAATTACGCGGTGGTAATACCTTTTCTGAAATATATAGATGCACACAATATCACCTGTCCCACAGACATATCCGTGGTATGCTTCGGTTCCTTTGACTGGGCGCCCCTGCATACACCGGCCCTTACAACAGTGGAACAGGATACGGAACAGTATGTAAAACTGACAGTTGAGACCTTGCTGCAAAGGATTGCAAACAAAGAGTATGCCAATGTGCCCGCCTACAAAAATGTCTATCGGACCGTTATGCTGCAGACAAAGCTGGTGGTGCGCTCCTCAACCTGCGGTATTGGCAGAGGCCCGTTCGGAGAAAAGGCGTCTTCTATGAGTGAACTTGTACTCTCGGAAGCTGAAATACAGAATATCAGGTATAAAAAGCTGACGGCAGCTATCTCCTTCCATTATGCGGGAAAGGCATGGATGGAGCTGCATCAAAAGGGAATACGAGATATTTTTGACAATCTGGGTATCTCTATCATTGCGATCACAGACGCCCACTTTGATCCTCAGCTGCAGTGCAGACAACTGGACAGTTTGAGGATGCTGGAACCGGATATTCTGATCGCTATTCCCACCGATAATAAACTGACCGCAGATGCCTTTAGGAAAATTGCGGACAGCGGGATAAAATTGATCTTAATAACTAATGTACCGGATGGACTGCGGCCGGAGGATTATGTTACCTGCGTTTCTATTAATGAACATTCTCATGGACAGAATATGGGACATGGCCTTGGGGAATATATGTATCAGCATAATATGAAAAACTATGGGTTGATCGTCCATGGAGCTGACTTCTACGCGACCATACAAAGGGATAATGCGGCAAAACAGGTCATAAGCGAGGAATATCCGGTGCTGCATTTATGTGAAGAGATCAGGTTTGAAAAAGAGGATGAGGTTTATAAAAAGACAAAGGATTTGATCAAACGCTATCCGGAAATAGAAGCTCTGTATATTTCCTGGGACGGCCCTGCGATGGAGGCCATTGCAGCGCTGACAGAAATGGGGCGGACTGATGTCGCCATCGTCACCAGCGACCTGGATTATGCGGATGCTATGAATATGGCAAAGGGCGGTATGATCAAGGTGCTTAGCGCACAGTGCCCGTATGAGCAGGGACAGGCAATTGCTTTGGCGGCTGCAAAATCTGTGTTAAATGAAAAAGTTCCGTCATTTATCGGAATTGAGCCGATCAGCGTTACACCTGATAATCTGTTGAAATCATGGAAAAAAGTGTTTAAAGAGGAACCAGGGCAGGAACTGGTGCAGGCATTTAAAGAGAATCCCAACTATGTTTCTGCAAAAGAGTGAGTGAAGTTATGTGGAGGATGCAGGGAAAAGGCAGTGTATCCTCCTCTGTTTTTAACATGCCGGAGAGAAACACGTACAGATGTGTGTATAGTACAATGAATGTGAACAGAAACCATAGGGGGATATGATGGGAAAGATAAAAGCAATAAGTTTCTTATGTATAAGTGTATTTTGTGTATCTTTATTTACTGCCTGTAACAGCGGGAAAAATACTCTGGATGTTACGGATAAGGAAGAAGAGAAAAAAGTATATGACACTATTGCGGCTGAAGACATCAGCCATGTTAATCTCAAGGGGAATGCCAGATCCATTGTCGTAAAGCAAGGGGGAAATAAATATTTTGAATTTGATAATGCAGATTTAAATAAAGATCATAAGTATGAAGTCCGTTATGAGAAGAAGGACCATACACTTGATATTAATATTTTAATGGAAAGTTCGGAGGACGACGATAATGTTCTCGGCTCTTTCGTCATTTACATACCTCAGAAAGAATTTGAAAAAGTTGAAACAACAGGGGGATTTGGTCATATTTATTTTGAAACAATCAGTTCAGATGTGTTAGTACACGCAGAAAAATCAGTTGTGGTCCTTGACTTAGAGGCTGATCGATTGGACCACAATATCACACTGGAGGGTTCCGAGGCAAATGCGTTTCGAGGGGTCTCTGTCTATTTAGATAAATTGCCGGATAATGTAAGAATGGATTTAAACATGATCCAAGGCGGTACAATAAATGATCAGCAGAACATACTTAAACAGAACAGGTTTGAATCTGGTACGGGATTTCCTGTTGTAAGTGTGAATGATACAAAAGACATAAGTATTTATGTAAGTGAATGAGATGGGATGCTGAGTTGAAAAAATGATTTTGCGGAGGCTGTGGAATGTATGGGGGTATCTTAATATGGCCTGTAAAATAAGTCCTTAATGAAAAATCGCCAATTCCGGCAAATGCCGGGTTCTGGCGATTTTTCTTTTAGGGAAGTTTTTTACAACCCCTTTTTATGTGGCAGGAAAAGAAGATGGAGAAATGAAAAAATGTGGTCTCGTGTTTTCTGGATTCGTGTCCACGTTTTGTGCATGTTGCTCAAAGAATGTCGAAAATCGTACAAAAGATTGGGGATGTTCTATCGCTTTTTACAAAAAATGGGCATTATTTTATATGGTTCCGTGACCATGTTTTGAAGTATTGATACATAAGATGTAATAATTTAGTATTAGTGCATGACAGTTAGAAGTAATATATAAAAATCAAACAGAAATACAGAGCAGCAGAGTGATATTGACGGAAAGAGATGGAAAAATGTCTGAAGGAAGAAGTATTACAAGAAAAGATATTGCCAGAGAGGCCGGGGTGTCGATTTCTGTGGTCTCCCGTGCACTTAACAACAGCGGTTATGTGGAGAAAGAGAAGAAAAAGAGAATTATTGACATTGCCAACCAGTATGGATATATTCCCAATCCGATTGCCATGGCACTGCAGCAGAAAAAAACTCACCAACTGCTCTTTTTCTGCGGAGATTTGACTGGAACCTATTATAACCAGATGTATCACGGCATGGCCAGAGCAGCGGAAAAAATTTACTATACAAAGCTCCCAAAATCCGAGACATCTATCCGCGTAGTTCCAATGGCTGAACATACCGAGGAATGCCTTCTTGAATTGAAGAAACGGTATATACAGGCGAATCGTATGTGTGAGCAGGTCTTGTGCAATAAAATGCAGAAAGTGCCTACAAAATCCAATATCTATGATGTCTGGGAAAAACTATTGAACTTTTCAGGAATTGAATATGCAAAGGTACACAAACTGCGTAAAACGTTTGCGACAATCACCATATCAGAGGGAGTTGCGATCAGTGATGTCTCCCAGGTTCTGGGTCACAGAGATACAGGGATCACCCTTTCAGCGTACTATAAAGCAACGGGCTCCGGCAGCGACGCTGTCCGGAGAACACTGAATACGGTATATGGTTCAAAAATCTCCTGACTTTCCAGATAAGGCAGGAAACACAAGGGATTGAGGAATTCTGACAACACTTTGACAACAGTTTGACAACAGTTTTTAGGCCCACTTCAGCACTTCACATTATGTAAAACCCCTGTAACCGGTGGGCTTCTTCCGGTTACAGAGGCTTCAAAGGGGAGGATAAGTATTTCTACTTTTTCTTTTGTGGTCCTCGAAGAGCGTCACATCTTTGTGCCTTCCCTCCGTGGACTACTTATAGTATGACCGGAAACAAACATCCTATACAAAAGAAATAAAAAAAGTTAAAATAAATTTATGATCTGAATTTTAACCTTATCTTATCAGCTATTTAAGGAGAAAAAACATGAGAAGATACTTTCAGGGATGTGCGGTCAGTAAATATATCAGTATCACGTCTCTCTTTACTATTTTTGAGGAAATCTTCGACAGGAATTATTATTTTGAGGGAGAGTCCCATGACTTCTGGGAATTTGTCTGTGTGCTGGACGGGACTCTGGGTGTGACGGCGGGGGAAGACATACTGATCCTTGAAAAAGGACAGTCCGTACTGCACCGGCCTATGGAATTCCACCGCCTGTGGTCCGAAGGAAGGACAGAACCCCATATTTTTGTGATCTCCTTTGCCGCGGATGCCATGCCTCAGGTAAAAGACAAGCAGTTTCAATTGACAGAGGAGAACCATAAAACCATTTCAATTTTGAGAGATACGGCAGCTATGGTTTTTGACAGGGAGGAAGATACCCTGGTAAAAAGTGTACGCACGGGCAGGGAGGCAGAGGCACAGATTTTTATCAATACAGCGGAAAATCTTCTTCTGTCTGTGCTGAACGGAAAAAAACAGAAAATGGATTACTATGAATCCATCAGTGCTGACAATTACAGACGTATTGTCCGTACATTGGAGGAACATATCCAGGAGAGACTGACCCAGGCAGACATAGCAGGATTATGCAGCATGAGTGAGGCTTCTCTGAAAAAAACGTTTTCAAAATATACAGGCATTGGAATCATGACCTATTTTACACAGATGAAGATCAGACATGCTATGGAAATGCTGGAAGACGGTATAGGGATCAATGAGACGTCAGAGCGCCTCGGATTCTGTGACAGGAATTATTTCAGCACTGTTTTCAAGCGGGTCACAGGCAGATCCCCCGCATCCTTTCTCCGGGAATCAGGGCAGTGATAAAAAGTTATCCATATTCAAATATTTTATCCCCAAAACCATATAGAAATCTGCATACGGGTATGTTACAACTATATAGAAAGAGCAAAGCAGAAAATATATAATATATTAGGAAAAGGAGCCGTTCAGATGGAAAAACTAAGAGTAGGGGTAATAGGACTTGGATGCAGAGGATACAGCCTTTTAAAAGACGTTATGCTGCATATGGCGGATGTGGAGATCACAGCCGTCTGCGACGAATATGAGGACAGGGCGCAGGCTGCGGCAGAGCTTACCAAAAATAAGACAGGAAAAACGCCGCTTACCACAGTGGATGTGCAGGAGGTACTGGACAGCAGCCAGGTGGATGCAGTTGTCATATCCTCCGCCTGGGAGAGTCATATTCCTCTTGCTGTAAAAGCTATGTACGCGGGCAAGGCGGTAGGCATGGAAGTGGGAGGCGCTTACAGTATCAAACAGTGCTGGGATTTGGTGGATGCCTGGGAAGCCACAAAGGTTCCGTTCATGCTTCTGGAAAACTGCTGTTACGGCAGAAGAGAAATGATGGTTATGAACATGGCAAAAAAAGGTGTATTGGGCAGAATCGTCCACTGCAAAGGCGGTTATCTCCATGACCTGCGTGAAGAGATTGCAGGGGGAGAAGAAAACCGCCATTACCGCCTGAGAAATTACATACACAGGAACGCAGAGAACTATCCGACCCATGAATTAGGCCCCATAGCCCAGATCCTTAATATCAACAGGGGCAACCGAATGCTGACTCTGAGTTCCATGGCATCAAAAGCAGAGGGACTTTTGGAGTATCTGACAGACCGCGGGCAGGAAATTCGGGGATTTTCCCAGGGGGATGTGGTGAATACCACCATAAAATGCGCCGGAGGTGAAACCATTCTTCTCACCCTCAACACCACACTGCCCAGATTCTACAGCCGGGATTTCACAGTATGCGGGACAAAGGGAATGTATGAAGAGGCCACCGATTCTATTTTCCTGGATAAAAAAGATGTGGAATATGATTTTAAATGGAAAGAGAAATGGGGAAATGCTGCGGATTATGAGAGCGAATATGAACATCCCACCTGGAAGAAGTTTCTTGCCGAAGGGATCCAGGGCGGTCATGACGGGATGGACTGGTTGGAATTTGAAGCGTTTTTTGACAGTGTGAGGAATCACAGGCCATGCCCCATTGATGTATACGATGCAGCCGCTTGGATGTGTATCAGTGTCCTCTCGGAAGAGTCCATTGCCCTTGGGGGTCAGCCGGTGGCAGTTCCGGATTTCACAAACGGAAAATGGATACTGCCAAGTCAGGGAAAGTAAAAATGACTGAAAAAAGTAAGGATTGAAAAAATCTGTCATATCGTATATACTATATCTGTCAGGCGTTTCGGGACGCCTCAAAATACGATAATAAGTAAAAGGTGGTAAAGATACATGGCATTATTACAGGAATGGAGAGACGTTGCGTATTCTCAGGAAGCAGACAAAGCGCAGCTGCAGAAATTCTGGACCAACTATTTTCTGATTGAAAAAGGAATCTATGAAAAACTTCTGGCCAACCCGGACGAAGTGGTCCGCGGCACAGTGAAAGACCTGGCAGATAAATTTGAAGTAGAAGTTATGACCATGGTCGGATTCCTGGATGGTATTAATGACAGTCTGAAAGTTCAGAACCCTATTGAGGAGATGGACGAGAATACAGAAGTCAATCTGGGATTTGACAAAGAACTTCTCTATAAGAACATGGTGGACGCCAAAGCGGACTGGCTGTATGAACTTCCCCAGTGGGATGAGATTTTTACTGAGGAGAAGAAAAAAGAGCTGTACAAAGAGCAGAAGAAATCCGGCACTATTGTAAAAGGTGCTAAGATCGGACGTAATGATCCGTGTCCATGCGGAAGCGGTAAAAAATATAAACACTGCTGCGGCAGAAATAAATAATTTTTAGGAGGGGCGGTGAAAACCGCCCCTTTGTGATAGAAAGGATGTAACTGTTCAGTAGCCTCGCAGTTACAGGCAAAAATCCATGCAGAATCGCCTTTGGCGATGGGATTTTTGCTTGGCCGTGGTACACTTTCTTACGGTCAGCGCAGCGAATGCGCAGACCTACTGAATAGTTACGAAAGGATACGAATGAAGACTTTATGCATTATCTTGGGGAGCATCTGCACTTTTTATTTTATAGGCATTGCCGTCTATGCGGGGCTGTCCTCCCTGTTTCCGTGTATATGGGCAGCGGGCGGTGTCTTCTTTTACGGGATCGCGGTATTTCTCCATTTAAACAGGAAACACGGAATGCTGTCCGGTTTCGCATTCCCTGCGGTCCTGAAACACGGTCTTTTGGTGCTGGCAGTGCTTTGTGTACTTGTTTTTGTGGCAGTGGAAGCCCTGATCTTTACAGGGATGTTCCACAAGCCGTCAAAGGATCTGGATTATATCATCGTACTGGGGGCGCAGGTGAACGGCACGAAACTGAGCAATTCCCTGAGACTCCGTGTGGAGCGTGCCGGAGAGTATCTGGAGGAAAATCCTGAGGCCTGCGCGGTTCTCTCAGGAGGAAAAGGAACAGGGGAGGATATCACAGAGGCGGAGGCAATGTACCGCTATCTTGTGAAAAAAGGAGTTTCTCCTGATCGGCTTCTGAAAGAGGAACACTCCACAAATACCAGTGAGAACCTGAAATTTTCTCTAAAGATCATCGACACAGAGGAAGATGGCAAAGGAAAAGAGGCATCCATCGGAGTAGTGACCAATAATTTTCATGTGTACCGGGGTGTGGCCCTGGGGAAAAAGCTGGGATGCTCTCATATAGAAGGAATCCCCTCCAAAAGCAATACATTCTTACAGGTGAATTACCTTGTGAGAGAATTCTTCGGAGTGGTGAAGGACAAAGCAGCAGGAAATATGTAACTGCAGAGACAGGATGGAAAATACAATTATTTTGTAAATCGGAGAGGGAAGAATGTTAAAGATCAGCACGGTCAAAGAAAACTGCTTTCTGGCAATGTATCAGCGGGGGAAGCGGATTGCCGAGGAAAAGGCCTACAAAAGTTTCCTGATCGAGGAAATTTCAGAGGATACAAAAGAAGTGAGTGCACAGGTAAAGGGCAGTGGCAGCAAATGGTATGATGTGACAGTAACCTTTGACGCCCATGATGATATTACGGACTATGTATGTGACTGTTCGGCATATGGCAATTACTTTGGCATGTGCAAGCACTGTGTAGCTCTGGCCCTCGCCTACCGGGACACCCAAAAGCCCCCGGAGCGTCAGGAAATCGTGGACTTTCCCGTGGGAGGCCCCAGAAAACGCGAAACATCAGATACGCTGAAAAATACCATAGCAAAGTATGCTGTGCGCAATAATGCCTATCTGTTGGGGGAATATTACGGTCAGATCCGTCTGGAACCGGTCATCACATCCTCATACAATTCCTACCATATAGAGTTTAAAATAGGTACACGCAAACTGTATGTCCTGAAAAACATATGTAAAATGCTGGACAGTGTGGAATACGGTAAATATGATTCGTACGGCAAAAATCTGGGGTTTATCCATGACCGCTCCGCATTTACCCCGGAAGCCCTCACCTGGATCGATCTTCTGTCTGATTATTTGAAAACACAGTATAATAATCTGGAATTCAGTTCCCAGGTGTACAGCTCCAGCTTCCGCAGCATTTCACTGAACAGCTACGGAATAGACAAAGTTCTGCAAAAATATATGGACCAGACCATTGAGATAGACGGAACCCCTTATCAGGTCAGACGCGGCAATCCGGAGATCAAGATGGAAATCGTTAAAACAGAGGAGCAGGGAGCCAGCATTTATCTGCATTCCCCTAAGTGGATAAAAGGAAATATTCACGATTATCTTCAGAAAGACGGTATTATTTACCAGTGCACACCTGACTTTTCAGCGGATATGATGCCCATTGTCAAAGCCCTGAACACGGATAATGTACAGCATTATGCATTTCAGTCCAGGGAGCGTTCCGTTTTTCTGAATCAGGAGGACTATACCGCGTTCTGCGGGACACTGCTGCCTGTTTTGGAACAGTATGCGGATATTCAGATGAACGATATTGATTTTGATGAGTATCAGCCCAAAGAGGCCGAGTGCAGTGTGTACTTAAGCATAGATGAAGAATACCGGGATGCCATTCGGATGCGGGCGGAGGCAGTCTATGGAAATACAGTCTATGATCTGTTCGCAGAGATAGAACCGGCCAGTCAGTACCGTGACGTGCAGAGGGAAGACGCTCTGAAAAAATGTCTGGAAGTATATTTTGACATGGAAGAGAAGAACGGGGAAATCTATGGGGTTTGTGTAAAAGAGGAAAAAATATATGATCTTCTGGAACAGGGATTTCCCAAGATCCGTGAACTGGCAGCCCTTTTTGTGGATGACAAGATAAAGAGAATGCGGATTCTCCCCGCCCCGAAAGTCAACATCGGCATAGGCATGTCCGGAGATCTGCTGGATCTGGATATCCGGGTGGAAGATATGGATCTGCGGGAGATGGAGCAGATCCTATCCGGATACCGCAGGCGGAGAAAGTATTACCGCCTGAAAAATGGGGATTTCATCAGTCTTGAGGACAATGGCCTTTCTCTCATATCTGAGCTGTCCCAGGGGCTTGGGTTTGACAAAAATGATTTCGCCAAAGGCAGCTTTACTGCTCCCAAGTACCGGGCTTCCTACATAGCGGAGACCCTGAAAGCACAGCCGGGCAAGGTGGATGCCAGAAGAAGTCCGGAATTCAAACGGCTCATCCGTGAGATGAACAGCTATCAGGACAATGATTTTGAGATTCCCCAGGAACTTAAGGCAGAACTCAGGGAATATCAGAAGAACGGCTTCCGCTGGCTGGCCATGCTGTCCCAGTGGGGATTCGGGGGAATCCTGGCGGATGATATGGGACTTGGAAAGACTCTTCAGGTTATCACACTGTTGGAAATGAAAAAAGAGGGCGCCCTCATCGTGTGCCCGGCATCTCTGGTCTATAACTGGGAGAGCGAGCTTGGCCGGTTCGCGCCGGACCTTTCTGTCGCAGTGGCTGTGGGCAGCAGTCAGCAGAGAGAGGAGATCATAAAAAGTGCATCTGGATCGGATATACTGGTGACTTCCTATGATCTGTTGAAGCGGGATGCGGAGCTGTATAAAGGGAGAACCTTTCCCTATATGGTCATAGATGAGGCTCAATATATTAAAAACGCAGGTACCCAGACGGCAAAAGCGGTGAAGCAAGTGCAGGCTGTCCACCGTCTTGCGCTGACGGGAACTCCTATAGAGAACCGCCTCAGTGACTTGTGGAGTATATTTGACTTTATCATGCCGGGATATCTCTATAGCTATAAAAAGTTCCGGGAAGAGCTGGAACAGCCCATTGTACAGAATGAGGACAAAAATGTCATGGAACGGCTGAAGCATATGGTGAATCCTTTTATCCTGCGCCGGAAGAAACAGGATGTGCTCAAAGACCTGCCAGACAAGCTGGAGAAGACCGTCTATGTGAAGATGGAGGAAGAACAGAAAAAGATCTACGACGCCAGAGTCGCCAGGCTGCAGATGGAATTAAGCAGCCAGAGCGAGGAGGATTACAAGAACCAGCGCATAAAGTATCTGGCGGAGCTGATGGGGCTGCGGCAGATCTGCTGTTCTCCTCAGCTTTGCTATGAAAATTACAGGGGAGGTTCCGCGAAACAGGAAAGCTGTGTGGAACTGGTCCGAGACTTGGTGCAGGCAGAACACAGGATACTGCTTTTTTCCCAGTTTACCACCATGCTGGAGCTTTTGGCCGGGGAGTTTGACAAGGCGGGGATTTCTTATCTCTATCTCTCCGGGAAGAATACCAAAGAGCAGAGACGGGAAATGGTGAAAAAGTTTCAGAACAAAGAGGCTCAGGTTTTCCTTATTTCCCTGAAAGCAGGAGGAACAGGGCTGAATCTGACGGAGGCGGATGTGGTCATACATTACGATCCCTGGTGGAACGTGGCAGCCCAGAACCAGGCCACAGACCGTACCCACCGCATCGGACAGGAGAATATCGTCACCGTCATAAAAATGGTGGTGAAGAATACCATAGAAGAGAGGATACTGGCCCTTCAGGAGAAGAAAGCCCGTCTTGCGGAAAATGTCATGGAAGGACAGGCAGTGGCTGACCACAGGATCAGCAGGGAGGAGCTTCTGGAACTGATAAAATAGCATGAAATATATGCTGCTGTCCATATCCGCTGGGTTTTCTGGGACAAAAGCGGTTGACAAAAATATTTCTGCGGCTATAATGAAAAGTAGATTCATACAGAAAACGCGATGACAAGACGAGTAAAATGCGGAGGTTCCCAGAGAGGGCGGCATATGCTGGAAGCAGCCTGTTCAGGAAGCATTTGAAAACTACCTTGGAGCGGCCCTAACACGGCCCGGTGATTCCGTTACCATCAAATGAGTGGTGAACCGGTCCTCAAAAGGAGGACAGTGTACAACAAGGGTGGAACCGCGAGTAATGACAGTTACCCGTCCCTTGCAGTCAGAAATGGCTGCATGGGGCGGTTTTTTTGTGGTTACCGTTCTGTCGCGTGTCAGCAGTATTGCAAAAGAAATATGACAAGAATGACAAGAGAAAAGGAGCAGAGGAATTATGATTATCACATTAAAAGACGGGTCAAAAAAAGAATACGATCACGCAGTGTCTGTCCTTGATATCGCTTCCGATATCAGCGAAGGTCTGGCAAGGATGGCCTGCGCAGGGGAAGCAGACGGGCAGGTAGTGGATCTGAGAACAACCGTGGACCATGACTGTGAGCTGAGTATCCTGACTTTTAACGAGGAGGGCGGCAAGGCAGCTTTCCGTCACACGGCATCCCATATTATGGCCCAGGCCATCAAGCGTCTGTACCCGGATGCAAAACTGGCGATCGGGCCATCCGTTTCCGATGGCTTCTATTATGATATTGACAGGGAAATCCCTCTGACAGCGGAAGACCTGGAAAAAATCGAGGCGGAGATGAAGAAGATCGTGAAGGAATCCCTTCCCATTGAGCGCTTCGAGCTTCCAAGGGAGGAGGCCATTGCGTTCATGAAGGAGAAAGAGGAGCCTTATAAAGTGGAGCTGATCGAGGACCTGCCTGAAGACGCTGTTATCAGTTTCTATAAACAGGGAGAATTCACTGACTTGTGTGCAGGCCCCCATCTGATGACAACAAAACCGGTGAAAGCATTTAAGCTGACAAGTCTTGCCGGTGCCTACTGGAGAGGCAGCGAGAAAAATAAAATGCTCACCAGGATCTACGGCACAGCGTTTACAAAAAAGGCTGACCTGGAGGAGCATCTGGCAAGGATCGATGAGGCAAAGAAACGTGACCACAGAAAACTGGGCAGAGAGTTAGGCCTGTTCATGATGCGCGATGAGGGTCCGGGATTCCCCTTCTTCCTGCCAAAGGGCATGGTGCTGAAAAATACCCTGCTGGATTACTGGAGGGAGATCCATACAAAAGCCGGCTATGTGGAGATTTCCACGCCGATCATGTTGAGCCGTCATCTGTGGGAGACATCAGGCCACTGGGACCACTATAAAGAAAACATGTACACAACGGTTATTGACGACCAGGATTTTGCCATCAAACCCATGAACTGTCCGGGAGGCATCCTGGCATACCAGTCTGAACCGCGCTCCTATCGTGACCTGCCGCTGCGCATGGGGGAACTGGGACTGGTGCACCGCCACGAAAAATCAGGCCAGCTCCACGGACTCATGCGCGTGCGCTGCTTTACGCAGGATGATGCCCATATATTCATGACACCGGATCAGATCAGAGATGAGATCAAAGGCGTTGCCAGCCTCATTGACCAGGTTTACAGCCTGTTTGGTTTCAAATACCATGTGGAACTGTCCACACGTCCTGAGGATTCCATGGGAAGTGACGAGGACTGGGAAATGGCCACAGAAGCCCTGCGGGGAGCTTTGGATGACCTGGAGCTTGACTACGTGGTGAACGAAGGGGACGGCGCTTTCTATGGTCCTAAGATTGACTTCCATCTGGAGGATTCCATCGGCAGAACCTGGCAGTGCGGTACCATCCAGCTTGATTTCCAGCTTCCCCTTCGCTTTGAACTGGAATATATTGGCGCTGACGGGGAAAAGCACCGCCCGATCATGATCCACAGGGTGGCATTTGGCTCCATTGAGCGTTTTATCGGTATTTTGATCGAGCATTTTGCAGGCGCATTCCCGACCTGGTTATCCCCGGTCCAGGTGCGTGTCCTGGCAATTTCCGACAAATATATGGATTACGGCAAAAAGGTTCTGGCACAGCTTTTGGAGGCAGGAATCCGTGCGGACATGGATACAAGAGCCGAAAAGATCGGCTACAAGATCCGTGAGGCCAGACTGGAAAAAATACCTTATATGATAGTGGTAGGCGCCAAAGAAGAAGAGGAGGGCCTTGTGTCTGTGAGAAGCCGTTTCCTGGGCGATGAGGGACAAAAGGATCTTGGTGAGTTTATCACCTCCATCAAAGAGGAGATAAAAAGCAGAGAGATCCGTGAGGTAAAAGAAGAAGAGCAGAAATAAATTTTTGAAAAATCCATGGTATAAAACCGTACGGCGAAACGCATACTATTTCCGACGAAATTATAAGGAGGAAATGACTATGCCATTATTAAGCTGTACTGCAAGAACCTGTATTTACAACAAAGATGAATACTGCTCCAAAGGAGACATTCTGGTAGACGGAAGCGAAGCAAAGGTTGCGGATGAGACCTGCTGCCGCAGCTTTGAGGAAAGAGGAGAATCTGCATCCAATAAAGCCGCTGCTGACAGCTGCGGATGCCGCACTATTGATGTGGACTGCCGCGCATGTACCTGTACTTTCAATAAAGAAGAAAAATGTCATGCAGACAAGATCACAATTACAGGCGGAAGTGCCTGCCGCTGTGACGAGACAAAATGCGGAAGCTTTGAAAAAAGATAAGAAACCATAAGATATGAAAAAGGAGCCATACCTGTAACTGAAATTACAGATATGGCTCTTTTTGTCAGACTTTGATCCAGCCCATTGCCTCAGATACTGCGAATACAAGAATCATGATCAGGCAGATAGGAGCGATCCATTTAAGCATGATGGTATAAAACTTTTTCATTTTAAAAGGTCCGTTCAGCTCCACTTCATCATATACTGCCTTAGGCTTGATGAAGAAGCCGATGCTGATACAGGTCAGGATTGCCACGACAGGCATCAGTACACTGTTGCTCAGGAAATCGAAGAAATCCAGAAGTCCCAGTCCGATGATCTGGACAAAATCCAGAGGCCCGAAGCCCAGGGATACCAGTGCGCCCAGAAGCAGTACATATATGGTAACTGCAACTGTGGTTTTCTTTCTGCTCCAGCCCAGTTTGTCGCGGATAATGGACACATTGGTCTCCATCAGTGAGATGGAGGAGGTCAGTGCCGCGAACAGTACAAGAAGGAAGAAGACTGCTCCAATGATGCCGCCCAGAGTCATATTGTCAAACACCTTAGGCAGAGTGATGAACATCAGGGATGGTCCCTTGCCCAGTGCCTCCTCGTTGCCGCCGGAGAATACGAATACAGACGGGATGATCATAAGGCCGGCCAGAAAAGCGATTCCGGTATCGAAGATCTCGATCTGACGGACAGATTTTTCCAGGCTGTTGTCCTTCTTCATATAAGAACCGTATGTGATCATAATACCCATAGCCAGTGACATAGAGTAGAACAGCTGTCCCATGGCAGCCAGCACAGTGGTGGCTGAGAAACGGCTGAAGTCAGGCAGCAGATAATACTTCACACCTTCTGCGGCACCCGGTCTTGTGATACAGAAAATGGATATGCCCAGTGTGAGTACGATCAGAACAGGCATTAAGATCCTGCTGGCTTTTTCGATTCCTTTTTCCACGCCGGCGATCACGACGATGGAAGTCAGCAGAACGAAAACTGCAAACCACAGAACCGGTGAACCGGCCTGGGATATAAAACCTGTAAAATAGTCATCTCCGGCAGCAGCGGATACGTTGCCGCTGACAAAAGTGATCAGGTATTTGATCACCCATCCGCCGATAACACAGTAATATGGGGTGATGATAAAAGGAACGATGCAGGCCAGATACCCAACGAAGCCAAATCGTTTGTCCAGCTTTCGGAAAGCTCCCACTGCACTCAGGCCTGTCTTACGGCCTATGGCGATCTCAGTGATCATCAGTGTAAACCCAAGTGTTACGGCGAGGATCAGATAGACGAGTAAAAAAATGCCCCCTCCGTATTTTGCTGCAAGATACGGGAAGCGCCAGAGATTTCCAAGACCAACCGCGGATCCGGCGGCGGCAAGGACAAATCCCATCTTGTTAGAAAATGCTCCTCTTTTTTTCTCCATGTTTCTCTCCCTTTTTTCGATGCGTTTCGCATCTTTGTTGTATGTGAAACATTATGCCATTTTTTCAGACAAAAGACAAGAATTTTCTTAATAAAAATAAAAACAAAATGAAATTTAGCTCTTGACGCATGGAAACACCTGTGTTAGACTTATCTAGTCTGAAGAAAAAGAAAGCAGAGTATCCACTCTCACCTTAGCACAATTGCGTGACTATGGTTAATACGGTAATAAACGAAGCGCCTTCAGCGTTTTCTTTATGCGGATATGTGTGGATAGTCGATTGTCGTCTATCCATTTTTTTCTTGTTTCTTTCAGGATGTTTTATGAGGTGGAAGGCCGGAGGGCCGGCCAGGAACAGAGTGTTTTATCAATATTATGGAGGTGCACTACAATTAGCGATTTAATGATCAATGAACAAATCAGAGACAAAGAGATACGTCTGATCGGCGCAAACGGAGAACAGCTGGGAATCATGTCAGCCAGAGATGCGCAGAAGCAGGCAATGGAAGCAGGGCTGGACCTTGTGAAGATTGCTCCGACTGCAAAGCCGCCTGTTTGCAAAATTATCGATTATGGTAAGTACAGGTACGAATTAGCGCAGAAAGAAAAGGAAGCTAAGAGGAAACAGAAAACCATAGAGATTAAGGAAGTGCGTTTGTCCCCTAATATTGAGGAAAACGACCTGAACACCAAGGTCAATAATGCCAGAAAATTTTTATCCAAGGGAAATAAAGTCAAAGTGACATTACGTTTCCGCGGAAGAGAGATGGCACATATGTATAAGAGTAAACACATCCTTGATGAGTTTGCAGAGTCTGTAGCTGATATCGCGGTGATTGAAAAAGCACCGAAGGTAGAAGGCAGGACAATGACCATGTATTTGACAGAAAAACGCTAAAAGCGTTCACGAAAAGAGTCTAAGGAGGAATACAAACATGCCAAAAATGAAAACAACGAAAGCAGCTGCTAAGCGCTTCAAAAAAACAGGTACAGGATTATTAAAGAGAAACAAAGCTTACAAGAGCCATATCTTAACAAAGAAATCTCAGAAGAGAAAAAGAAACCTGAGAAAAGCAGCTATCACAGATGCAACCAACGTAAAAGCAATCAAGAAAATTTTACCGTACATCTAATTACAGGATAGGTTCTAAAACAGGAGGAAATTAAGAATGGCAAGAATTAAAGGCGGATTAAACGCTAAGAAAAAACACAACAGAGTATTAAAGCTGGCAAAAGGTTACAGAGGAGCACGCTCCAAACAGTATAGAGTAGCAAAACAGTCTGTTATGAGAGCACTGACAAGCTCCTATGCAGGAAGAAAGCAGAAAAAACGTCAGTTCAGACAGTTATGGATTGCGCGTATCAACGCAGCAGCAAGAATGAACGGTCTGTCCTACAGCAAATTCATGTACGGCTTAAAGCTGGCTAACATTGACCTGAACAGAAAAGTTCTGGCTGATATGGCTATCAATGATGCAGAAGGCTTTGCAACACTGGCAGAGCTGGCAAAATCCAAAATCGCTTAATTCATATGGAACATATAGCCGCTGCCCAAAGGAGCAATCCCGGGGCAGCGGTTTGTTACTATTCAGCCTTTCGGCTTCATAGCAACAAAAGGCATGCACACAGACTGTAAAAACCGGAGTCTGGCGCGTGGCTGCCTCGGGATTGCCCTGCAAATGCAAGGCAACACCTCGCGGGACAGTGGAAGACTGAACTGTTACAGCGGTTTTACTATGTTACAAAAAAGTGTTGACGTGATTCTGAAAAAGAAGTAAAATATCCATTAAGATATTATAAAATATTGAGAGTTGATCATCAGTATTTGTAAATTCTATGATGGGAAGCATAAGCTGCCAAACGGATTTTCAGAGAACTGCCGGCAGGTGTGAGGCAGGAATCCGGGAAGCTTACGGATCATCCCGGAGAAGCAGCACTGAAAGGCAGAATGTCCCATTAGGTGCTGACGTAGGTTCCACGTTACAGGAAACACATATGTCAGTATGTTGTAAGTGCCGGCAGGGGTAACTCTGTGCGGAAACAGGGTGGTATCGCGGATTTTGTTCGTCCCTCTTCAGGAGGGGCTTTTTTTATGCTCTGAATGTGCGCGGTACACGGGCAGATGTGTGTGGAATTTTATAAGTCTTATTATAACAAGAGGAGGAAATGTGATGAAAGTCTACAAAAAAATCATGGATGTGCTGGCTTCGGCTGAGAAGCTGATCCTGGCTGCGTCTACACTGCTGATCTTGGTTCTGACTGTGGGAAATGTGTTTTCCAGGAAAGTGATCCACCGTTCCTGGTCATTTACGGAAGAACTGGTGGTGGCAGTTTTTGTATTGATCACACTTATGGCAGCCGCTCTGGCCTGCCGGGAAGGAGAGCTGGTAAGCCTTACGCTGGTCACAGACAGGCTGCCAAAGAAAACTAAGAAACCCATTGTCATTCTTGTGACTGTGCTCTCTGTGATATTCACTGCAATATTGTTTAAATACGGCATGGATAAGGTGCTGACCCAGCTTGCAAACGGAAAGAGGACTTTTGTGCTGAACTGGCCGGAATGGATCTTCTGGTCCTTTGTGCCCATTGGAGCGGTCTGCATGATCCTGCATTTTGTGGAGTATTGTATTGATTTTTGTACAGATTTTAAATTTGTTGAGAAAAAGGAGGAGGCATAAATGGTAAGCGCGGTATTATTTTTATCCTTTTTTATCTTTTTGATCCTGAATGTTCCTGTTGCCATCTGTCTGGGCCTGTCCTCTGTGTGCGCGATCCTGTACTCAGGCACGTCCCTGACCATTGTGGCAACCAATATGTATTCCGGCATCAGTAAGTTTTTGCTTCTTGCCATTCCGTTTTTCGTCTTATCCGGAAATATTATGGCAAAGGCCGGCATATCCAAACGTCTTATCAAGTTTGTAAATACCTGCGTAGGACACAAAAGAGGCGGTATCGCCATTGTGTGCGTTATTGTAGCTTGTTTCTTCGGAGCGATCTCCGGTTCAGGCCCGGCTACGGTTGCAGCTCTGGGTGCAGTCCTGATTCCGGCCATGGTGGAGGAGGGAGGCTTCTCGGCACCGTTTTCCACGGCTATGATGGCCACATCCAGCTCCATAGCTATTGTCATACCGCCCAGTATTGCATTTGTGGTATACGCGTCCATTACCGGTGTGTCCATCGCGGATATGTTCGCGGGCGGTATCCTGCCGGGAATTCTGATGGGACTTGCCCTGATTTTTGTCATCATGATCGAAGTCCGCAAAAATGGGATCCAGCCCACCACCAAGAAGGCGTCCTGGGGTGAGAGATTTCGCGCCTTTGGCGATGCGTTTTGGGGATTTTTGATGCCGGTGATCATTCTGGGCGGTATCTACGGCGGAGTGTTTACACCTACAGAGGCGGCGGCCGTTTCTGTGGTATACGGTCTCTTTGTGGGAATGGTGATCTACAGAGAAGTAAAATTCAAGGATTTGATCGATATCTTCGTGGAATCAGCTAAGACAACCGGAGGCATCATGCTGATCGTGGCGTGTGCGTCCCTGTTTTCCTTTGTCTGTACCAAGTTCGGAATTTCACAGGCAGCGTCAGAACTGTTGGGAAGTGTGGCCCACAATCAGTTCATTTTCCTTCTGATCGTGAATGTGATCTTCCTGATCGCAGGGTGCTTCATTGACGCAAACTCTGCTATGTACATATTTATCCCCATTATGCTGCCGGTGTGCAAGGCTCTGGGATATGATCTGGTAGCCTTTGGTATTCTGGCAACGGTCAACCTGGCAATCGGGCAGGTGACGCCTCCTGTGGGTGTCAATCTGTTTGTCGCCATCAGCATCAAGATCAAGAAGGGACTGGAGGTGAGTCTGCAGCAGATTTCCAAGGCGGTTGTCCCCATGATCGCCGCCTGTATCATCGTGCTGTTGATGGTCACATACATTCCCCAGATTTCCGTGTGTCTGCCGAAGGCCTTTGCAGGAAGCTCCTATACGGGTACTTCCAAACTTGCGGGCAGTACAGACAGCACAGCAGGGGACAGCAGCTCTGAGGACTACAATGTGATCGGTGACTACAGTGATCTGGGCTGGGAGGAGCAGACCTGGAACTTTGCCTGCTCTACTACAGAGACAAGCACCTGGGCGAAAGCCGGGGAACAGTTCGGCAGACTGATGGAAGAGGCCACAGGCGGCAAGGTACATGTGAAGGTATACGCGGCTGACCAGCTTACCAACGGAAATCAGTCAGAGGGTATCCAGGCCTTGATGAATGGGGATCCTGTGCAGATATCCCTGCATTCCAATTTGATCTATTCGGCCTTTGACCCTCGCTTTAATGTGGTTTCCCTGCCGTTTATCTTCGACTCTGTAGAGGATGCAGATACCAAGTTAGACGGCGAGGCGGGCGATAAGATGAACGCGCTTCTGGAGGAATACGGACTGCACTGCATGGGCATGGCTGAGAATGGTTTCCGCCAGCTCACCAACTCCGTAAGGGAAGTGAAAAGCGCGGATGATATGAAAAATCTGAAGATCCGTGTGGCAGGCTCCAATCTGCTCATGGAGTGCTATAAGAGATGGGGGGCTGATGCCACCAATATGAACTGGTCTGAGACCTACACGGCTCTGCAGCAGAATACAGTGGAGGGCCAGGAGAATCCGCTTCCGGCCATTGATGCGGCCAGCGTACAGGAAGTGCAGAAATACTGTTCCATGTGGAATGCCAACTATGACTGCCTGTTCTTCTGTATCAACGGGGAGCTGTACAAGGATTTGACACCGGAACAGCAGAAGGTGGTAGATGAGGCAGGCAAAAAGGCTGTGGACTATGAGCGTGACATCAACCGCTCCGGTGATGACGAGATCAAAGAGCGCTGGACTGACCAGAACGGCGTGGAGATAACAGAATACCAGGATCTGGATATTGATTCCTTCAAAAATGCCGTTGCGGACATACCCCAGTGGTATCAGGAGGAGCTGGTGAAGGAAGGGTATGATGAGACTGAGGTAAAAGAACTGATAGACGCGTTTACCTCCAAAACCTCAGGCAATTATGAGGTGGAGGACAGAAGTGATCTTGCCTGGGAAGAACAGACCTGGAATTTTGCCTGCTCTACCACAGAGACAAGTACCTGGGCTGAGGCGGGACGTAAATTCGGTGAAATGATGGAAAAGGCCACAGGCGGAAAGATCCATGTAAACGTCTATGCAGCCGACCAGCTCACTAACGGTAATCAGTCAGAGGGAATACAGGCTCTGATGAACGGGGACCCGGTACAGATATCCATGCACTCCAACCTGATCTATTCTGCCTTTGACCCGCGTTTCAATGTGGTATCCCTGCCGTTCCTCTTCAATTCCGTGGAGGATGCGGATGCCAAACTGGACGGGGCAGCAGGAGAGAAGATGAAAGAGATCCTGGAGAGCTATGGTGTGCACTGTATGGGTATGGCAGAGAATGGTTTCCGCCAGCTCACCAACTCCGTAAGGGAAGTCAAAAGTGCAGATGATATGAAAAATCTGAAGATCCGTGTGGCAGGCTCCAACCTGCTGATGGAATGTTATAAGAGGTGGGGCGCTGACGCGACGAACATGAACTGGTCAGAGACTTACACAGCCCTGCAGCAGAACACTGTGGAAGGGCAGGAAAATCCCCTTCCGGCAATAGATGCGGCCAGTGTACAGGAAGTACAGAAATACTGTTCTCTCTGGAACGCCAATTATGACTGTCTCTTCTTTGGCATCAATCAGGAAGTCTATGACAAGCTGACGCCCAAGCAGCAGGAGGTTGTGGATGAGATCGGGCAGAAGGCCGTACAGTATGAGAGGGAGATCAACCGCGCCGGGGATGATGAGATCCTGAACCGCTGGCAGACAGAAAACGGTATGGATGTGACTGCCTATGAGGATCTGGATATTGATTCCTTCAAAAAAGCTGTGGAAGACATTCCCCAGTGGTATGAACAGGAACTTGTAAAAGAAGGTTATGATAAGTCAGAGGTCAGCGAACTGATCGCTGCATTTACTTCTGAGGAGGGAAGCGCCGCAGAGTATACGATGGAAGATTCCAGTGATCTGGACTGGAGTGAGCAGACCTGGAATTTTGCCTGCTCCACCACAGAGACAAGCACCTGGGCAAAAGCCGGAGAAAAATTCGGGGAACTGATGGAACAGGCCACAGGCGGCAAAGTGAAGGTAAACGTCTATGCAGCCGATCAGCTCACCAATGGAAACCAGTCGGAGGGCATTCAGGCTTTGATGGATGGTGACCCGGTACAGATATCCATGCATTCCAATTTGATCTATTCGGCCTTTGACCCTCGTTTCAATGTGGTTTCCATTCCGTTTTTGTTCCAGTCAGTTGAAGACGCGGACAAAAAACTGGATGGAGAAGGCGGAGAGAAGATGAAGGAAATCCTTGGAGAATACGGCCTGCACTGTATGGGTATGGCTGAGAACGGCTTCCGGGAGCTGACCAATTCTGTCCGGGATATCAAATCCGCAGAGGACATGAAAGGCCTGAAGATCCGTGTGGCAGGCTCTAATCTGCTCATGGAATGCTATAAGAGATGGGGGGCTGACGCCACCAATATGAACTGGTCAGAGACTTATACGGCTCTGCAGCAGAATACTGTGGAGGGACAGGAAAATCCCCTTCCGGCTATAGATGCAGCCAGTGTACAGGAAGTGCAGAAATACTGCTCTATGTGGAATGCCAACTATGACTGCCTGTTCTTCTGTATCAATCAGAAGCTGTATGACAGTCTGACACCAAAACAGCAGAAGGTAGTGGATGAAGCCGGAGCAAAAGCAGTAAAATATGAGCGTGAGATCAACCGGGCCGGAGATAATGAGATCAAGAAACGCTGGGCAGAAAAGAACGGCGTGAAGATTACAGAGTATGAAGATCTGGACATTGATTCCTTCAAAAAAGCAGTTGACGGGATTGAGGACTGGTTTGTCAAAGAACTGAAATCACAGGGATATGACGACGGACAGGAATTAGTCAACGCATTTGTAACGAATACGAAATAATAAAAGAAAAACTGCCGCTGGTGATAGGTTCCGTGAAATGGAACCGCACCGACGGCAGTTTTTTATGAACATATGTAGAGATACTGTTGAATACAAAATCAATTTGACAGAGACAGCTTTGCAAAAAAAGCTTTGCAGAAACAGCCTTACAGAATCAGTTTTACAGAACAGCGCAGAAGCAGCAGCGCTATTACGATATTGAACACTCTATAATATCTATTGTACCATTTCTGAAATATGCTTCCGATGATAGCCCAGACCAGATTTCCCGTTGCACCGAAAAAGGTCAGGAAAAAGGCAAAGAAGATCAGAGACGGAATACCGCTTTCGTAGGGAAGAACATAGCTGCTCAGAGCGGAGATGCCATACAGGATAACCTTTACGTTGATAAACTGCAGGAGAAATCCTGAGGCGAAGGACGGCGCTTTGCCTGTGCCATCATCGGCCTGGACAGGCTTTCTTTTGAGAACTGTAAATGCCAGATACAGGATATAAGCGGCGCCTATGTATTTCAGATAGGGAACCACTCCGGGCAGAAATCTGCCCAACCCTACACTGAAGCCTGCACACAGAAGCATAATAGTCAAAAAACCGGTCCATATACCGGTGATCAGTTTCATGCTTCGTTTCAGTCCGAACTGCCCTGTGGTGCTCAGAAGCAGTACATTGTTGGGACCGGGCGACCATCCCGTCACCAGGGCATAGATGGCCAGTGAAGATAATACGTCTAATGTCATGTGAAAACTCCCTCCCTCGGCCGGCAGCATCTTAAAGCATTTCCCGTTACGATTCGCAGCCCTGCAAATGCGCAAATCTGCGAACAGTAACTATTTTCGGCCTTTTGTTGTATGGTTTGTTATATATATTGTAAAAACATTATTTTGATATTTTATCATATTGACGTGTGAAGAGAAAGTCTTTTCACGAAAATAAAGACATATAAATAGAAGGAACAGTTTGGCCGGAGTTGCGATATGAGTAAAAATAAAACATGGCTCTGCCTGGCAGTCCTACTGGTACTGACAGCAGTGGGGGCGCTGAAATACGGTACAGAGTCCGTTGGAAAGATGGATATACAGACTGCAGGAGAACTGTCAGATGAGGAACATCCCAAGATTGCCCTGACCTTTGACGACGGCCCTCACGCGGTCTATACGCCAAAACTTCTGGACGGCCTGAAAAAACGCGGTATTCACGCCACCTTTTTTCTGATAGGCAAGAACATAGAGGGAAATGAGGATATTGTAAAGAGAATCCAGGATGAGGGACACCTGATCGGCAGCCACACTTATAATCATGTACAGCTCAACAAATTATCAGAGTCTAAGGCAAGAGACGAAGTGCTGAAAGGGTGCAACAAGATATATGAAACAACAGGAACATATTCTTCTTTTGTGCGTCCCCCATACGGTGCATGGAAAAAGAACCTGGATTTCTGCATCACCATGATCCCCGTGTCCTGGAATGTGGATTCTCTGGACTGGAAAACGCAAAATACAGAAAAAATTGTAAAAAGGGTAGTGAAAGATGTGGAGGAAGGTGATATTATTTTAATGCATGATATTTTTGACACCTCCGTGGAAGCTGCCCTGCAGATCGCAGATACACTTACTGAGGAGGGATACCAATTTGTGACAGTGGATGAACTGTTGCTGGAATAAGGAGAAAATAATGGATCTATTTGATTATATGAAAGAACAGACTCTGGAAAATGAATCTCCCCTGGCTTCCAGGATGCGTCCCACAACGCTGGAAGAGGTGGTGGGGCAGGAGCATATCATCGGTAAAGGAAAGCTGCTTTACCGTGCCATAAAAGCAGACAAGCTGGGCAGTGTACTTTTCTACGGGCCTCCGGGCACGGGAAAGACCACACTGGCAAAGGTCATTGCCAATACCACCAGCGCTCAGTTCCAACAGATGAACGCAACAGTTGCCGGAAAAAAGGATATGGAGGAAGTGGTGAAAAAGGCTCAGGACTATCTGGGCATGTACGGGAAAAAGACGATTCTTTTTATTGATGAGATCCATCGGTTCAATAAGGGGCAGCAGGATTACCTTTTGCCTTTTGTGGAGGACGGAACCCTGATCCTTATAGGAGCCACCACGGAGAATCCTTATTTTGAAGTCAACAGCGCCCTGATCTCCCGTTCCATTGTTTTTGAGCTGAAGCCGCTGGAGCGCCGGGATATCAGCAGACTCCTGATCCGGGCTGCCACTGATGTGGAGAAGGGGATGGGGAGCTATGATGTGGAGCTGGAGGAGGATGCCAGAGAGTTTCTGGCAGATATCGCAGGCGGAGATGCCAGAGCAGCATTAAACGCCCTGGAACTGGCGGTACTGACCACGGAAAAAGGGGCAGACGGAAAGATACATGTGACTCTTGACGTGGCCTCAGAGTGTATTCAGAAGCGGGTAGTGCGTTATGACAAAACCGGGGATAATCATTACGATACGGTATCTGCGTTTATAAAGAGTATGCGGGGTTCTGACCCGGATGCAGCGGTCTATTACCTGGCCAAAATGCTGTATGCAGGGGAAGATATCAAATTCATAGCCAGAAGGATCATGATATGTGCCTCAGAGGATGTGGGTAATGCAGATCCTCAGGCATTAGTTGTGGCAGTGGCGGCAGCGCAGGCAGTGGAGCGACTGGGCATGCCGGAGGCACAGATCACCCTTTCCCAGGCTGTGACCTATGTGGCCAGCGCACCGAAGAGCAATGCCGCCTGCATGGCGGTATTCCAGGCCGCGGATTCCGTAAAAAACGTCCGTACCACAGTGCCGCCCCACCTCCAGGATTCCCATTATAAAGGGGCTGCAAAACTGGGACACGGCGTGGGATATAAATACGCCCATGACTATCCGAATCACTATGTGGAACAGCAGTACCTGCCAACAGAGATACTGGGCAGTAGGTTTTATGAGCCTACAGAAAACGGTTACGAAAAGAACATTAAGGATCATCTGGACAGGATACGGAAGGGCAAATGAAGGTCAATGAAGGGCCAATGAAAGCCTGCCGGATATGACCGGGGCATCCGGTAACTTATGGCACAGCAATATGCCATAAGTTACGGAATACTCACAGGAGCATATCCAGCAGGCTTTCATATACCTGTTTGCTTTTGTTTTTCCACGCCGCGCACAGAGCCTCAGCGGCTTCCTTTGTGGGTACGGTGAGTGTCATATCTATGAGGGGGATATCTCTTTCCTTCGCCTGGCAGCGCACCAGATATCCTTCCTTATCGCTTTTGTAGTAGTCAGCCATAGCGGAGCGTTCTTCCTTCAGTTCCATGGAATTTTCAAGGAAGAATTTTTCGATGTCTTTTTTGATCTCATCGGAGACTTCTTCTCCGAAGTATTCCAATGTCTGATTCCCCGAATCTGTGATCTTCAGATATGAGGCATTGCGCACAGTCTCTGAACGTACAAGACCGGATTCGATCAGTTCAGAGATCGCCTGCTGGAGATGAAAGTAGTTTGTATATCCTTTGTCCAGTATAAATCCTGATATCTGTGCATTGCTCAGTGGAAAATCCACCTTCTGCAGCATGTATAGTATGATCAGTTTGTATAAAGTGAGTGGTTCAGCCATAAAGAATCCTCCTTTTTTATGCCATCTGGTGTACATTGGAATCAGTGTAAAGCCGTCCCTGATAACTCCCCCTGACTTTGCACTCATGGTGCAGTGTGTTGAGGACTGTTTTCTTGGCACTGCTCCAGAGCGGTGCTAAGAGAAGCTCCTTCGGCCCGTCCCCGGTGAGTCTGTGTATCACAATGCGGGGAGAAAGGTGCTCCAGGCAGGCTATGACAAGATCGATATATTCCTCCATTGTATATACAGAGAATCTGCCCTCCTCATATTCCTTTGCAAGGTCTGTGCCTTTCAGGATGTGAAGAAGCTGCAGCTTGATCCCCTGGATATCCTGTGTATTTAAATAGGAGACAGTCTCCAGAATATCTTCCTTTGTTTCACCGGGAAGTCCCAGAATGGTATGCACGATAACCTCAAGATCCAATGCTCTCAGCCTGCGTACCGCGTCCTCAAAAACAGAGAGGGGATATCCCCTTCTGATGTATGCGGCAGTGCTGTCATGCATGGTCTGCAGTCCAAGCTCCACCCATACAGGCTTCTGCTCATTTAATTCGCTCAGAAGTTCCAGAACATCATCTCCCAGACAGTCAGGCCGGGTCCCGATGGACAACGCCACAATATCGGGATTTGAAACAGCCTCCGTAAAAATCTCCCGGAGATATTCCACAGGTGCGTAGGTATTGGTATAGGCCTGAAAGTAAGCGATAAAGTGAGAGGCATTTCGTTTGCTGCGTATTCTGTCAGCCTGCTCATTGATCTGTTGTGTGACAGACAGCCTCCTGTCACCCGCAAAATCTCCGGAACCTCCCGCGCTGCAGAAGATACAGCCGCGGCTGTCAAGGGTGCCGTCCCGGTTGGGGCAGGTCATCCCCCCATTCAATGCCACTTTATAAACTTTTTCCGAAAACCGCTCTTTCAGCATATAGTCAAAAGAGTGATAGGGTTTTCCATTCCATGCATTCATATCCAGAAACCTTTCCGTTGTTTGCTTTCTATTATCATACCAAAAGGAAAAATCTTTTACAAGTAAAAAAACAAATGTTCGTATTTTGTTCCTGTCAAGACGATCCTCTTTCTGTCTTTCTTAATATTTTCACAGCTATTTGACAAAAAGAGCAGAGCATGTTATGTTTTTTCATAGGTATTTGCAAATTGGAAAACAAAGAATGAGGTGGTTACAATTGAAGAAAAATAAAATCCGCCGTATAGTCTGTGCTCTGGCAGCAGCAGTTCTGACAGCCGCAGCATTGGCCGGATGCGGAACCCCGAAAGACTGTGAAGGGGATGGGGAGATCACAACCATAGAAAAAGGTGTCCTGAAAGTGGGCATCAATTTAAAGGATGGCTCCATGGGCTACGTGGATGAAAAAACAGCCAAACCAGCAGGTTTTGCCCCTGATACAGCTACAAAAATAGCGGAAAAATTGGGACTGTCCCTGGAAATCATAGACACAACAGAAGAGAATCTGTTGAATTCCCTGGATGCTGATCTGTATGACTGTGTTATCTCCACGGTAGGCATAACCGATTGGAATCAAAAATATTACTCTGCCACCAAAGCATACGCAGATGTCTCAAAGGTACGGGATAAACTGGGAGAAGAGGTGGAATATACAGAGCTTGCTGTATTTGGCAAAAAGGGAAGCTGTCTGATTCCGGCTATCGAGAACCAGGCTTTGAAGCCTTTGATAAAGGACGGGACGCTGACAGAAATTTCTAAGACGTATTTTGAAAAGGATATCGTATTAAAATAAGTGAAAATAAATTTCCACTCTCTTTGGGAAAGGAAAACAAGACGGAATGCAGGATGCTATGGATTCCGTCTTGTTTTTTTGTTGTTTCTCTCCGGATCTGTTCATCCTGACTCCCTATTTCAAAAAAACTTATTAATTTTTGAAAAAACAACTTGATTTTTCTTCCTGTCAATGGTAGCATGAGTATATAGTTTAATGGATAAACTAATTCCCAAGGAGGTCAATTCCCATGAAAATTTTAAATGTCAGGGATGCCGAATTCAAGGCTTATGGTAAGGTCGTGGAAGGTCTTGATGTGAGCAGTCTTCTGAAAGCGCTGGAGGAAACTCCGAAGCCGGATGATGTCATCTATGTCGCATCGGATGAGAAGCTGGAAGCCTGTGACTGTGCAGAGAAGATCGCTTACAGCCTGTTCGGCGGAATGCCCATCCAGATTGGCTACTGCAACGGAAGCAACTACCTGCTGAATGCTGTGGAATACCACAGAGACAGTGAGGTGAACGTGGCATTGACAGATTTGATCCTGATTCTCGGAAGAGAGCAGGACATCGAAGCAGACAATACATATGACACATCTAAAATGGAAGCATTTTTAGTACCGGCAGGAACCGTGATCGAAGTCTATGCCACTACTCTGCACTATGCTCCATGTAATGTAAACGGAAATAAATTCTGCACAGCAGTTATTCTTCCCAAAGGGACCAACACAGAGGCACCTGCTGTTCAGAACAACACCGGTGAGGACAAACTTCTCTTTGCCAGAAACAAATGGCTGATCGCCCACAAAGACGCCAAGATCGAAGGCGCGTTCGAGGGATTGATCGGTGAGAACCTGTCTGTAAAAGACTGATAACCGGAAACCAGAAAACAAATAAAAAGAAAACAGCAACATAAAATTCAGGAGGATAAGAATTATGAATTTAGCAAACATGCCGGAATTAAAACTGGGTATCGTGGCTGTAAGCCGTGACTGTTTCCCAATGTCACTGTCAGAGAACAGAAGAAAAGCAGTTGTTGCATCCTACAAAGGAGAGATTTACGAATGTCCCACCGTTGTAGAGAGCGAGACTGACATGCAGAAAGTTTTAAAAGAGCTGCGTGAAGCAGGCTGTAACGCACTGGTTGTTTATCTTGGTAACTTTGGACCTGAGACAGAGGAGACCCTTCTGGTAAAATATTTCCACGGACCATCTATGGTAGTAGCTGCCGCAGAGGAAAGAGGAGACAATCTGGTTCAGGGCCGTGGTGACGCATACTGCGGAATGCTGAATGCAAGCTATAACCTGAAACTGCGTAACTTAAAAGCATATATTCCGGAATATCCGGTAGGAACACCGGAAGAAGTGGCAGAAATGATCGCAGACTTTGCACCGATTGCCCGTGCGCTGGTAGCAGTGAAGAACCTGAAGATCATCAGCTTCGGACCGCGTCCTCAGAACTTCCTGGCATGCAACGCACCGATCAAACGTCTCTATGACCTGGGCGTTGAGATCGAGGAAAATTCCGAATTAGACCTGTTTGAGAGCTATAAAAACCATGCTGACGACCCGCGTATCCCGGATGTTGTAAAAGATATGGAGAGCGAACTGGGCGAAGGCAATATGAAACCGGAGATTCTTCCGAAACTGGCTCAGTACGAAATTACACTGCTTGACTGGGTAGAAGCTCACAAGGGATGCAGAAAATATGTGACTCTGACTACAAAATGCTGGCCTGCATTCCAGACGCAGTTCGGATTTGTTCCCTGCTATGTGAACAGCCGTCTGACAGGACGCGGAATCCCTGTATCTTGTGAAGTGGATATCTGGGGAACTCTGAGCGAATATCTGGGAACTGTTATCAGCCAGGATGCCGTTACACTTCTGGATATCAACAACACAGTACCGGCTGACATGTATGAAGGCGAGATCAAAGGCAAATACGACTATACACACAAAGATACCTTCATGGGCTTCCACTGCGGCAATACCGCATCCGGAAAACTGTCCTTCTGCTCCATGAAATATCAGATGATCATGGCAAGAACACTTCCGGAGGAAGTGACACAGGGTACTTTGGAAGGTGATATCGCTCCCGGTGAGATCACATTCTACCGTCTGCAGAGCACAGCAGACTGCAAACTGCGCGCTTACATTGCACAGGGCGAGGTTCTGCCTGTAGCAACACGTTCCTTTGGTGCCATCGGTGTGTTCGCCATTCCGGAGATGGGACGTTTCTACCGTCACGTTCTGGTGGAGAAGAACTATCCGCATCACGGAGCTGTGGCTTTCGGTCACTTTGGAAAAGCATTATATGAAGTATTCAAATATTTAGGCGTGGAAGTGGAAGAAATCAACTACAACCAGCCAAAAGGTGTTCTGTATCCAACAGAGAATCCATTTGCATAAAAATATCTGCTGACAAAATCAGGAGGCTGCCCGCAAGAGCAGCCTCTATCTGAACATGCATTTCAGAAGAATACTGTATTTAGTTTAAGAGATAAAGGAGAATCAATCATGTTATATATTGGCGTGGATTTAGGAACTTCTGCCGTAAAACTGCTTCTCATGAACGGCGAAGGAAAAATAGAGAAGATCGTTTCCAGGGAGTACCCTCTTTCCTTCCCTCATCCCGGCTGGTCTGAGCAGAAGCCGGAAGACTGGTGGAGAGAAAGTCTGGAGGGCATCAGGGAACTGACTGCAGACTGTGATAAGAGCCAGGTGGCAGGTATCAGCTTCGGCGGACAGATGCACGGACTTGTTATTTTAGATGAGCAGGACAACGTGATCCGTCCGGCTATTCTATGGAATGACGGAAGAACAGGCAAGGAGACAGACTATCTGAACCAGGTAATAGGAAAAGACAAGCTGTCCCAGTATACAGCCAACATTGCATTTGCCGGCTTTACCGCACCCAAGATCCTGTGGGTAAAGGAAAACGAACCGGAAAACTTTAAGAAGATCAAAAAAATCATGCTTCCGAAAGATTATCTGGCATACAAACTGTCAGGTACACACTGCTGTGATATGTCAGACGCATCCGGTATGCTGCTTCTTGATGTAAAGAACCGCTGCTGGTCTAAGGAGATGCTGGATATCTGCGGTATCACAGAAGAGCAGATGCCGAAACTCTTTGAAAGCTATGAGACTGTGGGCACGCTGAAACCGGAGCTTGCAGAGGAGCTGGGAATTCCGGCCTCCTGTAAGATCGTGGCAGGTGCAGGTGACAACGCTGCTGCGGCTGTAGGTACGGGAACCGTAGGTGACGGAATGTGTAATATTTCTCTGGGAACCAGCGGAACCATCTTTATCTCCAGTAAAGATTTTGGTGTGGACCCCAACAATGCCCTTCACGCCTTTGCTCATGCTGACGGATGCTATCATCTGATGGGCTGTATGCTCAGTGCTGCGTCCTGCAACAAATGGTGGATGGATGAGATCATCGGAACCAAGGATTACGCAGGAGAACAGGCCAAGATCGAGAAGCTGGGCGAGAACAATGTGTATTTCCTGCCGTATCTGATGGGAGAGCGCTCTCCTCACAACAATCCCAATGCCAGAGGTACCTTTATCGGCCTGACCATGGACAGTACAAGAGCTGATATGACGCAGGCCGTACTGGAAGGTGTTGCCTTTGCTATCCGTGATTCCTTTGAGGTTGCCAAATCTCTGGGCGTCAAGATTGAGCGTACAAAAATCTGCGGCGGCGGAGCAAAGAGTCCTCTGTGGAAAAAAATGATCGCCAATATATTAAATATCAAGGTGGATGTCATTGAATCCGAGGAAGGCCCGGCCCTGGGCGGCGCTATGCTGGCTGCTGTGGCAAATGGGGAATTTGCTTCCGTAGAGGATGCTGCTGCCAAAATCGTGAAGGTGATCGACACAGTGGAGCCGGAACCGGAACTGGCTGCAAAATACGAGGAGAAATACCGCAAGTTCGCAAAGATTTATCCCACAGTTAAAGATCTTTTCAGTGAGATCATCTAGTATATCAGGAATTAAGACTAGTACATCGTTCATTAAATAACTACCCTATTTACTGGCCCGATTTTCCGATAGCACAGGTGCAAAAGCCTCAACGTAGCCCGCTACGCCTACGTTTTTGCGCCTGCACTCTCGAAAAATTATTCTCAGTGATAGTGAAGTCATTTAATTTACGATGTACTAGTAAACAGGGAAGCTGTTTGACTATTTCATAAATGATAAACTGATCAAATAAAGAGCCAGTCGGATAGGGAATACCGGCTTGGTGAAATACAGCGATGACTGCTGTCACAGGGATTCTCATAAGCCCGTGACAGCAGTTTGTTTTTGCTTAAAAACCCTTCCGCATCTTCCAGTCCGTCAAAGAATCCTGTGTGTGGGAAGAACACTGGTGTTGCTTTCCCGCGGCAAAGTGTGATATACTGTCCCAGTACCGCATTATATTAATGCCGGTGCAGTACCGGATTGTGTCCGAAAATTCATTCCCACAATCTGCACGCTCCATTTTGGAGTGTGATGAAAAGACAGGATCTTAAGTTTTCTATTGTCAAATATGAGGTGAAAAAAATGAAATACGTTCTGGATGTGCATACCCATACCCTTGCCAGCGGGCATGCATACAATACGATTCGTGAGATGGCAATGGCTGCTTCTGAAAAGGGATTGGAACTGCTGGGAATTACAGAGCATGGAGTTGCTATGCCGGGTACCTGCAATGGATTTTATTTTGATAATACAAAAATGCTGAACCGCCGGATGTTTGGGGTGGAGATGCTCTTTGGCGTTGAAGCCAATATTATGGATCACAGCGGAACCCTGGATATGGAAGAACGCCTTTTAAAACGGATGGATATCGTCATAGCCAGCATGCATATCCCTACGATAAAGCCTGGATCCAGGGAAGAGAATACCCAGGCATATCTGGGAGCAATGAAAAATTCCTATGTGGATATAATCGGGCACCCGGATGACGGTCGCTACCCGGTAGATTTTCTGGCGCTTGTGCAGGCTGCAAAGGAGCACCATGTACTGTTGGAGCTGAACAACAACTCTCTGGACCCACGCTGCAGCAGGGAGAACGGGGAGGAAAATGTGAAAACAATGCTCCGGTATTGTATGGAATATCAGGTCCCTATAGTCATGAACAGCGATGCGCATGTGGACGAACTGATCGGCTGCCGCTGCTATTCAGAAAAGATAGTAGAGGAAATGCAGTTTCCGGAGGAACTGATCGTGAACCGTTCTGTTGAAGAATTGAAGAAATATGTGCATAAAAACAATAATTAATAAAATTTTAATACTTTAGTATAAAAAAAGTGCACAAGACTGCTTTACTTTAAAATTTTAGTGTGCTACTATATATACGGGTGATGTGTTACTACACTTGGGGTGAAAACTAAACAATAAGGAGAATGTATGTATATGAGCAAGAAAATTCATACGGAGGCAGTAGACTCCCTGTTTGATGCTGTCCTCAGTTTAAAGAACAGAGAAGAGTGTTATCTCTTTTTCGAGGATGTGTGTACAATAAATGAGATTCTTTCCCTTTCACAGCGTTTTGAGGTTGCTAAGATGCTGAAGGATAAGAGAACATATTTGGATATCTCTGAGAAGACAGGGGCTTCCACAGCCACGATTAGCCGTGTAAACAGAAGTCTGAACTACGGCAATGACGGATATGAGATGGTCTTTGAAAGAATAGCAGACAAAAAAGAAGAAACAGAAGTGTAAAAAAGCAGAAATATAAAAAAGAAACAGAAGTGTAAAAAACAGAAATATAAAAAAGAAACAGAAGCGTAAAAAACAGAAATATAAAAAAGAAACAGAAGTGTAAAAAACAGAAATATAAAAAAGGAACAGAAGCGTAAAAAAGCTGAAGTGTAAAAAAGAAACGTAAGTATCAAAAGAAATAAAAGTATAAGAAGATGCAGTCGGAACTTTTAAAAGTTCCGGCTTTTCTTTTTTCATATCATTACAATACCGGGAAATCTGTTACTTTTTACAGTCAGACAGTAACGGACGGCACTTTAACGAGATAAAAAGACAGTGTTTTACTTGACACAACTGAACATGTTCAGTATAATAGAGGCAAGAACAAACTGAACGCGTTCAGTTGGAAAAGGCATTTGAAATTCAGCTCTTTTTGGAAGTGCACACCAAACAGGGGCTGCTTATGGGAGGTAAGAAAATGGGTAATAGAAAATGGGAACATCTTATTATTTCTCCGGATTATGTACCGCCGGTAATGGACGATGAAAGGGACGACAAAGGAGATATCAAGACAGGAAGAACATTGGGGCAGACATACAGCTCCTCAGATCTGTTTCCTGACTGCAAGGTGAATATGAGCCTGTCCTGGTTCTATGAGATTCCTAATAAGAATCCTTATGTGGATGAACATGTACATGACGTGGATGAGCTGGTATTTTTCATGCCCAATTACAACGGGGTGGGAGATGACATTAATGCTGTGTGGGGGGAAGCGGATTTCTATATTGACGGAGAGCCTTACACCATCACAAAAAATACATGTATCTACTGTCCCGCAGGAGTAAAACACTGTCCGATCGTTTACAAAAAAATCATTCGTCCCCACTGCTTTATGACGATTCTGCTCACCAGTGAATATGTGAGAGAACAGGCCGGCAAGATTGTAAAGAATATCGGCGGAAAGTTCATTGAGGTAGGAGAGAGCAAGTAGATAAAGGGGTTACGCGTATGGAAGAAAAAGATATTTTATGGGGTCTTACAGATGTCAATACCATGGAGGAAATCCGGGAGAAGGCATTTGCACTGATTGGTAAGATACGTTTTATGCCGGCGGCAACTGTGAACGACGGCCAGCCGGAGAACAGGATACTGGATTTTAACCGCCTGAGTGACGGGAATCTGTATTTCATGACATCCAAGGGGAAACCCACATATGAACAACTCTGCAAACGTCCTCAGTTAGTGCTGAATACGCTGATAGATGAGAGATATTCTCTGCGTTTGAGTGCATGGGTCAGCGAGACAGAAGACCAGGCAGTTTGGGATGAGTTTTTCAAACTGAATCCCGGTACAAAAGAGATGTACCGGAAGAATTTTGACATAGTGGCTCTTTACAAGCTTGACAGAGGGGAAGGAGAGATTTTCCATCTGTACGCCAATGAGAGAATACGGCGTCTGCGTTTTGCATTCGGCGGAGATGAGATAAGACCCATGACTTATAGGATCACCGAGGAGTGTGTGGGCTGCGGTGTCTGTCAGGAAAATTGTGTGGAACGCGCGATCCATCAGAAGGAAGACGGGAAATATTACATAAAAGAAATGGATTGCGACGACTGCGGCATCTGTTATACAAAATGTCCGCAGGCGGATACGGCATTGATCTGCCGTTTGAAGGAAAAAGGGGAAACTTGAGGTTTGGGCTGAGTGTGAGAGGTGAATATTTATGGCTAAAACAAATGCTGATGGTTCAAAAAGTTTAGGTCGCGGCGATTTGCTGGCGATTGCAATCGGTAACGTAATTGGCGGCGGTGTTATGACAATGACCGGTCTTGCCATTGGGATCACAGGGCGTTCTATTTTACTGTCCTATATTATCTGTGCGGTTATGGTAACTATTGTGGCACTGCCGCAGTTCTTTTTATCAGGTACGATCCGTATGAACGGCGGATTCTATACGCAGGCAGCCATGTTCGGCGGCAAGTGGTTCGCCGGACTGTATTCTGTAGTGTTTGTCAGTTACTTTTTTGGCGCGACCATGTATTCTGCATCCTTTGCGGACTACGTGCTCTCCGCGTTTCCGGAGATCAACGGCAAGATCGTGGCCTTCGCTATCCTGACCATATTCGTGGTCTTAAATCTCTGCGGAATCCAGGTGGCTGCGAAAGTACAATATCTGCTGGTAATTGTTCTGGTAATTGCGCTGCTTCTCTTTACAGGTTTCGGAATCATCCATCTGGAACCGGGATATTTTAATGAGAATCAATTTTTCACGAACGGATTCACGGGAGTTATGTCTGCAGCAGCATTGTTGTCCATGGCTACCAGCGGCGCTACCTTTATAATCAATATGAGCCGTGAGGCCAAGAACCCCAAGAAGGATATTCCGTTTTGTATCGTTGTCGGAACTGTGATCGTTACGATCCTTTACATCGGTGTAGGTGTGGTTGCAGCAGGTGTGTTCCCGGTGGAACATGTTGCAGGCCAGAACCTGTCCAAGGTGGCAAGAGAAATCCTGCCCACTCCGCTGTATATTTTCTTTATCGTGGGCGGCGCAATGGTAGCTTTGGTGACATCTCTGAACGCAAACCTGGGATGGCTGCAGGCCCCCATCGCACAGGCCGCGGAAGATGGATGGTGGCCGAAGTTTTTTGCAAAACGTAATGACAAGTTCGGTACACCCCATTATATCATCCTGACAATTTATGTACTCTGTTCAGTTATTATTTTAAGCGGCATGAATGTGGGAGATATTGCAAATATCGGAAACACCCTGGCTAACTGTGTACAGGTCATTCTGTGCCTGGCTATTATCACCATGCCTAAGAAAATACCGGAAATCTGGAAACGCTCCCAGTTCCATATCAATGATAAACTGTATACATTTTTATGTGTCATGGGTGCCCTTGTCAGTGCGGCATTTGTTTACTATGAGTGTCTGGAGATCCATATGAATTATGTTATCGGAATTTTGACTTATCTGGCTGTGGCATGTATTTATCCGCTGATCCGTCAGAAGTTCCACAAGGTGGAGATAGAAGTCAGCTACGAGGAAGCATAGGGGATACCAGAGATAAAATTCAGATTGGGAGGTATTGTAATGTCAGATTTTAATCCGGCTCCGGCTCTGGGGCTGACGGAGGAAAGCTCCAATGAAGAAATAAAAAAAGCAGCATTTCAGTTTGTCCATGAAGTGGGATATATGGTGTTCGGCACAACCGCGATTGACGGGAAGATGCCCACAGCCAGAGGACTGGAAGTGCACTATCTGGACGATGAAGGAAACTTTTATATAGGAATTGCAAAGGGAAAGCCCGTATATTATGAGCTTCAGAAAAATCCATATCTGGTGGGAACCATTATCCGAGATACCGTGAAACGTCTGTCTGCAAGTGTTAGACTGAATGCCCATGTGACAGAGATAGACCCGGAAGAACACCCTGAGATCTATGCGAAATACTGGGAATTGAATCCGGGAACCAAGGCACTTTACAGGAAAGATCTGGATATGTTCCGTATCTTTATCCTGGACAGCGGGGAGGGTGAGATTTTTCATCTTCCCGAGGACGACATTGTCTGCCGTCTGCGTTTCTGCTTCGGCGGTGCCAAAGTCCGTCCCTGGGCCTATGTGATCGATCAGGAGCGCTGTGTGGGATGCGGCACCTGTGAGGAGGTCTGTATGGAGGATGTGATCCATCCAACGGCTGACGGGAAATATGAGATCAAACATTTCGGATGTTTGGAGTGCGGCCGATGTGCCATGAACTGTCCGAATGATGCCATTGACTGCAGCTGCAGATAGGAAAAATAAGGTTTTGATTTTTATATACGATCAAGGGGGAATCTCTCTGTTTCAGCAGAGAGATTTTCCTGTTTCTGTGAAAAACAGAATGAACGTCAGCTTCGCCGTGCGAAGTAAAATCCCGGGTCAGCCCGGCCACAGCAGAAAGTGGACAATTATTGTTGACTTCTAAAAATAAGACTGATATTATGGGAGTGCCGGAATATTAAAGAAAAGTTGAGGAAGTATTTATGGGAACATCTGCTGGAGAAGGGAAAAAACAGGAAAATAAAAAGGAAGAGATTCTGAAAGTATCGCGAGGATTTTTTATAGAACAAGGGTATGAGAAGACAAGTATGCGGCAGATTGCGGCTGCCGCTGATGTGAGCCTGGGGCTGGTAGCTTATCATTTTAAGACAAAACGTGATATTGCGCTGGAGATCGTACAGCGGATGTATCACAGATTTGCCGCTTTTGCGAAGATGTATGTGAACCGGCACAGGAATCCGATCCTGTATTCCGGGCTTCTTGTCAATCTGAATTACATGGTGTTTTCCTCAGAAAAATATGAGGCCTTTTACCGGGATATACTGCGCAATGATATACTGCTCGATGTGATCGCACAGTCCGGGGTGGAGACTTATATGAGTATCCGCGACAACTACAGGCCGGATCTGTCGGATGAGGAAGCCGAAAAAATGGGATGGTATGGCAACTTTATTTCTGTCAGTATGGAACGCACCCTCGTGCTCTATGATGAAAGCCTGGAGATGATGGAGGGAAGCATACCGGATGTGATCTTTAAGTCCTATATGGGGTTGTGGAGATTTCCGGATGTGGATAGGATCATGGAAGAGGTTTGTACTGAGAGCAGAGAGCTGGCAGAAAGGATTCTGGGAGAGCATCCGGAGATATATAGATAGATATGGAAAATACGGGAAAGGCATGGAGAGACTGCAGAGGATCAGGCAGATTACTCTATACCTTTCCTTTTTATTATAAAGAAAGCAACTGAAAATAACAGATCCTGTTAACACAGATTGGTAGAAGTATCCGTATTCAAGCGTTATACTTAATGGAAAGGAGTGTGAAAAATATGATTTCTGTGAATTTGAATACACTGCGTAAGCAGAGGGGCTACTCCCAGGAGGAGGTAGCTGAGAAGATCGGTGTCTCCCGTCAGGCAGTGGCAAAATGGGAGAGCGGTGAGACTGTGCCAGATCTTGAAAATACCATGGCGCTTGCCGGATTGTATGGGGTAAGCATAGATAATCTGGTAAATTACCAGGCAAAAAAAGAGGGGCTGCAGATTCCGCCAAAAGGAAAACATGTATTTGGTTCCGTGACGGTGGGAGAGAGGGGACAGATCGTTATCCCTAAAAAAGCAAGAGATATTTTCGGGATCAAACCGGGTGACAGCCTTTTGATGCTTGGAGATGAGGATCAGGGGCTGGCTATGGTAAAGACGGAAATCTTTATGGAGCTTGCCAAAGAAATTCTGGAGAAAGGGGGCAGATTTGATGAAGGCGATCGAGACAAACAATCTGACAAAGAAATATAAGGATGTGACTGCTGTGGATGAGCTGTGCCTTTCTGTGGAACAGGGAGAACTGTTTGCGCTGCTTGGCGTAAACGGAGCAGGAAAAACCACGACCATAAAAATGCTGTCCTGCCTGACTACTCCCACAGCCGGAGACGCAAAGCTTCTGGGTGACAGCGTGGTGACAGCCCCCATGAAGGTGAAAGAAAAAATCAATCTTTCGCCTCAGGAAACAGCAGTCGCGCCAAATCTGACGGTATCAGAAAATCTGGAGTTTATCTGTGGTATTTATGGGATCAAAAAAGAGGAAGCTGCCCGGAAGGCAAAGGACATGATCGCAAGATGCAGTCTTGGTGAAATTGCAGGAAAAAAGGCCAGGACGCTTTCCGGAGGATGGCAGAGGCGGCTGTCCATTGCCATGGCACTTATCTCAGAACCTGAGATCCTTTTTCTGGATGAGCCTACACTGGGACTGGACGTATTGGCGAGAAGGGAGCTGTGGGATATGATCCGGGAATTGAAGGGCAAAGTGACCGTGGTGCTAACTACACATTATCTGGAGGAGGCGGAGAGCCTTTCCGACAGGATCGGAATTATGTCCGGGGGGAGACTTTTTGCAGTGGGAACGGCAGAGGAACTGACCAGGAAGGCCGGCAGAGAAAAATTTGAGGAGGCATTTGTTGTGCTTTGCAGGGGAGGGAGTTTATCATGAAAACAATGGCATTTGCATCACGGAACGCCAAGGAAATTTTGAGAGATAAGACAACTCTGGGATTTGGTATTGGATTTCCTGTTATTTTGTTACTTCTTTTATCCCTAATCGGGGCAAATGCACCCGTGGATTTATTTGATGTGGATAAATTAACCCCTGGTATCGCTGTATTCGGAATGTCGTTTATATCGCTGTTTTCCGGCATGATCATTGCAAAAGACAGATCAAGCTCCTTTATGATGCGGCTTTTTGCCTCACCTATGGATGCTGGAGATTTTATTGCGGGATATACGCTGCCGCTGATCCCCATGGCAGTGGTGCAGATACTGATCTGTTTTGTGACGGCACTGTTCCTGGGACTTTCTGCCAGCTTGAATATACTGCTGACAGTGGTGGTTTCCATACCAGCAGCGCTGTTGTTTATCGGTATTGGCCTGCTCTGCGGCAGCGTGTTCAATGACAAACAGGTGGGAGGTGCCTGCGGTGCGCTGCTCACCAACTTAAGCGCATGGCTTTCCGGTACATGGTTCGATCCGGCTATGGTCGGAGGTGCATTTGGAAAATTGGCAAAGAGTCTGCCATTTCTGCATGCAGTAGATGCGGGCAGGTATGCGCTTTCGGGGGAATACGGAAAGATCATGCCGGAACTGTTGTGGGTCCTGGCATATGCGGTGGTGGTGGATGCGGCTGCTGTGCTGGTGTTCAGACATAAAATGAAAAGAGAATAGGAAGTACCTCTGGCTTAGGCGCCGTAGAAATCCAGAAACTGTCTGGTTTCCGGGCGTGCAGGTGCAGATAGGATGTTGTCCTTGGGGCCGGATTCCCAGAGGGTTCCGTTGTGAAAGAAATAGACTTCATCCGCGATCCTTTTGGCCTGATTTGCTTTTTTGAATTCAGCCGGGTTTGATAAGAAAAACAGTAGAGCCAGTATCCAAATACTGGATAAAATGAATATAAAATGCTGTCCGGGGGAGTATTGCCCTGGACAGCATTTTGAATTGCTGAGATTGAAGTATTATTTATGGGAATCCGCCATATCGTCAATCAATTTTTCAATCACTTGCTTTTTAACATATACGTCAAAGCTGAGCATGCAGATAAATGCGAATTTCTTCAGGAAATCCTGGTTTTCTTCTTCTGCATTTTCATAGGAATCACAGGCCATTTTGTATTTGCGGACAATATCTTTTGTCAGCGGATCGATCTGCTTTAACTCCAGGCGCATGATTTCCTCATAAATTTCTGTCAGGTTCATCTCCCCGTCCTTATTGAAATACTTTTCCGTGAGCGGGCCGAGAAGTACCTGGATATCGCTGATGGACAGAATGTTTTTAAAATAGTAAATAAAGGTCAACATCAGTAAGTGTTCTTTTGTATATTTCTTCTTCACCGGCGGCGGGAGAAGATCGTTTTTGGCATAGTTGTTTATCATGGTCTTGGTCAGGATCTTGTCATCCGCGTGGCGCTTGGATGCGGACAGGTGGCTCTCCATAAAAGTAGTTACCTGATCCATATATAAATCAATGCCCGGAATCTCCTCGGGTTTAATATAATCAATGCGGGAAATGCTGGCTAAAATACTATTCAGCATATCTTTAGTATCAATTGTCATCTCATCACCTCTACGCCCTATTATATAGTTTTTAATACTATTTTTAAATGGATTTTTCTGAAAACCACAGAAATCCCGGGCAAATGCTTGCCTGCCCAGGGGAGCTGTGTTATATTGTAGGAACAGGTGTTTTGATACCTGGAGACAGAAAGTACAGAGTATGCTGCTGCTGTTCACAGCCCTGCCGAAAGTGCAGGTCTGTGAACTGTGACAGTGTGCTTTTTATTCGTAACCATAGAAAGTCCGCAAAGTGTGCTTTTTATGGCTTTAATTATGGAGGGACATTTTTATGAGTATATATGACACATTGAATCCCCAGCAGAAGGAAGCTGTCCTTCATACAGAGGGGCCGGTGCTTATCCTGGCAGGAGCAGGATCAGGAAAAACAAGGGTGCTGACTCACAGGATCGCCTATCTGATCGAGGAAAAGGGAGTGAATCCGTGGAATATCATGGCAATCACCTTTACCAACAAGGCAGCAGGCGAGATGCGTGAACGTGTGGATAAAATTGTTGGATTCGGCGCAGAGAGTATATGGGTTTCTACATTTCATTCAAGCTGTGTGCGTATTCTGAGAAGATACATTGACAGGCTGGGCTTTGACCATAATTTTACAATTTATGATACAGATGACCAGAAAAGTCTGATGAAAGACATCTGTAAACGTCTGCAGATTGACACGAAGGTACATAAGGAGAGGGCAATCCTCTCTGCCATTTCCTCTGCAAAAGATGAGTTGGTGACTCCTGAGGAATATGAGCTGAATAATATGTCAGACTTCAGCAAGAAAAAAATAGCCCAGGCTTATAAAGAATACCAGAAGGAGCTGAGAAAAAATAACGCCCTTGATTTTGATGATCTGATCGTTAAGACAGTGGAGCTGTTCCAGGCCTGCCCGGATGTGCTGGATTATTACCAGGAACGTTTCCGCTATATTATGGTAGATGAGTATCAGGATACCAATACGGCGCAGTTTAAATTTGTAAGTCTTCTGGCGAGCAAATATAAGAATCTATGTGTAGTGGGTGATGATGACCAGTCCATCTATAAATTCAGAGGTGCAAATATCGGAAATATCCTTGGGTTTGAGAAGGTATTTTCTGATGCCAAGGTGATCAAGTTGGAGCAGAATTACCGTTCCACCCAGAATATTCTTAATTCCGCCAATGAGGTGATACATAATAATATAGGAAGAAAAGAGAAATCTCTATGGACAGACAATGAGGAAGGGTCCCTTGTGCATTACAGGCAGTTCATGAATGCATATGAGGAAGCGGAATTCATTGCGGGAGATATCAGCAGGAAAGTACGGGAAGCGGACTGCCAGTATAAGGACTGTGCGATCCTGTACAGAACCAATGCCCAGTCACGTCTGTTTGAGGAGAAATTCCTGATGGCTAATATTCCTTATAAGCTGGTGGGAGGTGTTAACTTCTATGCCAGAAAGGAGATCAAGGATTTGCTGGCTTACCTGAAGACTGTGGACAATGCCAGAGATGACCTGGCTGTACGCCGTATCATCAATGTGCCGAAGCGCGGGATCGGAGCGACTACCCTGACAAAGGTGCAGGATTATGCGACTGAGCATGACATGAGCTTTTATAATGCACTGAAAGAGGCGGAGAATATTTCCACACTTGGCAGGGCAGCGGCAAAAATTGAGCCTTTTGTCACATTTATCCAGAGCCTCAGAAGCAAGACAGAGTATTATTCTCCCTCTGAACTGCTCAATGATATCATTGAAGAGACCGGATATGTGATGGAATTAAAGGCAGAGGGCACAGAGGAAGCGGACGCAAGGATTGAAAATATTGACGAGTTGATCACCAAGATCGTTTCCTATGAAGAGGAGAATGAGGATCCTACACTCAGTGGATTTCTGGAAGAGGTTGCATTGATCGCGGATATTGATACTGTGGACGGAGATGGCAACCAGGTACTTTTGATGACTCTTCACAGCGCTAAGGGGCTGGAATTTCCTTATGTATATCTGGCAGGCATGGAGGACGGAATCTTCCCAAGTTATATGACCATCACTGCGGATGATCCGGCAGAGCTGGAAGAGGAACGCAGGCTTTGTTATGTGGGAATCACAAGGGCCATGAAGGATTTGACGCTGACCTGTGCGCAGCAGAGAATGATCCGCGGGGAGACACAGTACAACAAGCCGTCCCGTTTTATCAGGGAGATCCCAAGAGAACTGGTAGACCTGGGCAGAGACTTTAAGGAGCAGAAGATCAAAGAGATTCCACTTCCGAATACTATGAAGCAGATGAAGCAGGCATTCAAGCAGCCAGCATTCATACCAAAACAGTTTGAGGTGAAGAAGTCTGCGGGGCTGTCCTATGATGTGGGCGATACGGTGAAGCATATCAAATTTGGTGTGGGTGTTGTGAAAGGTATTGTAGAAGGCGGCCGTGACTATGAGGTCACGGTGGATTTTGACAAGTCGGGAACTAAGAAAATGTTCGCCTCCTTTGCAAAACTGAAAAAAGTGGAATAGGATTTGAGAAATCTGCAGAAGCTGATAAGAAATAGAGCTGAGAATAGAGTTGAGATTGGCTCTATGACGAATTCCGTGGCCGGTCAGTTCACAGGTACGGAATGGAAATATATGAAGGAAGTAAATCATAACTGTTCAGCAGCTTTATGGATAGGTATAAAGATCCATGTGAATTCGTTTTTGGCGATGGGTTTTTGTTGGGGTTTGAAGGATTTCCTGCGGACAGTGTAGTAAAGGAGCAGAATGACGGAACAGCTAAGTTACTTTTTGTGTTGTGAATAGTGATGCGTTTTGTGAAGTACAGTTCTGCCTATTAGGTAGATTCGTCCTTTAAGATAGATTCGCCTTTTAAGGAAAATCAGACCTTTAAGGATGCAAAATGCAGAAAATTGCATTTGGGCGTGGGTGAACTCAGAATTTTTCTGCGCTTCGAGCGGTACTCCTTTGGGGAATATTTTGGAAACCGTCTATTAGAATGGTAGTATGTGAACAGTGATCCGTGATCAGTTACTGCAAATCAATATGAAAATATTGAATAAAGGATAGTAAAATTTTGCCTATCGTGATATAATATTAAAAACAAGCCGAATGAAAGTTTTTTTACAGGATACTATAATAAAGAAATTTGAAACATATTCGGCCAAGATTGACAGACAGCCGGCAGCAACTCCGGATAACGGGGCAGAAGTGCAGGATGTCATAGTAAGAGAGGATGGTGCAGGCTATGAATCGTATTGAGGATTTAATCACAGCATTACAGAAAAAAGAAGAAGAAAAAAATAAGAATACCGTCTTATGGATTCTGGCTATCATCGGAGCAGTAGCTGCTGTTGCCGGAATAGCATATGCAGTATACCGTTTCTTCACTCCGGATTATCTGGAAGATTTTGAAGAGGACTTCGACGATGACTTCGATGATTATTTTGAAGACGATGACGAGGATGAAGACAAATAAAAAAGAGTAATAGGGAGCTTCGGGAAACCGGAGCTTCTTTTTCTGTTAAATATTATCGGGAGGAATAGTTTTGAAAAAAGGAGAAATTTACGAAGGAATTATTGAAAAAGTAGACTTCCCCAATAAGGGGCGTGTTGTAGCAGAGGGAAAGACTGTGACTGTAAAAAATGGTATTCCGGGGCAGAAGGTGAGGTTTTTGATCAACAAAAAGAGAGGAGACCGCCTGGAGGGAAGGCTCCTGGAGGTGCTGGAAAAATCTCCTCTGGAAAAGCGGAAACCAGTGTGCAGTATTTTTCCGGACTGCGGAGGCTGTATGTATCAGACAATGGAGTATGAAGATCAGCTGAAAATGAAAGCAGAGCAGATAAAAAATCTGCTGGACAAGGCCATTGCAGATGCCGGGCAGGTGGACGCAGACGGGAATCCTGATTATGTGTTTGAGGGCATCAAGGGAAGTCCTATGGAGTTTGCCTACAGGAATAAGATGGAGTTTTCCTTTGGCGATGAATATAAAGATGGACCGCTGGCACTGGGACTGCATAAGAAGGGGAGCACTTACGATGTGCTGAATGCATGTGACTGTAAACTGGTGCATGAGGATATGACGAAAATCCTGCGGTGTGTGGGGGAGTATTTCAGGAGCAGGGGTGTGAGCTTTTATAAGAAGATGCAGCATGTGGGATATCTGAGACATTTACTTTTGAGAAGGGCCAATACAACCGGGGAGATTTTGGTGAATCTGGTTACTACAAGCCAGGAGGATTATGATCTGGAACCGCTGAAGGAAGAACTGTTGGCGCTGCCTTTGGAAGGGGAGATTGTGGGATTCCTTCATATTATAAATGATGCACTTTCAGACATGGTGCAGAGTGATGAGACACGGATCTTGTACGGGAAGGATTATTTCTATGAGGAGATTCTTGGGCTGAAGTTTAAAGTGACTCCCTTTTCATTTTTTCAGCCGAATTCTTATGGGACAGAGGTGCTTTATAATACGGCCAGGGAGTATATTGGAGATACAAAGGACATGACTGTATTTGATCTGTACAGCGGAACCGGGACAATCTCACAGATTCTTTCGCCGGTGGCGAAAGAGGTGATCGGGGTTGAAATCGTGGAGGAGGCTGTGCAGGCCGCGAAAGAGAATGCAAAGCTGAATGGGATCACAAACTGCAGGTTTATTGCAGGAGATGTTCTGAAGGTGATTGACGAAATTGAGAAAAGGCCGGATTTCATTGTGCTGGATCCGCCAAGGGATGGAATCCATCCGAAGGCGCTGCCGAAGATTGTGGGGTATGGGGTGGATAAGATGGTGTATATCTCTTGTAAGCCTACCAGCTTGGCCAGGGATTTGGAGACGTTTTTGAGGGAGGGGTATCGGGTGGAGAGGGTTTGTTGTGTGGATCAGTTTAGTCAGACTGTTCATGTTGAAACAGTCTGTCTGCTGACGAAAAAAGCCCAGTAAATCAAAGGGTTCTGCCGCATAGAAGAAAAAACGGTGCTGTATTTCTTGTGAAATATGTTTGGTAAGACGGCTTGTTTTCCGGGGTGGGGTTCAAAAATAATTTGCTGAAATGGAGTTTCGCTAAATTGTATGGGTTTCGCTAAAATGTTTGAGTTTCGCTAAAATGTTTAGTGTTTTGCTAAAGCATACGGATAAAAAATGTACAGTCAGGGTATCAGTAGGAGCGTCTGTTATCCTGGCTGTTTTGGTTTGACATCATCACTGCTAATGGAGATTTAAAAATCCACGTTTGACGTGGAAAATGATTTGACATTCCACATTGAACGTGGTAATTTGTAAGTGCAGGCGGAAGAGTTTGCAAAGGAGGTTGGATGATGAAATTTGGGCTGTTTTCTGAATTGTATGATGAGGCAAAAAGTTGTGAGAACGTGGATGTATTCATAGAACGCCGTGAGGATGATGTGGAACTGAAGAAAACACCAGATGATAACATTGTGCTGTTGCTGCGGTTTATATATGATGCCGCTCATATGGGCATTAGGGATATTCGAGAATATTTGGGAATGCTGCGTCCGCAGTTCTGCGAGCAGTATGAGATAAAAATGAGAACACTGGAAGATTGGGAGTACGGGAAAAATCCGGTACCGCAGCGTTTGCTTAAGCTGTTGTCATATACTCTTGTAGAGGATTTCCTGAGCTAATGCAAAATTTTAAGGTCGGTGTGAGGTGCTTCAATAATGAGTGAAAAACTTAACTTTAGATATGCAGAAAGAAAAGATACTTCATTAATCCTAAGTTTTATTAAAGAGCTGGCAGCTTATGAAAAAATGCTGGATGAGGTTGTTGCTGATGAGAAAACACTGGAAGAGTGGATTTTTGACAGAGAAAAAGCGGAGGTTATTTTTGCGGTTGCAGATGGCAAAGAAATCGGGTTTGCTCTTTTCTTCCATAACTTTTCCACATTTCTTGGCAGAGCCGGGATCTATTTAGAAGACTTATTTGTACGGACAGAGTATAGGGGAAAAGGATATGGTAAAGCCATATTAAAGAAGCTGGCAGCAATTGCAGTTGAGCGCGACTGCGGACGATTGGAATGGTGGTGCCTGGATTGGAATAAGCCGAGTATTGACTTTTATTTGTCCCTTGGCGCAGAACCAATGTCTGATTGGACCGTGTACCGTATTACTGGTGCCACGCTTTCAGAACTTGCTAAGTGATACAGCCTCTTTTTGAATACAGAGTTGTATGGAGTTTTAGATAACAGACCGGGAGGTGGAATAGAGAATGAACAACGATTTAGAGCGGTTTCTGATCGCACAGCAGACTTATTACCGGATTGCCCTGCAGGAGATAAAGTCCGGGCGGAAGAGGAGCCATTGGATGTGGTTTATCTTTCCACAGATTGCGGGACTTGGTTACAGTGAAACTGCCCGATATTATGCAATCAAGGATATGGCTGAAGCGAAAGCATATATGGAAGATTACACACTTAGTAGTAATCTCATTGAAATCTCGCAGGCATTACTGGATGTGGATTCCGATGACGCGACCGCTGTGATGGGATGGCCAGATGATCTGAAATTGAAATCTTCCATGACCTTATTTGCTTTGGTGAAACCGGAGTGTGAAGTATTTCAGAAGGTGCTGGAAAAGTTTTTTCATGGGGAAAAGGACCAGAAAACAATAGAAATTTTACAGGACAAAAAGCTTGGAGCTATGTGGTAAATTGAAAACCGCATGGTTCCAGGCTTTTTTAGTAAATAAACCTATTATGTATTGATGATTATTGGCATACCGTCTCACTGGCTTGCGTACCATAAATTGATACAATGCACCCTTTGAGCGTTGAGGGTGCATTTTTAACGATTACCCATACTCAAAAAACGATAGGGTGCATTTGTTTCGGATTTATGATATTCTATGGTAAAACACAGCGATAAAATATGATTTTCAGGAAAGGTGAGGTATTGATTATGAGTAAGGTATTAGTAGCGTATTTCAGTGCCAGCGGCGTAACAGCGAAACTGGCGAAGCGGCTTGCAGAGGCTATCGGAGCAGATTTACATGAGATTCAGCCGGAGGTTCCATATACGGATGCTGATCTGGACTGGATGAATAAAAAGAGCCGCAGCAGTGTGGAGATGAATGATAAGTCATTCCGGCCTGCTGTTGCAAATAAAGTGGAGAATATGGAGCAGTATTCCGTGATTTTCACAGCCTTCCCTATCTGGTGGTACGTTGCCCCGACCATTGTGAACACGTTTTTGGAGCAATACGATCTGACTGGTAAGACGATTATCCCGCTGGCAACTTCGGGCAGCAGCGGTATGGGGAACACAAACAAGGAGCTGGCGGTTTCCTGTCCGGGAGCAGAATTAAAGGAAGGAAAGAGATTCTCTGCGGATGCAAGTGCGGAAGAACTGAAAGTATGGGCAGAAGGATTCGGGATTTAAGATACATAGGTAAGACAAACAAAGTTATCAATATAGTCCTATAAAGTTATCTTTCATGACAACGAATAATAAGAAATCTATGGTAACATCCTACCCGTAGTGGTAAATTGTTCTACAGGAAAGGGTGCGAAACATGGAAAATGAAGTATACGAAAAGGACTATGGAGAGGAATTCCGGGAGAGAAGCGATAAGGCAAAGGGAAAGGATTTTCTGGACACCTTGATGGATGTTGGATTCTTTCAGGTGTATAAAGAAGAAATGGACAAAATCCCAAAGCGTGTGGTTCCCAAAGAAAAAGAAGATTATGAATACCTGCTTGGGGAGTGTGACGCTTATGTCAGGCAATTTGGCGGGAAAATCCGGGGCGAGGTGGATTACCAGAAATGGCAGGCGACCATTGATTTGTATCAGTCACATTTTGAGTTCTGTGACAGGGAGGCACTGACGCTGCTAAAAGAAATCGCAGAACGGGCGGAGAATGTAACGTTTTCAATTAAGGACGGGCTGTTGCGGATGACCATATTCATTGGATATTTTGATGAGGTGTATTAAGGATGAGGGCATCTGTCAGTATTGATAATGACTGGCGGGTGCTTTTTTTTCATGAAGATATGGTATGCTGTAAGAAATCAATTAGCCGGAGGTACGGAGCTATGGACAATCAGCGGAATTTACTGGATTATGAGACGATCAAGGGAGCTGTCCACAGTGAAGGAGAAGCAGCCGGATGGAAGTGTGAGAATTTATGTGGATGAGGATTTGAAACAGAAGATAGCATTGAAGCTGCTGGAGGAGATACCAAATTTTCCGTTGGAGGAAACGGAGAGGATAGCGAAAGAGGAAACGGAGGGTCTTTGAAACACACCCATCCTGGGTTCTTTCCCAATCCGCAATCTACGAAGCGGTCTGGAAGAAGCCGGAAGATAAGTGTCAGGCTGCAGTAGTAAATGTGATGAGTAGCATTAGAAGGAAGATCGGGGGTGGCATATAGAGACTGTGGTTGGCAGCGGATATCGGTTTGTGGGGTGGGAATAGAGACAGAGATAGCTTTATGGAGTTATCTCTGCGTTTTTTAGAAATATAACTTGGATATACTCTCTATCAGAGTTAACATAGAAAAAGAGGAAATTTTCCTGTTGTAACATTTCACGGACATTTGCCTGTTATACTATCTGCAAAAAGCAAAGGAAGTGAGAATATGAAGCAGATTTTAATTGTCGAGGACGACAGTTTTTTGAATAAGATGTTGGCCTATAACCTGACCGCAGATGGCTACGGTGTGACTTCTGCCCTAAATTCCAGAACCGCAGCCGAAACCATCCGCCAGCGGGAATTCGATTTAGTGCTGCTGGATATCAACCTGCCGGACGGGAACGGTTTTGAGCTATGCAAGCTGATAAAGCCCCAGCACCCAGACACCATAGTAATTTTCCTGACCGCCAACGATCAGGAGAGCGACCAGATACGGGGCTATGAGGTGGGCGCGGTAGACTACATTACAAAGCCCTTTGTGATCGGAGCCTTGCAGCGGAAAATCAAAGCCATGTTCGCCATGCTGGAACACCACAAACCGGCCAAGGATATTTACGATGACGGGCGGCTGTTTCTGGACTTCTCGGAGCAGACGGCTTCCTTAAACGGCAAGCCCCTGACCCTATCCCCGATGGAGTACAAAATGCTGAACCTGTTCCGCAAAAATCCCCGGCAAGTGCTGACCCGTGGGCAGCTTTTGGAAAAGCTGTGGGATGTAGACGAGAAATTTGTGGATGAACACACCCTGACAACCTCCATCAGCCGGATTCGCAGCAAGATTGAATCCGATGGCGGCGCACCCTATATCAAGACCGTTTACGGCATGGGCTATCAATGGACGGGAGGCGAGGCAAAATGAAGTTTAAGAACCTCTCGGTAAAGCGGCTGTTTGGTCGGGTGGCACTGGGGCTTGTCCTCTCCATGTCCGGGATCACCATAGTCCTGTTTCTTGCGACAAAACAGATGGCGGTACTGCTGACGGGCGGGGCGCTGCTGCTGTGCGCCCTTGTGGGGATTTTTGTACTGACGCAGGCGTTTGGAAAGCGGCTGTCGCAGTTTACCGCTGACCTGTGCCAGACTTTAGACCACATGATTGCCGGGAATGAAGCACCAAAACGCCCGGAGGACAGCGAAACCCAGCTCGCCAGAATCGGCCACCGGCTGGCAAGACTCTATCAGATCATGCAGGAGAACCGCCGCCGGGTAGACGAGGAACGGCAGGAGTTGCAGACCCTTGTATCGGATATTTCCCATCAGGTAAAAACGCCGGTGAGCAATCTGAAAATGGCAACGGACACCCTGCTGGAAAAGCCTATGATCGAGGCGGAGCGCACCGACTTTATCCGGGGAATCCGCACCCAGACGGATAAGTTGGACTTTCTCTTTCAGGCTCTTGTGAAAACCTCCCGGCTGGAAACGGGCGTGATCCAGTTGGATAAGAAACCAGGTCGCCTCTTTGATACCGTGGCGCAGGCCATGAGTGGGATCGTGTATGCGGCAGAGAAAAAAGAAATCGTCGTGTCCGTGAACTGCCCGGAAGATCTGATCCTCTCCCATGACAGCAAGTGGACATCCGAAGCACTCTTTAACCTGCTGGATAATGCGGTGAAGTATACCCCAGCAGGCGGGAACATTTCGGTGTCCGTGATACCGTGGGAAATGTATGTGGAAATCAAAGTGGGCGACACCGGCAAAGGCATTTCCGAAAGCAATCAGGCTGCTATCTTCCGACGCTTCTACCGGGAGGAAGAAGTACACGACCAGCAGGGCGTGGGCATTGGCCTGTATTTGGCCCGCGAGATCGTAACACGGCAGGGCGGCTATATCAAAGTGGTTTCGGAGCCGGGACAGGGTTCAGAATTTTCCATCATGCTTCCTGTAAAATAGAACGCGGCGGACGGCCATTCCCGGTTGCCCGCCGTAAATTTTTTCGCAGTAGTGTGCCGATAAAGCTTCCAGTGGCAGGTTTTCGGCTGAAATGTCCGAGCGATGTAACATTTCACCCCGATTTTCAATGAAATTTTTTGGCCGCTGTAACATTTCGCGGACATTTGGGTTTTACAATACCCTTATCAACAGGCAGGAAGCCTTGAAAGGAGTTTTGAGTATGAGCGTTTTACAGACGATTGACCTGAAAAAGTATTACGGCACAGAGCCGAACATTACCCGCGCCCTTGACGGCGTGAACTTCTCCGTGGAGGACGGCGAATTTGTGGCCGTTGTGGGAACCTCCGGCAGCGGAAAATCCACCCTGCTTCACATGATGGGCGGGCTGGACACCCCTGCCAGCGGAACCGTGATCGTCCGGGGCGAAGAACTGGCAAAGAAGAACGATGAACAGCTTACCATCTTCCGCCGCCGCAACATCGGTTTTATCTTCCAGAACTATAATCTTGTTCCTATCCTGAATGTATATGAGAATATTGTCCTGCCGGTGGAGCTGGACGGGGACACGGTGGATCAGAAGTTTTTGGACGAGATCGTTCACCTGCTGGGGCTGGAAGATAAACTGAAAAATATGCCAAACAATCTTTCCGGCGGACAGCAACAGCGTGTGGCGATTGCCCGCGCCCTGATTACCAAGCCGGCTATCGTGCTGGCCGATGAGCCGACTGGCAACCTTGACAGCAAGACCAGCGCCGAGGTGCTAGGGCTTATCAAGCGTACTAGCGCGGAGTTCCGCCAGACCGTTGTCATGATTACTCACAATAACGACATTGCCCGCCTTGCAGATCGGATTGTCCGCATTGAGGACGGCAAGATTGTGGAATAAGGAGGTGGCAGACTATGACATGGCCTTTTGAAAATGATACCAGCACCATTGTCAAGAAGCTGGCGAACAGGAGTATTCAGGCGGACAAACGGCGTAATGTGTTTATCATCGTGACGATTGCCCTTGCCGCCTGCCTTATGACAACGCTTGCATTATATACATTTGGTAAATCTTATGAAGCGAAAACATTTTTGCAGGGACGTTATCAGGCGGCAGTAATTGGAATTGATCCGCAAATGGTAACAATCCTATCTAATGATGCAAATATTGAAATGGCAGGTATGGAAGTTGCTTTAGACAGTTTTCGTATTGAGGATTATACTCTGAATATCAACTATCGGGATAGCAACGACTTATATCTCCGTTCCATTGAGATGAATGGGCGGCTGCCAGAAACAGAAAATGAGGTTGCGGTTTCTTCTTCATTTCTGGAACATACCGGGTATAGTGTGTCCTTAAATGAGAAAATCGTATTGCCATTAAAAAATGGCGAGACAGAATATATTGTTTGCGGTATCATCAATGATGATGGCAGTAACCGAAACTATCAAATTCTGGTGTCTGATGTGTTTTTAAAATCCTACTATGCAGGATCTATCCCGTATGTGGGTATTTTTCGCATTATGGCAAGTGAACATTTCAGCCAGGAGGAGTTAAAAACAACTATCTGTAGTTGCCTTGGCAACTATGGGATAGAAGAAAATCAGATAGCATTTAGTTCCTCGTATTTTGATACTGTTGATAATTCATCGAGAGATATGCTCATTGTGCTGGCCATAAGCGTTTTGATTGTTATAGCCTGCTCAATGGTAATTTATAGCCTGTTCTATATCTCAGTTATAGGAAAAATTAAAGAATATGGACGTTTTCAGGTAATCGGCATGACAAAAAAGCAAATCAAAAAAATGATATGGAAAGAAAGTCGAAAACTTTCACTTCTGTCCATTCCTGCCGGATGTGTACTCGGATGTGTACTTGGATATGCCCTTGTTCCCAAAGGCTGGTACTGGCCCAACAGTATCATGTGCATACTGGGGGTAACAGTAATTACTGAGCTTGCAGTTATGATATCTATTAACAAACCCGTAAAAATTGCGGCTTCGGTTTCCCCTATAGAGGCAATTCGGATTACTACTACAACAGACACAGCAAAAGAAATGACAACAAAAAAACTGGTACGCAATCTTTCCCCTATGAATTTGGCAAAACTCAATTTTATGAGGAACCGCAAAAAGGTTGTTATGACTTTAATTTCTCTTGGATTTACCGGAATACTCTTGATGTGTGGGGCAACATATTTTTGCTCTGTGAATGAAAATAAAATTGCACGGCAGATGTTCGGTGAAAAAGAAATCACCATTTCATTATCTCCGAATGATAATAGCACGCAGCAAATTTCTCGTGTTACATTGATGACACATTTGCAAGAGAACAATCCTTTATCCGATGAACTTGTCAATGAACTGCTAAAGTGTAAAGAAATTACAGAAATAAAAGAGGTACAAGGCGTATATGCTGCTATTTTTCTGCCCGGAAATGCTGGTACCGAGAGCAGCATGGATGAAATGATCGGTGCATTATCCAGGGAACAGATAGCTAATCATAATTCATGCCTTTTGAGCGGAACAATGGACTATAATACTCTGGTAGAGGGATATGGTATTTTAGTAGATGATAACGAGAATAATCTTGCCAAATTTTACGGATACGATTTGAAGCTGGGCGATCAGATAGAAATTTTATCTGATACGGGAGAAAAGATTACCTTTACAATAGCCGGAACTGTGGACTTTGGAAATGAGTATAATGGTAATTTGTTTTTTCTACCAACGGATCTGATAAAAGTGTTACGCAGTAAAGTAACTAATTTCAATACACAGCTTTCCATCAGAACAGATTTACAGGAGCTTCCTCTGGCAGAGCAGTTTGTATTTGATACGCTAAGTGGGAAGCAGGATTTGGTAATTGAGAGTTATACCGATGTCCTGGCATTTGCACAAAAAAGTCTGAAGGCATATACAGCACCGATTTATGGTCTTGTCATATTTATCGGGCTATTTGGTATTATAAATCTTATCAATACACTTATGACAAATTTAATATCAAGGCAGCAGGAGTTTGGGGTACTTCAATCTATCGGTCTAACCGGAAAACAGCTTGCAAAGATGTTGCAAATAGAAAGCCTTTACTATGTTTTTGGAACAATGATAATTACTTTGACCGTTGGGACTGTTTCGGGATACTGTCTGTGCTTGCTGTTCGATCAAATTGGCGTTTTTGGAAAGTTGCACTATACATTTCCGATTGTTCAGGTAATTATTTTTTTCGTCGCACTTTTTGCTGTTGCTATGGGATATTCCCTTTTGGCAATCCGTTACTGTAAAAAGCAATCGCTTGTAGACCGTATCAAAACAATGGAATAAATTTGTTTATACCGGTGGGACGGCACTCGTCGTCCCAATAATAACTGAATAAATGAAAGACAGGAATGATATCGCCCTTTCTGCCGTACTCTAGCCGCGGAGAAGGAATCCATACCCGCTGGGCGTCGCAGAAGAATGGTTACAAGGCGAACATTTTTGAGGGACAGCCATATGCGAAACAGGTGGGAAAATTCATGGTTATATGGTACAATGAAGAACAATGACAGATTTGAAGTTGCAGGAGGGAAACTCCATGAATATGATTGGTAAACTACAAGACAAGAATCATACAGCGGCATATAAATTTCTTTTAGAACTTGAAGCTGCGTCAGTGGAATCAGGTGAGTTGTATGGTGATTTTGAAAAATTTCTTGAATCTGGAAAAATATAAGGACAGTATGGCTTTACTTTGTTTATTAAAAGATATGGGGAGCAAATGCTGTTAGATTGCTTAGAGCGTAACGAGAGAAATGGCATTATATATCATCGTGAAGGTGTCGTTGGCGATTATGATGAATTTGATGATGTAGAAAAACTGATCATGTTCATTAAAGAAGGAAAGCGATAACTTCCGATTTTCGTAACTTAGGAGGTGTTTGTATATGGCTGACATTGAATTTATTAGATGTTCTGGGACAAATGAAGACTTTATCGAGAACTGTCAGTTATTAGATATGGATTTAGATAGGCGAGTAGGAAGAGTTATTAAGAGAGATAAATATAAACAGTATAATCAGCTTGATGAGATAAAAGAGGTTGTAGTTGTGTATGTTGATGGAAAAGCCGCTGGTGCTGGAGCAATTAGAGAATATCAGTACGGTGATATCGACAATGCAACTGAATAGAAAAGAGTATTTGTCAGAGATGAATTTCAAGGAAAAGGAATAGGAACCAAGCTGGTTCTTGAATTAATCGAATGGGCAAAAGAACTAGGATATAGGAAATTGATTCTTGAAACTGGAGAATTGCTACAAGAATCGTGCCATGTATATCGAAAAGTAGGATTTAATAAAATGAATAATTATGGTCCTTATATTTCAATGCCAGAATCATTGTGCATGATGAAAGAATTGTAACGGTTAACTTTGATTATGAATACATAATGTTATAAAAATTGAAATTTTATTTATGTAAAAAACTCGGCGGCTTTCAGTTTACAAGGAAGGCGCAGAGAGCGTAAAATTGTATTTTGTTCAGTTCTAAAAATAGTGATTGAAAGGGGTATATAAATGAATAAAATTACTTGCGTATGTTTAGGTGTAAAGAGCATGGAGAAAGCGATAAAATTTTATCGAGATGGTTTGGGGTATAAGACAGATTGCAAAGAGAATAATCCATATGTATGCTTTTTCGATACGCCAGGAACAAAATTTGAATTATTTCCATTGGACTTATTAGCAAAAGATATAAACGAAAACAATCCTCCACAAATAGGTAACGGATTTGGCGGTATTACATTAACGTATAATGTGGAACACAAGGATGACGTTGATAAGATCATTGAATTGGTTCGAACTGCAGGAGGAACAATTGTAAGAGAACCGCAGGATGTATTTTGGGGAGGCTATCACGCATACTTTACAGATCTGGATGGATATTACTGGGAAGTCGCGTGGGGACCTGATTTTAAGTACGATGAAAAAGGTATGCTGCAATTTTAATTTCCAGTTTGTAGAGTTAATGGAAATAGAGGTTAAGAAAGGAAAACTTACATGAAATACAATTGTACGGTTATATCGGTAGCAGACATCAACGCTGCAAGAAAGTTCTATGAGGATTTATTCGGATTGGAAGTATTTCAGGATTATGGAAGAAATATAGCTTTTACCTGTGGTTTAGCTTTACAGCAGGATTTTGATTGGCTTGTTCATTTATCAAAAGAAAGTGTATTGACAAAACCCAATAATATGGAACTGTGTTTTGAAGAAGAGGATTTTGACGGTTTTCTGAACAAGTTGAAAGAATACCCGGATATTGAATATCTGGGAGAAGTGATCGAGCATAGTTGGGGCCAGCGGGTGATTCGGTTTTACGATTTGGACGGACACATCATTGAGGTTGGCGAGGATATGAAAATGGTGATAAAGCGTTTTCTTGCTTCCGGCATGACTATGGAAGAAGTTTCTGTGAAAATGGACGCTTCTATTGAGGATTTGACAAAACTTCTAAACAGATAATACATGGGACGAATAAACAAATCGGTATTTGCAATATTGTAGTAGGGAGGTAAAAATGCGTCGTTCAGATAGGGAAGTAAAAGAGTTTGAAGATATTGTAGCTATCATGGAAAAATGTGATGTATGCCGAATTGCCTTAAATAATAATGGCTACCCATATATATTACCACTTAATTTTGGAATGTGTATAAAAAAAGGTAAAATCGAGTTGTATTTTCATGGAGCTATGGAGGGTACAAAATATGATTTAATTGAAAAGGACAATAGAGCCAGTTTTGAAATGGATTGTGGACATAAATTAGTGACAGAGGTTGAACACGGAAGTTGCACAATGGAATATGAGAGTGTTATTGGACAAGGGCGTGTTGAAATGCTTTCTGATGATGAAAAGTGCAATGCTTTATATATTTTGATGAAGCATTATGGTCAAGAAGAATTTTCGTTCAATAAGGCAGTAATGCCCCGTACAAAAGTTTTTAAACTGGTAGTAGAAAAAGTAACAGGCAAAATAAGACTGAAGAAAAATGACAAACATTAAAATTACAGTTGATTGGGCTAAAACAAAAACTGCGAATCGATATCATTAGGGAGAGTTATTCAAATGAAAATAGACAGACTGTTGAAAATTGTCATTTATCTTTTGAATCATGAGAATGTATCCGCCAGAGACCTGGCAGAACGGCTCCATGTTTCTGTTCGCACCATACAGAGAGACATGGTCAGTATTGCAGAAGCAGGGATTCCTGTATATTCCAATCAGGGAAAGGGTGGAGGATACTCCATTTTGCCGTCGTATAAGGTTAGAAACTGCAATATCCACCAGGAAGAACAGCAGTTGATTCAGCAGGCACTGGAAAGCCTGGCAACCTCATATGCAAATGAAACGCTGGCAGGTTTAATTGAAAAGTATCATGCACTTTTGGACAGGGATCAGGAACAGAGTATCTTTTTTGATTTTGGAATCGCCATGGAGAATCAACAGGTGCAAAAAGTGAACCAGATGCTGAAACGGGCAATTGAGACAAAGGCACTGGTTGAATTTTTCTACAGGGATGCGCAGGGAAAAGAAACACAGCGGTTGGTTGAACCTCTTGCTATCCAGTATAAATGGTATTCATGGTATTTATTTGCATGGTCTGTTCCACAGGAGGCGTATCGTACCTTTAAAGTTGCACGAATCCGCAAGCCTCAAATTACATCGGAAAAGTCTGACAGAAAGCATCCGGCGGTAAAGGAGCTTATGGAGCAGTCAGACAGGGCATATGGTGAAACTTGTATTACACTGGAGGTAGCGTTTGATAAGAAAGATACGTGCCTGATGGAAGAGTACTTTCCGGACAGCCAAATAGAAGAATGGTCGGAGGAAAAATCAAGAATATGGATTCAGGTTCCGCCTGGAGAACGCTCGTGGAAAGCCCTGCTTTTGAGTATGGGAAACCGTGTGGAAGTCATTTCTCCGGAAGCCTGCCGAAATGAACTGATCGAGACTGCTCAAAAATTTTTATCTAATTACGACATATAGCTGTCGCAGAAGTATGGTAGGATGGAGATGTTCTATGGCACATGGAGTATTCTGCGCGTATGGCGGAAGGTAAAAAAGAGAGGAGCATAAGATGAGTGAATTTGTGAAAGTGTTACTTGGAGATCAGGGAACTTTTGAGGATGTGTATCAGGAGTGTCCGGTTTTTGACGATGGAAAATACTGCTTACGTCTGGTCGCAGAAAGTGATGCGGAGGATTTACTGAAGGTTTATTCGGACGGGAAGGCGGTTCCTTTTTTCAATAGTGATAATTGCGGTGGGGATGACTTCCATTATACATCTCTGGAAAGAATGAGGGAGGCTGTCAGCTATTGGCTTTGGGAGTATGAAAGAAGAGGATTTGTGAGATGGGGTATTTTCAGCCATAAAGAGGAAGAAGTTATAGGAACGGTTGAATTATTCCACAGGGATTCTGAGGATTATTTCAAAGACTGCGGGCTGCTGCGTCTGGATCTGCGAAGTGATTACGAAAAAGCAGATGTGATAAAGGAAATTTTACAACAGATAGAAACTCCAGCGTTTGACATGTTTTCCTGCCGGATGCTGGCAACAAAAGCGGTGCCAACCGCAAAAGAACGTATTCAGGCATTGGCGGTACTGGGGTATGAAGAATCAGATCATGCGCTGACCGGACATGATGGCACTCAGTATAAATACTATTGGGTTCTTAATAAGAAATAGGAAACATTATGGATTAATTCTGTTGCTGCAGTATGATGACGGGTTCTGCCGTTTTTTGTATTAGCGGTGGGAGGGCAAATGGACAGAATTTATTTTACGAAAAAACAGGCGCGGCAGTTTTTGTTATTAAAGCATGGCTTGCTGGGAGATTACAAATTTGTTGGAAAAGAAGGCGTCCTTTCTTTTGTCCGGCAGGCAGGATGCATTCAGTTTGATCCGGTGGATGTCTGTGGCAGAAATGCGGATCTGGTTTTGCAGTCCAGAATCAAAGACTATCAAAAGACGATGCTTTATGAGCTTTTATATATCGATCGGAAACTGGTGGATTATTTTGATAAAAATCTCTCGATTCTTCCAATAGAGAACTGGAAATATTTTGCCCGGGAGCGGCAGGCTCACCGAAGCTGGGAGAGAAGCCATACAGAAATTGTGGAAGTACAGGAACGGGTGCGTGAGGAAATTGCACGGAGGGGACCACTGTGCAGCGCAGATTTGGACATAGTGGAAAAGGTATCCTGGTATTGGAGTGATACCAGGTTGTCGAGAGCGGCGTTGGAACATATGTATTTTGTCGGAGAACTGGGAATCCATCATAAGAGCGGAACACTGAAATATTATGATCTGATTGAAAATTGCATTCCGGCAGAGTTTTTGAATCAACCAGAGCCTTTTCCTTCGGATTTTGATTATAGAAAATGGCTGGTGTCAGAGCGCATTGGTTCGGTGGGTCTTTTGTGGAACCGTGCTTCTGACGCATGGCTGGGTATACAGGGACTTAAGGCTGCACAGAGAAATGCTATATTCGAGATGCTGTTAAAAGAAGAGAAGATTATTGAAGTAAAAGTGGAAGAGATTGGGGAGCCGTTGTATTGCCGCAGGGAGGATGCAGGACTTGCAGAATTTATATTGAAAAATCCCCCGATGAAAAAGCGCTGTGAATTTATTGCACCGCTGGATAATCTGATCTGGGACAGGAAGCTTATAGGAGCAGTTTTTGATTTTTCTTATAAATGGGAAATCTATACGCCGAAGCAGCAGCGTAAATATGGTTATTATGTTTTGCCGATTCTCTATGGAGACAGATTTGCAGGCAGGATAGAAATGGCTTATGATAAAAAGCAGGGAAAGCTGGAACTAAAAAATATCTGGTATGAGCCGGACTTGCGTCTGACAAAGGCACTGCAGCGCGATGTGGACAGACGCATCAGACGGTTTGAACGTTTTTGCAGAAAAAGAGGCTGGAATGATTGGAGAGATTGTAAAAGTCATCGTTGACAGACCGCTTGGAAGTTATCATCCGGAACATAAAGACCTGTATTATCCTGTTAACTACGGATATATCGAAGGCATTATGGCTCCTGATGGTGAGGAGCAGGATGCTTATATCGTTGGTGTAAATGAAGCTGTTAAAGAATTTACAGGAAAGATTACTGCGGTTGTACACCGATTGGATGATGTTGAAGAAAAATGGGTGGTTGCACCTGAAAATCTTTCTTTTAGTGAGAAGGAAATCATGGAGCAGATAAAGTTTCAGGAACAGTATTTTAAGTCGGAAATCAGAATGTAATAATTTCGTTATAATGAAATTTATGGATTAAATATTTTATGACGGAATTAAATGAGTTGAGGTGATAAGAATGATTCGTGAAGCGAAACAGGAAGATTTGCTGGAAGTGCTGAATTTATATTTATATCTTCATGAAGAGACTGTTCCAGAACAATCGGAACATTTATCGGTCATTTGGAATCAAATTATAGCAGATAAAAATCATCATCTTATTGTAAATATTGTTGACGGAAAGATTGTTTCTTCGTGCGTTTGTGTGATTATTCCAAATTTAACAAGAAACATACATCCGTATGCGTTTGTGGAAAATGTTGTTACTCATGCAGACTATAGAGGGCATGGTTATGCTACGGAATGCTTAAATTATGCAAAAACCATAGCTGTAAATAATAATTGCTACAAGATGATGCTGCTGACAGGTTCAAAAGAACAAAAGACGTTAGAGTTTTATAAAAATGCGGGATATAACTGTACAGATAAAACAGCTTTTATTCAATGGTTAGATATATGAGATAAATTCCAGATTCATATCTGAGAGAAACGAAAGGATGGCAGAGCAGTGATGAAAATAGACCGCTTATTAGAAATCATCATATATCTGTTGAAACTGTGTGCCTCTTGAGCAACCGAAAATTAAAACCTGATACTTATATAAAATTGAGTCTGGATATGGAAGATTATTACAGAATCAAAGATGCAGAGAAGGAAAAGAACAAGACATCATAACATCCTACCCGTAGTGATAAATTGTTCTACAGGAAAGGGTGCGAAGCATGGAAAATGTAGTATACGAGAAAGATTACGGAGAGGAATTCCGGGAGAGAAGTGATAAGGCGAAAGGACAGGACTTTTTAGACACATTGAAGGATATCGGATTCTTCCAGGCATACAAAGAAGAAATGGATAAAATCCCAAAGCGTGTGGTTCCAAAGGAAAAAGAGGATTACGGATACCTGCTTGGAGAATGTGACTTTTTCGATTAAGGACGGGCTATTGCGGATGACCATATTCATTGGATATTTTGATAAGGTGTATTAAGGATGAGAGCATCTGTTAGTGTGAGGAATGGCGGGTGCTTTTTTCATGAAGTTATGGTATGCTGTAAGAAATCAATTAGCCGGAGGTACGGAGTTATGGACGATCAGCGGATTTTACTGGATTATGAAACGATCAAGGGAGCTGTCGCCGGGGAGAAGTGGGCAATGGAGCGGATTCTTAAACATTACGATTTCTATATGGATGAACTCGCCACAGTGAAGGAGCGGGAGCCGGATGGAAATGTGAAGTGTTATGTGGATGAGGTTTTGAAGCAGGCAATAGCATTGAAACTGCTGGAGGAAGCGGAGAGGAGAGCGAAAGAGAAAATTAATAGTGTTTGAATCCATCCGGGATTCTTTCATAATTCGCAATCTACGAAGCTGCCTGGAAGAAGAGCATGGGGATAATACGCTTTTAGGGGTGAAAAATGGTATCCCGTTTATCTTGGATTTTTCTATTCCTACAAAATTGTAGCCTAACAGTAATATTGCAGTAAGGTATGGATAGTATACTTTTATTGAATGCGAAATATAGCAGAGAGGTATACTGGATGCTGAAAATAAAGAAACAAATCGGAATTTGGAGGTATTGTATTATGAGATTGGACGGTTTTGGATTATTTGTTGAAGATATGGCGAAAATGATTCGCTTTTACAGAGATGTACTTGGCTTTGAGATTAAAGAAGCGGAAGATACATCTAATGTATATCTTGTAAAAGATGGGACGTTGTTTCTGTTGTACGGCAGAAATGACTTTGAAAAAATGACCAATCGCAGATATGATTATATCAAAGGATTCAACGGTCATTTTGAAATGGCACTTTATGTTGATACATTTGAAGAAGTTGATAAAGCATTTAGTAAAGCTGTAGAAAACGGTGCTACTCCTGTACTGGAACCGGAACTTGAACCTTGGGGACAGAGAACTTGTTATATTGCTGATCCTGAAGGTAATTTAATAGAGATAGGTTCTTGGAATAAGCCTTACGAAGAAAAGGATTCATAAATTCGAATTTGAGAGGGAATTGAATATGAATAAGGAATGGTTGAACTTAATAAAACAATTTGTGTAGATTTTTAGTCTGCCAGATTAAAATTTGAGATTTGAGGTACAGCGTATGAAAGGTTTCCATAGGGACAATCAGCTATTTTCTCTTTGTGGTTTGAACTGCGGATTATGTCCTATGCACTTAAATAAGTATTGTCCCGGCTGCGGTGGCGGAGAGGGGAATCAATCCTGCAAAATTGCAAAGTGTAGTTTAGAACATGATGGTGTGGAATATTGTTTTCGGTGCAGAGAGTACCCCTGTGAGAAGTATGAGCATATAGATGAATTTGATTCATTCATTACACACAGTAACCGAAAAGCTGATTTGAAAAAAGCAAGAGAGATAGGGATCGAAGCATACAATGCGGAGCAGACAGAAAAGACGGAATTATTGAATTTACTGTTAGCCAACTATAACGATGGCAGGTAAAAGACTCTTTTTTGTGTGGGGGTCAATCTTTTGGAATTGCAGGAAATAAATGAGATACTTTTGCAAATCAAGGGTAATTCGGAACTGGAAAGATTGACACTCAAAGAAAAAAGTTCTTATGCTGCGGGGGTGTTTCAAAACGCAGCAAAGCGAAAGAATATTGAACTAAAGCTCCGGAAGAAAAAATAATCTCTAAGAAAGGAAAACTTACATGAAATACAATTGTACGGTTATATCGGTAGCAGACATCAAAGCTGCAAGAAAGTTTTATGAGGATTTATTCGGATTGGAAGTATTTCAGGATTATGGAAGAAATATAGCTTTTACCTGCGGTTTAGCTTTACAGCAGGACTTTGACTGGCTTGTTCATTTACCAAAAGAAAGCATATTAAGAAAATCTAACAATGTGGAATTATGTTTTGAGGAACAGGACTTTGACAGTTTCTTACATAAACTAAAAAAATATCCGAATATTGAGTGTTTGGGTGAGGTAATTGAACACAGTTGGGGGCAACGTGTCATTCGATTTTATGATTTGGACGGACATATCATAGAAGTTGGAGAAAATATGAAAATGGTTATAAAGCGTTTCCTTGCTTCTGGTATGACCATAGATGAAGTGTCTGTAAAAATGGATGTTTCTTTTGAAGATTTAACGAAGCTGCAAAACAGTTAAATGAAAAGTTGCAAAGGAGAACGAATTAATGAAAAAAATGAGCCGAGAAGCTAAAAAAATAATGATGGAACGTTTTGGAAAAGACACTGTTATTGCGTTGGCAACCATTGAAAAGGAGGTGCCTTATGTTCGATATGTAAATGCCTACTATGAGAACGGTGCATTTTATATTATTACATATGCACTTTCAAATAAAATCAAACATATAGAAAACAATCCTGCTGTTGCAATAGCTGGTGAGTGGTTTACGGCACATGGAAAGGGCAGCAATTTGGGTTATTTTGGAAAAAAAGAGAATTGTATGATTGCTAAAAAACTGAAAAATGTCTTTGCTGAATGGATTGATAACGGACATAACAATTTTGATGATGAAAATACGATAATTCTATGTGTAGAATTAACAGATGGACTGTTACTCTCACATGGGACAAGATATGAGTTTTAGCTTTTCTAGCTTGTAGAATTGGAAAAATTTCAGGAGCAGTATTTCCAGTCAGAACTAAGGATGCTGCCATAGATAGAGATGAAAAGACGAAATTTACGGAGGAGATCAGAATGGTGGATGTTTATAAAAATTGTCCTGAATATGAGAATGAGGACTATCTTGTGAGAATGGTTTGCCAAGAGGATAGAATGGATTTATTAAAGGTTTATTCTGATAAAAGGGCTGTCCCCTTTTTTAATAGTGATAATTGTGGCGGAGATGATTTCTATTATACAACGGAAAGCAGAATGGAACAGGCGATTGATTACTGGCTTTTCGAGTACAATAGAGAAGGATTTGTGAGGTTGACAATTGTGTCAAAAGCAACTGATGAAGCAATTGGAACAATAGAGCTTTTCCACAGAGACGCCGATGATTATTTTACAAACTGCGGTTTGCTCAGGCTGGACATTCGCAGTGATTATGAAATGACAAGCGAGATTATAAAAATATTAAGATTGATAATGGAACCTGCATATAGCCTGTTTCATTGTGATAAGATCGCTACGAAAGCGCTTCCCTCTGCGGCAGAATGTATTGTGGCGTTGAAAAATTTAGGATTTATACGCTCAGAGGAAAAGCTGATAGGGCATGATGGAACAAAGTATGATTCCTATTTTGTATTGAGGAAAAATTAGCGCCTCTCCAAATCTGGATAAAAAATATGTATCCAGGCTAAAATGCTTGACATTGACAAAGTTATAAGCTAATATAAGACCATATTTCAAGAAAGAGCAGGTATGTGGATGTTAATTGTTTTTGTAATGACAAAGGACAACTAAATTTTATAAGAGGGTAAGCACGGAATAGAGTGCTTTATTTGTGTTACCCTTTTTGGCATTATTGAATGCCGGTTGTTTCTGCCTTACAGAATACTGCATACACTGGGAATAATTGTCTTATTATGATGGATAAGAAAGCGGGAAAAGTATGACTGTGGTGTCATGCTTTTTTATTTCTGCGAGCAAATGGGCTGCATTTTTCAGGTCATTGCTGCTTTCCTTTTATGGGGATGTTTTGCTTTTTTCATCATCTTAAGATATATACATCTGTGGTTTCAGTCTATGTAATGATAGGCAGAAACCACATTTTTTTATGTTTTTTCATTGAATATTTAAACTGGAGGTTTTCAAGATGAAGATAATTGAGACAGAGAATTTAACGAAAAAGTATAAGCGGTATAAAAAGCAGGAGGGTTTGGCCGGAAGTATTAAGGGCCTGTTTCACAGGAAATATGAAGAAAAAATTGCGGTAGATGATTTTGATATTCATGTAAATGAGGGTGAGTTTGTAGGCCTGATCGGGCCGAACGGAGCGGGTAAAACGACCCTGGTGAAGATGTTGACCGGGATTATTGCGCCGACAAGCGGCAGGATACAGGTGATGGGATTTTATCCGAATAAATTGGAAAAAGCATTTAAGCAGCAGTATGCGGTGGTTATGGGGCAAAAGAGCCAGCTGTTTTTTGAACTGACAACGGAGGACACGTTGCGGCTGTTTAAAGAAATATACGGTATCCCGGAAGACGAGTATAAAAGAAACAAGGATTTTTTTGTGGATCTGTTTCAGGTGCAGGGACTGATGAATGTACAGGTAAGAACGCTATCGTTGGGAGAAAGGATGAAGATGGAACTGATCGTTGCATTGCTTCATAATCCGAAAATATTGTTTCTGGATGAACCGACCATTGGACTGGATGCTGTGGCAGGTAAGCAGATCCGGACTTTCTTAAAAGATGTGAATGAGTCAAGAGGAACTACCATTTTGCTTACCTCGCATTATATGGAGGATATTAAGGTATTGTGTAAACGCTCCATAGTCGTGAATCACGGCAGAAAAATATATGACGGCGGTACGGATATGTTATTTAAAAATTATCAAAAGAGTAAGAAAATGACGATATACTTTGAACACAGTGTAGAGCCTGATGTGCCGGATGATTGCAGAGTATTGGAAAAAGCGAATGACAAACTGGTACTTGAAATACCAAAACAGAACGCAGAAAAAGTTCTGGAATCTTATATCGGTCATTATCCGATCCGGGATATTGGAATTGAGGAAGAAGAAATAGGCTCAGTCGTGGAGCGTATCTATAAGGAGGTATAGGACATGAAGAAATATTTAGAAATTGCCAAGGCATACATGAAAGCACAGCTGATCTGGAGGTCGGATACCTTAGTAGACGTGATTCTGGCGGTGGCGAAGATACTGTTTGCATGGATCTTATGGAGTATTCTGTTTGAGGGTAAAGAGCAGATCGCGGGCTTGGGATTTCAGGCCATGATTTCTTACTATATCATAAGCTCCTATTTATTCCAGTCGGAAAAATCTGCGGAGATCAGCCGGCAGATGACCGGTATGCTGAGAAATGGTACCTTTTCAAAATATATGGTGATACCGGTACAGACACAGGGGTATTTTGTGGCGATGGAAGCAGGGAAGATTGCGTTTTCTGCGGGCATTGGTTTTTTAGCAACGTTTCTGTGGTTTTATTTGTTCCGGATTCCATTTGTGCATACAGCCAATATAAAGATCCTGTTATGCGGAAGTATCATGGTTGTTTTAGGACTGTTGTTTATGGCGCTGCTCAATTACTTTCTTGGGATTTTGACCTTGAAATTTGAGGAGATCAGCATCTTTCTCATGATAAAAGATAACCTTTCCGCATTTGTGACCGGGGCGGTGATTCCCCTTGCTCTTTTACCGGAATGGATGACAGCAGGCATGAAATTTCTGCCTTTCTATTATGTCACATATCTTCCCAGTATGCTGTTTATAGGGAAATGTGAGGAGGAGGCAGTCACAGGCTTAATCGTCTTAAGTGTGTGGTGCATGGTCTTTCTTGTTTTAAATCAGGTAACTTATGAACATGATCGAATCAAATATGATGGAGCAGGAATATGAAACATAATTTAAAATTTATATCAGAACTGATCAAATTCAGATTATCCCATATCATGACATTTCGGTTGGGATTCTTTGCGCCGTTTTTCATTAATACCAGTTATTTTCTGGTTCAACTTTTCGCTTTCGAGGCAATTTACGGACATGTGGACAGTATCCGTGGATGGGGGCATGGGGAAATCCTTATTTTTATTGGAACATTTTCCCTGATTGATGCCCTGAACATGACCATTTGCTTTTTTGGGGTAATATCCTTACCAGACAAAATACAGACAGGAGAATTGGATCTATATCTGACCAAACCAGTGAATCCATTATTGCGGATCACCTTTGAAAAAGTAGATCCGGGCGCCATACCGCTTCTGATCTTCAGTGCCTGTATCGTTGGATATGGGGTGAGAGAAAGCGGCGTGAATCTTTCGTATGCGAATATCATTGGATATTTGTTTCTGGTTTTGCTAATGACCATACTGTACTACGATATGGAGCTTCTGATACGGTGCTTTGCCTTTTTTGTGTTCTATGTAGATAACCTGATGAAAATAGAGAATACGGCTGTGGATTTGTGTCTGAAAATACCGGGGATCGCTTTTTATGGAATCTATAAGTTTATTTTTTACTGTGTATTGCCGTACGGAATCATTGCGACGCTGCCAACGCAGGCAGTAACAGGGGCATTGTCGGCAAAAGGATTCCTTTTCGGGGTGGCGATCGTGTGCATTTTTACGTTTTTTGCCTTGTCTTTTTGGACATATGGCGTACACAGATATGAAAGCGCAAGCAGCTAATCAGTTTTTGGGAAAGAGGTATAGATATTATGGAAGAATATAGAAATGCCCGATTGGGAACGTATTTAGTGAAGGGATTGACCAAAGAATTACTGACACGAAATATTATTCCATTCTATTCTGCTTCTATAACGAATATTGGTTCGCAGATGGTAGCAAATAGATGTGACTATATACCATTCTGGGTTGATACATTTGGAACCATTCTTGATGGGAGTTCAGTATACAATGATATGATGAAAGGTTTGTCATCGGAACTTATAGAATGACAACTTCCGGTTGATAGAGGGAGCAACAGACAAAATGTTTGTTGCTTTTCTTTTTTTTGATGGGAATGTAAAATAAAACTATCATCATATGATGCGTTTGAAAAACTTATCAATATAGACCTAGAAAGTTATCCTTCATGACAACGAATAATAAGAAATCTATGGTAACATCCTACCCGTAGTGGTAAATTGTTCTACAGGAAAGGGTGCGAAACATGGAAAATGAAGTATACGAAAAGGACTATGGAGAAGAATTCCGGGAGAGAAGCGATAAGGCAAAGGGAAAGGATTTTCTGCACACTTTGATGGATGTTGGATTTTTTCAGGCGTATAAAGAAGAAATGGACAAAATCCCAAAGCGTGTGGTTCCCAAGGAAAAAGCAGATTATGAATACCTACTTGGGGAGTGAGAGCATCTGTCAGCAAAGACTGGCGGGTGCTTTTTTCGCACAGATATGGTATGCTGTAAGCAGTATATCAACTTGGAGGTACAGGCATGGAAGAACAGCAGAATTCATTGACTTATGAAATTATCAAAGCAGCTGTTGCCGGGGAGAAATGGGCAACAGAAAAGATTATGGCATATTACGATGATTATATGACAGAGCTTTCCACAGTGGAAGAGAAGCAGTCGGACGGCAGTGTAAAGAGTTACGTGGATGAGGATTTGAAGCAAGAGATAGCGTTGAAACTGCTGGAGGAGATACCGAACTTTCCGCTGGAGGAAGCGGAGAGGATTGCAGGAGGGGAGACTGATTAGAGAAAGATCAAATCTACGAGGCATTCTGGAAAGAGATCCAGGGCATTGCGGGTTGCAGACGCTCAGAGAATCTGGAGTTCAGTGGGGTTTGAGGTCTGATTATGGGGTCAATTCTTTTATAATAAACTGTTTTGAGGATATAGTATAAACTGGAAAACGCTAATTTGGCTATTCTGTGGCATTATTCAATGGATTATGGTAAAATTCTGCTGTCCGGGATTGAATAGCAACTGAAAGACCAAACAGATGTTAACAATGATAATAGCTGTAAATCTCATTGAAGTCATTATATAAGTCTTTCAGTTTGTATAGAAAATGTTCGTTTTTATAGGAGGCATCTATGTGGCAATTTACATTTTTTATATTTTTCATATTATTTTGTATATTTGCAGGAATAATGGCACGTGAACCCAGAACGTTATGGAGCGGGGTTTCTTTTTTCTTCATGATGATATGTTTGTCTATTTCCTTGTTTTTTATTCTATCTGAATATTCCAGGTGGCTGGCAGCACATGACGTGGTAATTGGAATACTGATTCTCCTGTTTGTTTTGGCGATAGGCTGTATGCTTATGTTTCCGGCAGCTTTGATCGTCATGTTTTTCATCGAGGGAATAAAAGTCATCAAACATGAAGGAGTGAAACCGTCAAATTTATTGTCGATGCTGTTCTCTATCTTGTTATATGTCTACCTGTCTGTCTGGCCGATGATTGGCAATTTAAGAAAAAATACATTAAGTACAATGCTCTATGTTATCATCAGTTTTTCGGCAGTATATGTATTATCATTGATGGCTATGTATTCACTTTCTGCAATTCTTAACCTTATTCATCTGAAAAAGAACAGAAATGCAGATTATATTGTTGTTCTGGGATCTGGAATCATTGGAAAGAAGGTCACACCGTTACTTGCGGCCCGGATTGAAAGAGGAATGGAATTGCTGTATTCCAATCCTAATGCTGTATTGATTATGTCCGGTGGGCAGGGACCTGGAGAGGATATTCCAGAGAGCGTGGCTATGGCTGCATATGCAGTAGGTAAAGGTGTAGATGCAGAGCGTATCATAATGGAACAAAAATCTGTATCAACAGAAGAAAATTTACTGTTTTCAAGGAAATTGATTGATAAAGAGGCTCCTAAAATTGTTATCGTCACAACGGCTTATCATGTGTTCAGAGCATTAATTCTGGCAAAACAGCAAGGGTTAAAGTGTGTTGGATTTGGGGCAAAAACGAAATGGTATTTTACGCTAAATGCTTTAATACGTGAGTTTGTTGGATATCTACGTTTGACATGGAAGAAACATGCGCTGGTAATTGGCATAGTAGCCAGTATTGTCGTGGCGACTAATATCGCTGGTTGGTTGAGATAATTAATAACTGTGAAATTACAGCGATTTAAGAGAGGAATAGTTATAAAGAACCGTTAAAGTATTAGCAAGAACTCTCTAAACTTGAGGTGAAATAAAGCGTATGAAAAGCCCCAGGCGGCATTTGAAGCTGTTCTGGGGCTTTATAATTATCCTTTGAATTTATCAGGCAAGTGAATTTCAGTTTTCAGACCATGAGGTGTAATGTTTGAAAATTGGATATCTCCATAATGTACTTTTACAATCTGTCTTACGATTTTAAGCCCCAATCCGTGTTCTGCTTCGGCTGTTTCCGTCTGGGAACTGGGAATACTGGTATCGTTATTCAGTAATGCCAGGTATGATTCCTTGATTCCGCACCCAGAGTCTGCGACACAAAACGTACAGATTCTGTTGTCCATTTTTACAGAAACGGTTATCTGACATCCACCAGGATTGTGTGTGATGCTGTTTTGTATTAGATTGTGCAGCATCCGGTTAAGCAGGAAATTGTCGCCGTATAGGAAAGTTTTTATATCTGTGTCAGTTCCAGACAGTTCTAATTCATAGCCCTCCGGAAGTCCGTTATTTAGAAATTCGCTTATCACCTGCCGGATCAGTTCAAGAGGATCAAGCGGCTTTATGCGGAAGGGCTGCATAGAGTATTCCAATTTTGTTGTTAAATTTAGATCTGCAACCAATGTATGGAGCTTTTCACTTTGTTTTCGTATGATTTCAGCCTGTCTTCTGGTTGCTGCTGGTAAGTCAGGGTTATCTTCTATTTCACTGGAATAACCTAAAATCATAGAAAGTGGCGTACGGATATCATGAGATATTCCACGAATCCATTCAGCACGCGTATTATCCTTTTTTGCCAGATAGTCACTGGCATGGTTTAATCCTGTATTGATTTCAGCAAGTTCACCTTTTTCCTCTAAGTGAAATGTTTCCCCCTGTGACAGTTTTTGGATGCCAGCCAGGATTGGCCGCATTGCAGTTTCGATTTTTCTGGTATTACGTAAAAATAAGAAAATCATAACACCGATATTGATGACCAATGCAGCCAGACAGATGAAAAGAACAAGCCAGAAATATCTGGTTTTGAACGAGATATAGTATTGGCTGATTGTGCCCGGCTGAAATCCCACAACTAAAAGTCCATTTGGATGATTCCAGATTTTAACGGGATAGTCCTTCAGATACCATCTGCTGAACATCGCAATTTCAGATGCAGAGTATTTAAGGGGAAGTCCTTCTGGCAGACCGCTTTCCCAAATGACAGCACCTTCATCGTCAATCAGCATAGCCCAAGCATCCGTCTGTGCTAAGATGTCATTTGCTTCCGGATCAACTGCGAATGCCCCGTTCTTTTGTTCAATAAGATTTGAAAACCGTTCCATTGGAAAAACGGAGTCCTTAACACCATTCAGATAGGAAGTAAGAAAAAGGATTCCTATTAATACAATGTTGATTACAAAAAACAGCAGCAGTATTCCGATGACTGATAATATATAGCGGCGAAAGAAGCGGTCAATTGGTTTCATTTTTCCGCCCCCTTAATGTGGAGCCGGTAACCTAATCCTTTTACGGTTAAAAGGGAAACAGGTTTTGACGGATTGGCCTCGATCTTTTCCCTTAAGTGGCGTATATGTGTCACAAGAGTATTTTCATATCCCTGCCAGAATTCCCCACAGACAGTTTCGCATAGTGAACCTGTGGTTACAATCCTTCCGGAGTTTTCAAATAACTTTTCAAATAGCGTAAATTCTTTTGCAGTCAATGAAAACACTTCATCCCCACGATAAACTTCGGCCTTATCTAAATTAACGGTTGAAGCTTCCAGATATACAATACGTTCCTTTTCAGGATAGGCGCGGTTTAAGATTGCCTGAACACGCAGAAGTAACTCCTTGGGCAAAAAAGGTTTTATAAGATAATCATCAGCTCCGTTTTCAAATCCTAAAAACTTATCATCGGCTTCTCCGCGGGCTGTAAGCATGAGAACAGGAATCGTACTCGTTTTTCGTATTTCCTTTAATAGTGAAACCCCGTCAATGCCCGGCATCATCACATCAAGAATTACCATATCGGGTTGATTTTCCCGAAATATCGCTAATGCCTCTTTCCCAGAAGAAGCAGTGGTGATTTTGGTGTACCCGGCACGGTAAAAAACCGATTGGAGCATTTTAAGTAGCTCTGATTCATCGTCGACAGCAAGAATGCTTTTATCTTTCATACGGCACCTCCTTTTCTTTGTCCCTTATTATAGCTCAAAAGATGAAAATATCCTATTCATGTTTTGAAATCTCAAGGTAAATTCAAGGTTAACTCAAGATACCCTCAAGGATGCCATGTTACGATCAATGTGAATCAAAAAGGAGCTTCTTGTATAATTCAAATATAAGGAATTCCGAGAAAGAAGGTTGAGAAAAAAATACCTCAGAGTAAAATAAGATTACTGACTTTGGACGGTTAGTAAAAAATCTTATTAAACAGTGAGGTACTTGAAATGAATTATAACACACAGAACGCAAAAATTGCATCTATTACGGAAAAGACTTTAATCGTTGGTATTGATGTGGGAAGTGAAACCCATTATGCAAGAGCTTTCGGCTGGCGCAATTATGAGTACTCAAAGAAACCGTTTGCCTTCAGCAACGATGAAGCTGGATTTTCCTCATTCAAAGACTGGATGGACGATATAGCAGAGAAACATGGGATGGAAGCTGTGATTCCGGGAATGGAACCAACCGGTCACTACTGGCTGAACCTTGGAGCGTACCTGCAGGAACAGGGAATGAAGCCGGTACATGTGAATCCGCATCATGTCAAGAAGTCTAAAGAACTGGATGACAATAATCCGAGTAAGAATGACCGTAAAGATCCAAAAACAATTGCAGGTCTGGTAAATGAAGGAAGATTTTCATATCCATATATTCCAACCGGGATTTATGCAGAAATTAGAAATTTGTCCAACCTTCGTATTCAGACACAGGAAGAGATTACAAGAATCAAAAACAGGATCGCCCGCTGGTTCAGCATCTATTTTCCAGAGATCAAAGACGTTTACAGGAATCCGGATGCAGTAAGCGGACTGATGGTAATCAAACAGGCACCATTGCCCTGCGATATCAAAGAGCTTGGCGTGGATGGTGTTAATAAGATATGGAGAGATGCAAGGCTGAAAGGCGCTGGGATAAAGAGGGCAACGACCCTGGTAACCGCAGCGGAGCACAGCATCGGAAATACGGAAGCACCAAGAAGTGCCAGGAAAGAGATCCGAAACCTGTTGAATGACTACGAAATATATAAGAATCGTATGGATGAACTTATGGAAGAGATAGAGGAAACACTTTCTGAGATTGCCTATATAGATAAGCTGATGGAGATCAATGGGATTGGAATAAAAACGGTAAGCTGCTTTATTGCAGAGGTTGGAGACATTGGACGTTTTGATAATCCAAAGCAGGTGCAGAAACTGGCAGGATATGCTATTGTCGCAGACAGCTCCGGAAAGCATAATGGAGAAAGTCGTATCAGCCACAGGGGAAGAAAGCGTTTGAGATATGCGCTGTATGAAGCTGCGATATCGGTGATTGGGAAAAATAAAGAATTTAAAGAGATCCATTGTTATTACAGGACGAGGGAAAAGAATCCCCTGAAGAAGATGCAGTCGGTGATAGCGGTGGCATGTAAACTGATCCGGATATTTTATACAATACTAACAAAAGGCATAGAGTATGACGGTCAGAAGATGTTAAGTGACATTGTAAGACTAAAATGCAGCCAGCAGCATAAAGAGAAAGAAACAGTGAATCATGGCCGGTCTGAGCCTTTGAAAGGAAAGAATGGAAGGCTGAGGCCAGCCATGATAGCTGGAAGAAACAAGTAAATGGAATGTAACAGGAAAACGTCCACCGAGAGGTGCTGTTGCAGGAAAAAGTCAGTAATAAAAAAACAAAGAATGGAGCCAGTAGTCGGCAGGAATATTCACCAGAGGGCATGACCCTGTAAAGGAGCTGAGCTGACACCCTGGTTATGGACAGGCGGGACGAGAGAAGTTAGGACTCAGCAATGGTCTGATGATCCTGGTAGACATGGGAGGTTCGCTGCCGTAGATGGATGGGTACACACAAGGCCATGTAGAACGAAAAGAGAAGACGTTTTATTTTGTGCACCCAAAATCCACTACTTTCGTACCAGATACAGAGAAATGTCCATTCCAATGGTTCTTTCTTCTGAGATATTTATTGATGAAACATTAAAAAATCCTTGATTTTCAAGGAAAAAAGACTTGACTATATAGGGAGGTATAACATCTATGAGTGATTACATTATTGAAACCTGCAGCCTGACAAAAATGTATGGAGAACAGGCCAGCGTATCTGATTTAAGTATCCATGTAAAGAAGGGGCGTATTTATGGTCTGTTGGGACGAAATGGTGCAGGAAAAACCACGACTATGAAAATGTTGTTAGGTCTGACGGCTCCCACATCCGGCGAAGTGAAGATTTTCGGAAAGCCTATTTATGGAAACGAGAAGAAAATTCTTCCGCGTGTGGGCTGTTTGATCGAATCCCCCGGCTTCTATCCCAACTTGACCGCAACGGAAAATCTGAAAATTTTTGCGAAGCTGCGTGGGCTGAAAGATTCCAACTACATTAAGAGCGCACTGGAACTTGTTAATCTGCCGTATCAGGATAAAAAGCTGTTTTCGCAATACTCTCTTGGAATGAAGCAGCGGCTTGCGATTGCGCTGGCTGTCATGCACGATCCGGCAGTACTGATTCTCGACGAACCGATTAACGGGCTTGACCCTATCGGGATTGCAGAGGTTCGTTCTTTTATCCGAGAATTATGTGATGTCAGGGGAAAGACCATTTTGATTTCCAGCCATATTCTTTCGGAGATTGCTCTCCTAGCAGATGATATCGGCATTATTGATCATGGTAAGCTGCTGGAAGAAGAAAGTCTTGCTGAATTAGAACAGAAAAACCGCCATTATATCCATTTTACAGTATCCGACAGCAAACAAGCCGCCCGCATTTTAGAAACAATGTTTCAGACAAGATATTTTAAGATTACTGATCAGCATAATATCCATTTGCTGGATGTCAATCTGCCGACTGCAGCGATTACCCGTGCATTTGTAGAAAATGGCCTGGAGGTGTTTGAAGCGCACCTTTGTGAAGACACTTTGGAAGATTATTTTAAGAAAGTAACAGGGGGTGAGGGAATTGCTTAACCTGATAGCTGGTGAGTTTGCAAAATTGAAGCGTAAAAAAATTGTGCCCTTTATTATTTTGCTATCTCTGCTGTTCCCTCTTATTGTGGTTTACACTTCTAAAATGGGAATGGGAAATGATACAAGTGTGGAATTTTTGAAAGGACGGTTCGATTTATCTTATACCATGATGCTTGGATATGGTCTGGTTTTTTTGGAACCGTGTCTGTTGGGTATTCTAGCCTCCATACTGTTCTTTATGGAGAGGGATAATGATACTTTCAAAAATCTATGTGTAATTCCGGTCACTACGTCACGGCTGATTGCGGCAAAATTATTCGTTGTATTGATTTATGGGCTTTTTTATACCCTTTGCAATACTGTATTTATGATTTTCTTTACATGGGTTTTAAAGGCGGGAATCATTTATGATGTTGGATTTAAGCTGGTATTCAGTCTTGTTTTTGGAATAGGAATTACGATTGCCACGTTGCCGGTTATCGTTTTCATTATCTATTTCAACAAATCCTATTTGATTTCCACGCTTCTTTCATTCTTCTATGCGATTTTGAACTGGAGTGTTTTATCGCTGGTTGAAGTGAATTTATCGCTGGTAAAGGTAATTAATCTATTTCCGACTTTATGTGTAATGAATTGGAGCAGCAAAAAAATGATGGGACGTTTGGCGGACAGACATTTTTCAGAAGCAGCTTATTTGTTATTTCCCTCCGATATTTGGGCATTTGCTGTACTGGGGATAACGCTGGTTTTTTCGATACTGCTCATGCTGCATTTTTATAAGAAATGGACGAGGTGATGAAATGGATAATCTTATAACTGAATTTTGGAAAATAAAACGCTATTCTGTAATCAAGGCCGGAGCCGCTATGATGTTTCTCTCCGTATTTATGAGTTATTTCTACTCGACGGCCAGTACCTCTGTCGGCTGGGATTTTAACTATTTTGTTCATCAGGTGGTTCAGCAAAATTGTACGTATTTTTTTCCTGTGGTAATTATGCTGACAGCCTCCTTTGTTATTTCGAGGGAGACAATGGACGACACTCTGAAATCAATTTTAACGGTTCCGGTTGACTTTAAAAAGCTGTTGATTGGAAAATTTGAGCTTCTTTTTTTTCTCTCCATAGCTTTCAGCCTTATCAACGCTGCGCTCGCTGTTATTATGAATCTGCTCCTGCATTTCCCCGGAATGTCAGCATACAGCATTATGATCGCCACGGGGCGGATCATAGCCACAAATATTTTAATTTACCTTTCGGTACTTCCACTCATTATTATCAATACATTTCTTTTTGGAAGTAGCCTGATTGGTGTTGCTGTCGCATTCGTATATGGTTATTTTGGAACCTTTGAGGGCTCTTTGCTAAATTGGTTTCCGATCAAGGCTGCAATGATTTTGTTTGATCCGTATTGTGGTGCAGAATATGATACTGTTTCCTATCAGACCTTTCCGGCAATCATCATATTAATTCTCACGGTGTTGCTTTCTGTTGTACTGTTAAATGCTTTTACACATTCAGAAAAACTTCCCAATGTAAAAGCAAAAAGGAAGCCAAAAAAAGCAGAGCGAAAAAGAGGTTGGTAATCTAGAATAAAAGGGATGAAAATGCAAAAGCAATCGAAAGATGGGGTGGTATTCATGAAAAAAACATTAGTGTGTATTGGCATAGCAGTTATGCTGATTTGTTTTAAGTTGACTATGCGTAGTAAAAAAATGAAATAATTTAAGGGAGGTTATAGGATGAACAAAAAGAATGTATTAATCGGAGTTGGGATAGTGGTTATGGTTGTCCTTTGTATTGGTATCGCCATTTTTGCAGGAACTGACGGCACTGATTATTATACACAAATTGATAACACAAAGGTAAAGGAAATTGAACCGCACGGTGCGATGAATTATTCTTACACATTGACAGTCTATGATGAAAATAGTACGAAACGAGATATTACTTTTGAAACAAGTAAAATTCTCAAGGATGACGCCTTCTTACGCTTGGAGGTAGCTCCAATTCGTGGAGTTGTAAATTGGGAAGAAGTGGAGTATACGGAACTTCCATCTGCTGTACAGAGTGTTTACTCAGAGTAATGTTTAATTTATCGCTAATAGAGGGAAAAATATTGAAAAAGATATTGATTGTAGAGGACGACGTTACATTTTTAGGGCTGCTATCTCATGTTCTAAGGAATCAGTTTGAGATATATGAGGCTTGTGGTGTGAATGAGGCATTGAAATTACTTGAAAACATATCAGTTGATTTGATCTGTTCGGATTACAATATGCCGGGCGGTACAGGTTTGGAACTTCTGGAACAGCTTCATAGAAGTGGGAAGAAAATTCCGTTTATTTTGATGTCCGGGACAGAGGATTCATTTGTGATTCATAGCGTAAAGTTTTATGGAGGAACATTCTGTAACAAGACTGATTCGGATCTGCTTACAACAATTAGAAAAAAAGCAAATTGTGAATAGTGGTGATTGGTTTATGGGATAGATGATAATACAGAGACAGTTGCTCCATACTGGAGTGATTGTCTCTGCCTTTATGTTTAAGAGAAATATAACTTGGATGGACCTTGTATTAGAGCTAATATAGAAAAAATCAAGCAGCAGCCAACTGTATTTATTTTTAAAGTGACGAATCTCTTACGAAAATAGCACCACATTCACCCTGGATTTTTCTATTCCGACAAAATTGTAGCCTTACAGTAATATTACAGTAAGGTATGGATGGTATACTTTCATAAAATGTAAAGTACAAGAAAAGATGGTTGTTCTATGGAGCATTGCCAGACGAGGAGTAATTTTATGATAAATATTGAGGATGTGCCAGGACTTGAAACTGAACTGCAGATGGTAAATACGCATATAGAACGTTTATGCCGGTCAAACAATAAGTCAATGCAGAAAATGCTGGATTGGGTGCTGAACGCAAGGGGAAAGCAGATACGGCCGATTTTGACACTTTTATGTGCGAGGCTCAAAGGGAAAGCTGTTGATGCGACAGAGGTCGCGGCGGTGATTGAAATATGCCATACCGCTTCACTGATCCATGATGACATTATAGATGAAGCGGATACCCGCAGGGGACAATTATCCGTGCAGAAAAAATTCGGAAAGGAGATGGCAGTCTATGCTGGCGATTTTATGATTTTTTCTACAATTAGACGGACTGGTCTGAAGAACAAGCCCTGGTATGGTTTGATGTTTGACAAATTGGAAACCATGTGTGATGGGGAGGTCAGCCAATTTGATAATCGTTATAATACGGAAATTACAGAGGAGAAGTATATTGAGAATATCCTGGGAAAGACTTCGGCAATGTTTAGTATAGCTTGTGGATCAGGTGCTTACGAAGGTAAGTGTAAGGACAGTGAAGTATTGGCAGCAGAACGGTTTGCAGAAAAATTTGGTCTGCTGTTTCAACTGAGAGATGATCTGTTGGATTTTGTGTCCACAGATGACCTAGCAAAGAAGACCATACATAATGATTTTTGGTGCGGATATTATACACTCCCGGCTATTTACTCATTTTCTGATTGCAGGAATGGTGCCAAACTGAAACAAATTGCAATGGATATCAAAAATGGTCTGTATAGCGAATTGACAGACAAGCGAATAGCGGAATTAATCAGTGTTTCCGATGGCTTCGGATATACGTTGAGGATGATAGATCAATATGCCGAAGAAGCGAAGCAGAGTTTGAATGTGTTTAAAGATTCTATTGCCAGGAAAAAGCTGCAGGAATTAGTTGATACGGTTCATCTAAGTGCCCATAGGATCGTGTCAGATCATTTGTCTGATATTCCGTTTGAAAAGTTTGTTTCTATTTAAGAGGCCGGTTTAAAAACCGGGAAAATACTTCAGGGGAATATTATGACAGAAAGAAACAAGTGGAAATCAATGATAGAAAAAATAGGACATGTCTGTGAAGGCAAATATGATTCGTTTTGGCCTATGGTTATGATATTTTTCACCATGAGCCTGACAGGATGGTTATGGGAGGTCTGCCTTCATTTGATTTCGGATGGGAGTTTTGTGAACCGCGGATTTCTTCATGGACCGTGGCTGCCTATTTATGGTTCCGGGAGTATACTGATCCTGACACTACTTCATAAGCTGCGCAAAAAGCCGCTGCTGGAATTTCTGGCTATCATTCTCCTATGTGGCTGTATTGAGTATTACATATCATGGTTTCTGGAGCAGATGTATGATGGAATGAGATGGTGGGATTACAGCGATTATTTTCTGAATCTTAATGGAAGAGTCTGCGTAGAAGGGTTGCTGGCCTTTGGCTTTGGCGGGATGGTGATCGTATACTTTTATGCACCGCTTCTTGATCATCTATTCAGGCGCATACCGAAAAAAATACTTGCGCCAGTATGCCTGGTACTAATCTTAATATTTTGTGCGGATCTGATATATTCAGGCAAAAATCCGAATCTCGGTATTGGAATTGCCAGATGCCGTTAATGATACATATATCCTAAAAGTTTAAGTGTTGTGAAAAAAGTATGGAGAGATTATGCTTGCTGTTTATTTGTCACCAATTTATATTATCGCAAACAGCTATCTGCTGATTCGGCTTCACAGATGGCTGGGTACATGCAATCCATTGTTCAGAAAAACAGGGATATGTGTTGCAATCAGCTTGGCCTATGTTTTTCTGGTAGCGTCATTATTGATTGCGTTTTTTCTGCCGATAGGGCCGGCTAGGAGGATTATGAAATTGATCAGTAATTATTGGCTCGGTATACTGCTGTATCTGATTTTGGCTGTTCTAATGGCAGATGCGATTTGTTTCCTGCTTTTCCTTATCACGAAACGGAGGTTAAAATGCCGGACCGCTGCGGCGGGAGGAATCTGTGCAGTGGTTGTTCTTGTGCTTAGTGCATGGGGAGCATACAATGCCCGTATCATCCAGGTTACACCATATGAGATTACTGTCAATAAAGACGGCGGAAGATTAGAAAACTTAAATGTGGTATTAGCCGCTGACTTGCATTTGGGTTACAACATTGGTACTGCACACATGATGCAGATGGTAGATAAGATCAATGAACAGAATGCAGATCTTGTGGTATTTGCAGGCGATATTTTTGATAATGAATACGAGGCTCTTGATGATCCGGAAGAACTGATTGCCGTATTGCAAAAAATTCAGTCGAAGCACGGTGTTTATGCCTGTTATGGAAATCATGATGTTGAGGAAAAAATACTGGCAGGTTTTACTTTTGGGGGAAACAAAAAGAAAGAGAGCAGTATACAGATGGATGAGTTTTTGGAGAGAGCCGGTATTCATTTGTTACAGGATGAAGCAGTATTGATTGATGACAGTTTTTATCTGTATGGCAGGCCAGATGCACAGCGGCCCGGACGTGGGATTAATATGAGAAAAACTGCTGCAGAACTGATGGGGGAACTTGATACGGAAAAGCCGGTTATTGTGATTGACCATGAACCGAAGGAACTCCAGGAATTGGCAGATGCCGGGGTGGACATTGATCTGTGTGGTCATACACACGATGGACAGATGTTTCCAGCAAATCTGATTACAGCACTTATGTGGGAGAATTCCTATGGATATCTGAAAAAATCTGAAAAAGGACCATATGCATACGATTGTGACTTCGGGTGTCGGGCTTTTTGGACCGAATATGCGTGTAGGTACGATTGCGGAAATCAGCCCCATCACAGTACATTTTCAATATAGGAATAACATATAGGATGGTGAGTTTACCAGTATTGTGCATGGTTCAATTTATAAAAAAGTATTGGAGGGTAAATTTTGGAGAGTATAAGAAAAATTTTAATTGTGGATGATGATACTCTTTTTCTTAATCTTCTTGCACAGGCATTAAGAGAACGAGGGCATATTGTTACAACAGCTTCTGGCGTTCAGGAAGCCAAGAATGCTTTTTTGGCAGATGATTTTTCCCTGGTATGTTCTGACATTCGGATGGCTGACGGAACAGGCTTTGAACTACTTGATTATATAAGGACATCTTTTACAAAATTGCCAGCCATCATAATGAGTAGCTATTTGACCCGTGAGGATCGTTTTGAGGCTCGAATAGCAAAGGTGTTCTGGGTAGAAAAGACAGATAAAAATCTCGTAGATATTATAGTAAATTATGAAAAATAAAACACATATGCCGGTATTAAGAAAAATTTTTTGGAAAATCATCCTGATTGTAGGTGGAGTATTGCTATGTATTTTATTTGTTGCTATTACTGTTGTCTGGTCGCTGACAGATTATATTTTTAGAAAATTAGAAAGAGAAGTCTAGTGGACGGAGACAGAACAGGAATAATAAAGGATGGGATTTACCAAGAATGTAGTTAATAGGTTTGTGACCGATTAACAAATTAAGGAGGAACTGTTATGCTGCGTAAATTGATTTCCGGATTGCTGCTCCTGGCGGCATTGACGACAAGCCTTACGGGGTGCGGCATGGATTTGGCCCGCGGTATCATTAGGGAGTATGAAGATAATAAAGACGGTATTAAAAGTGAGCTTCATGAACTGAAAGATGGTATTAAAAATGAATTTAATGACTGGATGAGTTCTATCAGCCGATACTCCCTCACTAGGGACAAAAGCTTAAAAGGCAAACGGGAACTCGGTATTGATGATTATGTTGGAAGTTATGAAGCTGAGTACACCCGATTTAACGGGGAAAAATATATCTTCGGCGGTACTTCGATGGAACGTGAAAATGGCAGCACACTGAAAGTGACTTATTCACTTAATATTAAATCCGGTACGGCTGCCCTTTATTGGCTCGGAAGTACAGATGAGCATATCATTTTGGGAGATAAGGAAGAACATATGATTGCGGAAGTGACTGCCGAGGACGTTTACGAGTTTACTTTTAATGCCGGAGATAATTTTATCGTTCTCAAAGGTGATGATTTCACTGGAAGTCTGTCACTTAAGGTTGAATGACCAAAGCCGCTGGCATTGCCGCATACATAATGTTTTATTGAGTATTCAGAGAAAGGTAATAGATAAGGGTGGCGGCTACAGGTTTATAGGAAAAATAAGAGTTGGTAGCAGGTATCTGGGAACAGGTGTGTCTATCGGCTCTTTTGTATGCCGCACTATACAGAAAAACTGTCGGTGGCAGTTTTCTTGTATTGTCGATGATAGAGTTGAGATAATATGCTTATAGAGGTAAAATAAGTTGTGGCTGTAAGTGAAATGGAAGTGTATAAAGAAGCTCAGGAGTTATTTCTAAGGAGATTAAGCAGCTGATAAAAGGATGGTGAAAATAAATGAAATGGATTTTATTAGTTGAGGATGATTTGAGTTTAATAAATGGCTTATCCTTTGCCGTGAAAAAGCAGGGATATATGCTAGATGTTGCACATACCAAAGATGAAGCGGACCGGTTATGGGAAAACGGAGCATATGATTTAGTGATTTTGGATGTATCCCTGCCGGATGGTTCTGGATTTGACATATGTAAAAGAATACGGCAGGCCTCGAAAGTGCCGATTATGTTTCTGACCGCTATGGATGAAGAAACAGATATTATCATGGGGCTGGATATCGGCGGCGATGACTATATCACAAAACCGTTCAAGCTGGCGGTGTTTATGTCGCGAATCAATGCCCTGCTTAGAAGGAGCGATAATTTTAATCAGGCGGATACGGAATTGAATTCTAACGGTATAAGGGTTCAGCTTCTGAAAGGAGAAGTATATAAAAATAATGTGCAGGTCAAATTAACGGCGAGAGAGTATAAATTGTTATGTTTATTCATGGAAAATCCAGATGAGGTTCTTTCCCCGGAGCAGATTCTAAATCGGTTATGGGACTGTGATGAAAACTATATAGACAATAATTCCCTTACGGTATATATACGCAGACTGCGGACAAAGATTGAAGATGATCCGGGTAAGCCCAAAAGGATCGTGACCGTCCGTCGCATGGGTTATAAGTGGAACACGGCTGAATGAGGTGCATCATGAAAATACTGGCAAACAGAAAAATTAAGGCTTTATTTTATAAAATTATGGTTTGTATGCTGATATTTATCGTGGTTTCCGTGTCATTCATGATGTTTGAACTTAACAATGCAGCACTTTATATTCTGTTATGCGCTTTGTTCATGTGTATTGCGATTATGGCAGCCTGTTATGGATACTTTAAAGAACAGAATGAAATTATGGAAAATGCAGTGGCTCAGATCACAGAATACATTTCCGGTAACAGGGAGACGAGGATAGAATGTGATGAAGAAGGGGAAATGTACCGGCTGTTCCATGAGGTAAATTCTCTGGCTGCCATTCTGGACGCAAATGTAGAAAATGAGAGAAAATCGAAACAGTTTTTGAAAAATACCATATCGGATATTTCCCATCAGCTGAAAACTCCTCTTGCGGCATTGAATATTTATAACGGACTTCTGCAGGGGGAAACGGAAGAACTGCCGCAAATTCAGGAGTTTGCGGCACTGTCAGAAAAAGAACTTGACCGGATCGAAACGCTGGTACAGAATCTGCTGAAGATTACGAAGCTGGATGCCGGTTCCATTGTATTTGAAAAGACCTCGGAAAATGTGGCGGATATGATGGGAGAAGTGGAACTGCACTTTGCATACCGTGCTAAGCAGGAAGAGAAGGAACTGGTGATGACCGGGGATGAACATATTTCACTGCTTTGTGACCATGACTGGATGATAGAGGCAGTAGAAAATATTGTGAAAAATGCCTTTGACCACACAGAAAAGGGGAATTTTGTCTGGATTGAATGGAAAAAGTCTGCATCTGTAGTTCAGATTATCATAAAGGACAATGGGAGCGGCATCCAGCCGGAGGATTTGCACCATATATTCAAGAGGTTTTACCGGAGCCGTTTTTCTAAAGACAAGCAAGGCATTGGCCTTGGTCTTCCTCTCGCAAAAATGATTGTTGAATCGCACAATGGCACGATAGAAGTGGACAGTACGTTAGGAGCCGGAACAACTTTTACCCTGAGTTTTTTAATCCCTACAAAATTGTAGGCTTACAGTAATATTACAGTAAGGTTTGGATGGTATACTTTCATCGAATTAAAAATATGAGAAAGAGGTGCTTATAATATGGATTTATTAGAAGTAAGATCAATTTCCAAAACTTACGGCAGTGGTGAAACATCCGTACGGGCATTGAAGAAAGTCAATTTTTCTGTCCCAAAGGGTGAGTATGTGGCTATTGTCGGGGAATCAGGCTCCGGAAAAAGTACATTACTCAATATGATTGGTGCGTTGGATAACCCGACATCAGGAAAAGTGTTGATCGACGGCAAAGATATTTTTGCAATGAAGGAGAGCAAGTTGACGGTTTTCCGCAGGAGGAACATCGGCTTTATCTTTCAGGCATTCAACCTGATCCCAGAGCTTACTGTTGAGCAGAATATTATCTTCCCGGTACTGCTTGATTATCAGAAACCGGATAAGAAGTATCTGGAGGAGCTTTTGGAAGTTCTTAACTTGAAAGAACGCCGGAACCATCTGCCGAGCCAGTTATCTGGAGGTCAGCAGCAGAGGGTGGCAATCGGGCGTGCGTTGATTTCACGGCCTTCGCTGATACTCGCTGACGAGCCGACTGGAAATCTGGACACGCAGAACAGCAGTGAGGTAATTACTTTGCTGAAAAATGCGTCAAAGAGATACGCACAGACTATTATTATGATTACGCATAGTCGGAGCATTGCACAGACTGCAGACCGGGTACTGCAGGTGTCGGATGGTGTGCTGACCGATCTGGGGAGGTGCAGTGAATGAAAAGCTATCTTAGTCTTGTGCCGATTTCTGCAAAGGTCCGCAGGCGGCAGAACCGTATGACAATTCTATGCATTATATGTGCTGTTTTTCTTGTGACTGCGATTTTCAGTGTAACAGACATGATGATTCGGACGGAAAGCAGCATCATGTTGAGCAAGCATGGAAACTGGCATCTTCAACTGGATCATATCTCACAGGATATTGCAGAGGAAATCTGTAGACGTACAGATGTTACCGACGTAGGTGCATCTTCCGTGTTTAACTATGAAGGAGGGCAGCCGTATCGTATTCGCGAAAAAAAAGCTGTCTTATATGGTACCGAAGAAACCTATATGAACCAGATCTCAAATGGAATTACGGATGGGGCTTTTCCGCAGAATGATAGTGAAGTTATGCTTAGCCCAAATGCTGTAACAGCATTTGGAGCACAGATTGGAGAAAATGTAACCTTGCATACCCCTGCCGGAGATGCAACGTTTAAAATATCTGGGTTTGGTACAGAGGATAAAGGATATTATGAAAATCAGACCTATTTAGTAGGGGTATATATGACACAAACAGCATTTGCCTCCATTATGGAGAATAATGGAATTACAGACAATGAGCCAGCCTATTATGTGCAGTTCGAGGATGCGACGAAAGTAACCAAAGCCATCACAGAATTGCAGGCACAATATCAGCTGCCGGCGGAAAACATCTCAGAAAATACCGGTGTAATGGGTATGGCAGGGCAAAGCAGCAATACCGCTATGAAGAATTTCTACGGAATTGCAGTGATTCTGTTTATTATAGTGCTCTTAGCAGGCGTACTGATGATCTCTGGTAGCATGAACAGCAATATAGCCAATCGGACACAGTTCTTTGGCATGATGCGCTGTATTGGCGCAAGCCGCCAGCAAGTCATCCGCTTTGTGCGGCTGGAGGCATTGAATTGGTGCAAGATAGCAGTACCCGCTGGAATCCTTATGGGTACAATCATCAGTTGGGGCATCTGCGGGGTACTCCGCTATGTTGTCGGTGGTGAATTTGCTGTGACACCGGTGTTCAAAATCAGTCCTGCCGGTCTTATCAGCGGAGCCGTGGTAGGAATTGTAACAGTACTTTTGGCGGCACAATCCCCGGCAAAACGTGCTGCTAAGGTTTCCCCTATGTCGGCAGTTTCCGGTAATATGGAAAACACAGCTACTGTTTACCATGCCGCAAAGATAGGTGTTGGGAAAATTGACTGTTCTTTGGGCATACATCATGCAGTAGCATTAAAGAAAAACTGGTGTTTATTGACAGCCTCTTTTGCTCTCTGTATTATATTGTTTCTTTCTTTTTCCATTGTGATGGATATGGTACGGTTGTTGCTGCCATCACTAAATGTTACCTCAGCGGATCTTGCGTTAGCCAGTTATAGTAATGAAATGGTTCTTGACCGTGATTTGGTTGATGAAATCAGAAAAATAGATGGCGTTACAAATGCTTATGGCAGTAGCTATATGGGTAATATTCCTGCAACATCTTCAAGAGCTGGGATAGACCATATCAATATTGTTTCCTATGATGATACGCTGTTGGACTATGCAAAAGGAAATATTGCTCAGGGAACCTTGAATGAAGTTTATGGAGACAGCAACAAGGTTGCGACAGTCTTTAATAAAAACAACTCCCTAAAAGTCGGCGATACCATTCAGATTGCAGGCACTGAGGTTGAGATTTCCTGCGCCCTGTCACAAGGACTGTTTGGCGATAATCTGATTATCATCTGTTCACAGGAAACGTTTGACCGCCTCATGGGACAGGAAAAATATGGTTTGATTGGTGTTCAACTGGGAAAAGATGCTACAGATGAAACAGTAGCACAAATCAGAAAACTTGAAAATGACGATATCGCTGTTACTGACCAACGGGAAAGTAATCGGACGAACAACACAACTTATTGGGCATCACGGATTGTTTGCTATGGATTTTTAGCAATTATTGCGGTCATTACTCTATTTAATATAATTAACAGTATTTCTATGAGTGTATCTGCGAGAACAAAACAGTATGGTGCAATGCGTGCGGTTGGCATGGACAATAAACAGCTTACACGAATGATTTCGGCGGAAGCCTTTACCTATGCTGTTTCAGGTCTGATATTGGGTTGTGGAATGGGAATTCCTTTCAGCCGTTTTCTGCATACGCTGATGATTACACGTCATTTTGGAGTGGCATGGCATTTGCCGATTGCATTGCTCGCTGTAGTAACAGTTTTTATTTTTGTTTCTGCTGTTATTGCAGCCCATGCTCCATCTAAACGGATATGCAATATGGCGATTACCGCAACAATTAATGAGTTGTAAGTAAAAGGTTGAAAATATCCTGCCGGACAGAGTAAGTCTCTCGTTCGGCAGAGATATTTTAAGAAAAGGGGTCGACTAGGAGGGACTGGGAAAAGTGTAAGATTTCGTTTATTCTATTTTTAATGGTTACCTTTTTCTGTATTGCTGCAGTATACACGCCGGCGAAATGGATGCGAGACATGGCAATCGATAAAGAACCTGTAAATGAAACAATAGATAAAACTGCGGCACAGTGGAAATGAAAAGCCGCTATATTGCAGAATATTTTATACATCAGTTTTAGAATGTGAGAATGGAACATGGAAAATAAGGATTTGGAGGTGTATTGATATGGTTGGAGCAATTATAGTCGCAGTGATAGGAATTGTATTCATAACACTTGGTTATTTGATGTGGAAAAAATCACTTTACTTCATAGTTATCATTATGAAAAAGTGTCTCCAAGTGATAAAAAGGCTTTTTGTAAAATATCAGGTTGGGGTGTTATCATTATTGGAATTGGTCTTTTGGTGACTGCTATAATAATCGGTATAACAGATTCAGCATTAAGTTTTATCGCTTTTGCATTGGGATTTGTTGTGGGATTGGCGTTGCTGCTTTATGCAGGAGCAAAATATAACCGCTAATAGAGAAGAAAATTCAAGTTTGTAGAAAAGAATAGATCAAAAGATAAACAAGAAGTTAGCGAGGTGGCTATCTATGAGATTGCATGAGCTATATCATTTAATCGGTTTGCAGGATGAAATAATTCAAAAATTAAGAGTTATTTGTGGGGAAATTCATTTAAGCCAGATGGATGAATATTTGGATAAATTGATAGATGGAAAAACAGCAGCGCAGTCCTACGAGGAATTAAAGACAGTATTGGCCGAAAATGAGGATAATTTAAAAATGCTGTATTGCCAATTAGAATGTGCCAGGCGGGTGTTTGACCAGTATCAGAAAAAAAGTATACCCCAAATAGTTTATATGGAAACCATGAAATGTTTTACGAGATTTATTGATGAGTGTAAAAGAAAAAATGGAAGAATGTTTTTTGATCGAGGATGGTGGACTTACCGTCAGCTTAGCATGAAAATATTTCGCATTGGTGAGTTGGAGTATGAATTTAAAGAGTACGAAGGAGAGAATGTTATAGGGATTCATGTGCCGTCAGATTCGAATTTATCTAAGGAGGCTGTTGATAATTCGTTGAAGCAGGCTAACATATTTTTTCACACTTACTATGGCAGTTATCCATATAAAAAATATACCTGCAGTTCATGGTTATTATCCCCGGCATTAGAACCGCTGTTGTCGGAACAATCAAATATACTATCTTTTCAGAAACGTTTTGAAATTATCCATGAGGAGAAAGAGGATAGAGAATATATCGAATGGCTGTTTCAGGTTCCGGTGAATACCGATAATGAAAGCCTGCCAGCAGAAACTAGTTTGCAAAAAAGAGTTAAGGAACTGCTTCTTAATGGAGGAACAGTTGGTTGTGCATACGGTATATTAAATTTCCTGTAGTATAGCTTTTGTAGTGTCTTGACGAAGCTTTGAGAAAAAGTGGAATTGATTTCTACAATTCGATTACTGACAGCCAGAATACAATCCAATGCTGGAAAAATGACAGGGGCTTTAAAGTGATTGTCGACAAAAGAAATAATAATTTTATAGGATTTATAAGCCTGGGAGGTATGAATCGATATGACGGCTATATGGAAATAGAGTATGCTGCCGATGTCAGTACCGAAACAACGGCTACGCAGTGCAAGTGGTGAAAAAGATGCTTGATTATGGATTCAAAGAGATGAATTTATTAGTTATCGCCGCATGGGTGCGGTCACACAATAAGGAAAGTATAAGAGCTTAAAAAAATGCTCATTTACCTTGGAATGTGGAGATAAATTGTATGAAGATACCTAAAATGGTATTGTTTGATTATGGCCAGACATTTATTGCAGAACTGAATTTTGACGGTATAAGGGGAACAGAGGCTGTTTTGCAGTATGCTACAAGAAATAAGTATCATTTGTCGGCAGAGCAGGTGCCAAGCTAAAGCAAATGAAATCAATCGGGAATTCGGGAGATTTGATCCTGAGAAAAGACACTTATTTCAGATAGAGATACCCAATACAATGTTTACGCCCTATCTTTATGAATCGCAGGGAATAGAGATTGCATTAAACAACTCTGAAATTGATACAGTATTTTGGGATGCCGCTGCTCCGAGAATGCCGACAAAGGGTATAAAAGATTTTTTGGTATATTTGAAAAACAAAGGTATCCGCACAGGCGTAATCAGTAATATTTGTTATGCTCCCTCTGTGGTTGCAGAGCGTATCAACAGACTGCTCCCGGAAAATGCTTTTGAATTTATCATTACCTCAAGCAATTATATCTTCCGCAAACCAAACAAAAGGATATTCGATTTGGCTTTGGAGAAAACTGAATTATAGCCGGATGAAGTTTGGTATATAGGTGATCAGCATGAATCCGATATGGTGAGGAAAATTGACAAAGGACCGGCTCTGATAGAAAAATGGTTACGCAACAAGAATACAATAGAATTTCTTGGTATATGGGAAGAAATTTATAATGCAGACTTCAATGTTGCCGCCTATGAAGAAATCATGTTGGAGGCGGGATTAAACCGTTTTATTATGTCGGTTAAACAATGGGTAACCCGTACAAATTCAAGGGGCATTGTGGCAAAGGCAGGACGGTATGGCGGAACATACGCATATAAAGATATTGCGTTTGAGTTTGCAAGCTGGGTATCTCCACAATTCAAATTATATCTGATTAAGGAATTTGAACGGTTAAAGAAAGAAGAACAGGCTCTGCTTATTTGTTACAGATTTTTCTTTCACTTATTTTTACCCTTATAAGAGTTCGTAACATAAAGGAAAAGGATATAACACAAGGGAAAGTCTAAAGGCAAACTCGGGAGTTGAAGGAGTGTGAGGTAAAATGTTTATTCCAAAAAGAGAAACAATGAAAAAAATATATTTTTGGGCCTGTGTGTAGTATTCTGTGTATTAACTTTGATTGGGGCTGTTTTATGCCTTATTGGAAAAGTAGATAATGCAGGGTATGCAATTATACCGATGCTTATAGAATTAGTTTTTAATTTACTATATCGAAACAGTAAAAAAGCGATAGAAGAAAATACAAAGTAATTGTCAAATCGAAAGTTGAAAGGAAAATAAAAGAATATGCTACATTGTGGAACACAAAGATTAGAAACTGAACGATTGATTTTAAGAAGATTCACTAAGGAAGATGCGGTTGCCATGTACAAAAACTGGGCATCCGATGACGAGGTGACAAAATATTTAACATGGCCCACACATTCCAATATTGATGTTAGTAAGTTTGTACTAGAAGAATGGGTAAACTCCTATTCTGATGTAAAGTATTATCAGTGGGCGATTGTTCTAAAAGAAAATGGCGATGAACCTATTGGCTCCATTAGCGTTGTCAAAACGAATGAAGATGTTTCTATGGTACATATCGGATATTGTATTGGAAGAACATGGTGGAAAAAGGGAATCACTTCTGAGGCAATGAAAGCGGTTATGGACTTCTTTTTTGACAAGGTAAATGTAAATCGTATCGAAGCAAGACATGACCCAAGAAATCCAAATTCCGGCAAAGTAATGATGAAATGCGGAATGAAGTATGAAGGAATTCTGCGTAGTTCCGATCGAAACAATCAAGGGATATGCGATGCCAGTTATTATTCAATGTTAAAGTCGGAACGGTAAAATTCCGGTTTAGTGAACTGTTACAGAGACGGAAAAACAGGACTATTTAGAATGAGAGGATTTAAAATGACATTTCGGGAAATAGACAAAACCAATTACTGGGATTGTATGGCATTGACCGTTGATGATAATCAGGTGAAATTTGTTGCAGATAACAAGCTGTCTCTGGTAGAAGCGGCTTACGAGGATGGCCTTTACACCCTGGGAATCTACCACGATGAAACGATGGTTGGCTTTGTGCTCTACGACTATGATGATATGTTACCCGACTGGTCTATGAGCCGCTTTATGATTGGAAAGCAGTTTCAGGGAAAAGGTTATGGAAAGCGAGCTGTGCTGGAATTTCTGGAGTATTTTAAGAACAAGCATAATGCGGACAAACTGTATATCAGTGTGTCTTTGGAAAACACAGTTGCACGCAAAATGTATGCTTCCGTCGGCTTTCAGGAAATCAAAGAGATTGAGTATACATTCTTGGATATGCAATTCAAAGAAATGCAGATGGTAAAGGAAGTGTAGAGGTCATAATAAAACATGAAAAATCGATGGTAGATTTTTCCAGGTGCTGGAGCGGGACTTGTTGTATTTTGCTTATTTTCACCAGATTCATCGGTAAGAACTACAGTCATTATTGTGGGGATTGCTTTAATTTTATTGGATTTTTCAAAAATAAGAATAAGTGATAACTTCGGATTGCCTTTACGGTGTAGTGATTCGGCGGGGAAAAGAAATAGTAACTGTTGCAGTATTGCGTTTTTTTCGGCGTGAAGGGCTACCAGATCTATAAGGAGGTAGTGACAGAAAAGCCAATCAATGAGCGTGTGGAAGAAATCCGTGGCGTGGAAGGGTTTACATCTTATTCCGAACTGCCGCAGTTTTACATAGATGCCACGATATCCGTGGAGGATCACAGGTTTGCAAAACACTGTGGAATAGATTTGATTGCGATTGGACGTGCGGCATGGACAGATATAAGGGCGATATCATTTGTGGAAGGAGGAAGCACTATCACACAGCAGCTTGCGAAGAACATGCTTTTTACACAGGATAAAAAGATTGAGCGAAAAGCGGCAGAGGTTTTTGCGGCATTGGACATGGAATCGAAATATACTAAGGAAGAGATCTTTGAGTTATATGCAAATACAGTTTATTTTGGTGGTTAAATGCACCCCTAAAAATAGGGCGTATATTAAGTATATAAAATAAAAATACGTGGATAAATTGAACCAAATATACAGTGAAAAGTGGAAAGTGTGTATGAAGTCAAAGGAAAAAACAACGGAAGAGATTGTGCTGATCAGATACTATAACGTATTGTTTTATTTATTCTTTAAGGTAGGGATAGATGATTTTAAGAGACAGTGTCTAGTGAAGAGAATCGATTCAGGGGAGTCCATCCGGATAAAGCAGATATAGGACTGTAGCCATCACCAGATTCCATTTAAGACTAGATTTATATTATAGAAAAGACTTTGAAATTAAGGCCAACTTATGGAATTTATATTCTTATCTCCGATTTAGATTTGAAAATAAGAAGAAGTGGATAAATACCAATAGCTTATAAGGTACAATGAGTAAAGATAATACGAGCACGTACTTCTTAGATAGAGTGAAGTATCTGTACGAAATTTCTTAGCAAGATAAAGAACTATAAATTCCAGGCAAAGAGTAAATGCTGTTTATAATTTTCGCCCCAACAACTACTTATTTGGTAGATCTGATGAATGGATATTTTCTAAGTGTTAGGGTATTGTGTAAGAGACAATGATAAACACCAGCCTTCAGGAGAAAGGGAAATGGAAGATAATTTATGGCTTTCAAAATTGTATGAGAATACAAGAAAAGAGAAGGGAAAGAAATCTGTGACAGTGAAAATGATTTCTTTGATTTTACACCATTTCAACATGAGGACCTGCAAGACGAAATCCAAAGTTATCTTTTACATCAGTCATGGCATATGCCTATGAGCAAATTGAGAGAAGAAAAAATAATGATTGAAATTATCGGAGAGTTCTGTAAGGAGAGTAAGCCTTATATGAACTCTCTTGTTGATTATAATTATCATAAACTGATTCAGGACTTCCGGCAATGGTTCACCACTTTGAAAATGGAGAAATTTCCTTCCACTTCAAATGCCCTTGCCTTCCCCGGCGGCAACTGTATTTTTACGGCAACGCCGACAGAGCGTATAACACACTACACTTTGCAAGCAAAGTCGTGTGCGAAGGGGCAAGCCCCTTTGGAAAACCCAGACAACAAAACAGGCTGAATATCTTGCACTTTCCCGGTGCTTGATACTCAGCCTTTATTTGTCGTCAGCAGCCCCGGTTTCGTGGTCTGCGTGTAGTTCCTTGTAAACTGACCTAAGAAGTAATGCAAACGAAAATAATGAGTAGGGGAAAAATTATAAAACATATGGGAAGAAAGAAGGAATAATGCTAAAGAAAAGCCATAGCTTTTATCAAGGAACAGAATGCTATGGCTTTTTCTTATCGTTCCCCTCGATTAGATATTCGTAGGAAACGTGGAATATCTCCGTGAGCGCCTTTAATTCCAAATCTGTAACATATCGTTTGTTCGTTTCAATTCTGGTTATCACATTTTTATCCATATCATAGCCATTTAACTGAAGCTGGCGGGCAAGATCCCTCTGAGACAGATATGTGCTGGCGGCGAAGTTCGATGAGCCTCTGACTGATCAGATTCTTTTCACCAGAGTGTGTCTTAGGCTTTGGCATATCAAAAATCCCTCCTTGCAAAATAGTGTGGACAAATATGTCTCACTTTTTGCACTTTTTCCATTGATTTTACAGGGAAATAAGGATAAAATCGGTTGTAAAAGTGAGACAAAAGGAACTGGGAGGAAAATTTTTAAGGAAGAAATGTCTTTGGAAAGGGGATATTTATGCGTCAAAAGGATATAGAAAAGTTTGCGTTTTTATATTTGCGTGGGGAGAGGGAGCGGAATATTCTGCTTGGGAAAGAAAAGATGACATTTTCTGATCTAGACAGGCTGACTATATTACTAATTTTTTGGATTTGAGCCATTATAACCTTGATATCTGGGATGAATTCTCCGGTCAGTTTCAGAAACAGTTCCGGCTACTGGACAAATTATATGATGCGACTTGTGACATTGTATTGTATGATCTGTCAGAGTGTGATTACCGTCAGCATGAACTATGGCTGATTGACTTTTGTAAAAATGCACCAAGTGATCAGATCCGAGGATGGCTGGAAGAGAATATAAAACAAATTTGTGATGAGAAAAAAATGGGGTATCCCACAGAGGCAGACACCGAATAGGTGCCTGTCTTTTTTTGAGGGGAGGTGAGGAATCAAATGCATATCAGTATCCATGAATTACTGGCAGTAGCAACAGAGTCCGAAGGGATACAGGCAGCCAAAGGGGATGCCATGCTGTGTGAGAAACGGTTTGAAAAGGCAACCCGTCACATGGTGGAATTTATCCTTCTGAAAAAGAATGCCAGACTCGGAGAAAAAGGAGAGTACCACAGATACTTTTTGACAATTGAGGAATACAAAGAAGTGGTACAGATGGAGCAGGAAAAGAGTGTCCGCATTCAGAGACACGCCCTGATCATTGAAGGGAACCTGCACTTCATTCCGCCTCCGGCAGTCAGTCGGGGCGGGGGAAGGTAACTTCTAATAGGCTGGAAAGGAACATGAAATTCCAGCCGCATACATTTCTACACTCCGGGAATGTCTTTCGCCGGAGTTTTCCACAAATACAACAGAATAGAGAAGGGAGTGATCGTTATGGTGATAGGAATCGACCACGGATATTATGCCATTAAGACAAGGCAGGTGTGTTTTCCTACCGGGATCACACGGTATGAGTATGAGCCGTATACCATGCAGAATGTTCTCCAATACCAAGGAAATTATTATGTCTGCGGTACCGGACGCCAGACTCTGGTAAAAGATAAAACCGCCAGTGATAATTATTATCTTTTGACAATGGCAGCACTGGCGCAGGAGATCCGGAAACGGAAAGGCGAAAAAATGACAAAGGTTGTTCTTGCTGCAGGACTTCCGCTGGCAGGATTCGGCAGGGAAAAACAGCATTTCCGGGAGTATCTGTTCCGGAAAGAGCAACCATTACGTTTTCTATATGAAGGGGAGCGTTATGAGATCCAGATTGAAGATGTGAAACTGTTTCCGCAGGGGTACTCGGCGCTGGCTCTATACCCAGAATATCTCAAGGATGAACCATCTGTGTTGCTGATCGACATCGGCGGGTGGACGGTGGATCTGATGAGATTAGATAATGCTGTTCCCAATGCGGCAACCTGCAGGGGTCTGGAGGTGGGTGTCATCCGGTGCAAGGATGAGATCTCGGAGCAGGTGAGAAGAAGCACTGGAATGTCTGTGACGGATATCCAAATTGAGCGTGTCTTAAACGGAAAGTCCTGCAGTATACCGGAAGAGGTCGTGTCTGTGATTCAGTATCAGGGGCGGGTATATATCGAGAAGATTCTGTCTGCGATTACAGAGGCAGGCTTTGATCTGCGGGTGATTCCGTCCGTCTTTATGGGCGGAGGCTCCGTCATTCTAAAGCACCGTGTGACCACAAATGACCGCCTGTGCCGCCCAATCTACCTAACGGACGTCCATGCCAACGCAGCCGGATATGAGCGGATTGTGGGGCAAATGAGGGCGCTGTGAGCCGCCCCGTTTTTTCGTTCCGTCCAAACCTAAATAATCTGGAGCATAACCGGGCATGGGAGATCTTATGCAGTGTTCCGGAAGGACAGAAGAATCAGTATCTCGTGGAAGCTATCTTGAAAAAAGAGGATGGGAAATGGCTGGCAAAAATGGTGAGGGAAGCTGTTCGGGATGGGCTCAAAAGTGGCGGCGCGGAACCTTTTATGAAGCAGGAAGCGGAAGAGATTCCAGATCAGATGATGGAATTTCTCTTTCAGATGGAACAGGAGTGAAGGGGGTGAGGCCTATGAGAGCATAAAATCCGGCATTGTTGTATATGCTTCGTTTTCCATATTGGCGACATGACTTCTTTAGTGGGTATTGTGAATAGCTTTGCATCGTTCTTTGGAGTATGTTGTGTGTAACAAAAAGAAAGCCTGCTAATAAAAAGTCAAGTGTTTTTTGAAGAAAATTTCAAAAAGTCGATTTGATATTTTAGGGCATAACTTTTAAGCCGCCAGAACTGCCGGCTTTGAAAGGGGTGATATAGAAATGGGTGTTACTCTGCCTGCTCCAAGTTCCGCAGGCACTCTTTGACCTTGCCATAATAAATGCGGAGGAACTTATTCGCTCCGGCGGTCATGTAGACATAGTAAGGCTTTCCCTGTGCCCGCTTTTTATCAAGAAAACGATATACCGGATCGTCCTCAGGGGCATTCTGGAGCAGGGTCGTCATGATCTGAAATAAGGTCTTGCGCAGCCTGGCAGAGCCAACTTTTGAAGCCCTGTTGCTCTTGGACTTGTGCTGGCCGGACTCATCCACGCCGGGGTCAACGCCTGCAAAGGCGGTCAGTGCTTCCCTGTGGGTAAATCTGGACACGTCGCCAATCTCAGCGATGAGCTGCGGGCCATAAGTCTTCCCAACGCCATACATGCCCATCACGGTGCTGTATTCAGGAAGGGTGGATGCCAGCGCATTCATTTCCTGACGGAGACGTTCCACATGTCCGGAAGCAAGGTTTAACTGCTGGATGCTTTGCTGGATCGACAGCTTATAGGTCTTCTCTTTTGGAAAGACAGCAACCAATTCCTTTGAGGCATTGAACAGTTTTTCGGGCTTGTCCGGCTGGAAGATGTAGTGGTGTTTCTTGCAGAAAGCCTTGTAGCGCTCTGTAAAGGTTTTTAACCCAATCTTGCGGACACAGTCCACATGCCAGAAAGAATAAGTATAATCAACCCATTTTTCGCTTCCGTCCTCACGGGGCGGGCTGTCAAAGAGTTTGTTTACACCGGGATAAGTATTATCCAACAGTGCAATCAGGTTTGCTTTTGCGGCAACCTTCTGCTTCATAAAGAAGCTGAATTGAGAGTTTAAAGTTTTTAACTGAGTACGTGTATTGTCCATACCTGAATATTGGCGCAATTCTGCCCAGTTGTCAAGAGTATAGCGTGCAATCCTGCGGGCATCTGCCGGGTCAGATTTGACCTTGCGCAGGGAGTTGTTGCCGAAGTTTTTGATCAGGTGGGGATTCACAACGGAAACGAATAATCCGGCTTCGTACAGAGCCTTAAGCATGGGCTCATGGTATCTGCCCGTACATTCCATAACGATTTTGGTTAGGCCCTCTAATGAACCAAGGTAATGTGCAAGTTCAATGAGATTCTGGGAAGTATGGGAAACATCGAAAGGTTTGCGGATTACAGTGCCGCCAGGCTGCAGGACTGCGACGGTGCTCTTGCCTTTTGAAACATCAATCCCTACTGCGTTGTACATTCTACGTACCTCCAAAAGTGAATTTGCATGGATTCCAGCATTCCTCATTGCTGATTCAATCTCCTGGGGTATCAAACGAACGTGGAGTGATAGTTCAACCTGCATAAATCGAACGGCTGCAATGACAGGCTGGCTGACTGGCTTTCGTACGGACGCTAATGGTCCAAGGAGAACTCTGTCAGACCGATGCCTAATCATTATACAGCTTAAACAATGAGAGGATTAAGTCCCAACTGGCTGTTGGGTACTGAAACCCTACACTTATATATTAGGAGGAGAACGCTTATGGCAGAGATGAAGAACATATGCGGAAAGATCCCGCTTGAACTGCATGAAAAGGTAAGAGCGGAGATCGAACTCAATGAAAGCAGCACACAAGTATTTATCCAGCAGGTGATTGAAGAACACTTTAACAGACTGGAAGGAAAAGGAGAACTGAGCATGGAAAAAAGAACATTAGCAGTACAGGTAAGCGAGGAATTGTTCCAGAAGGTGAAATGGGCAATCGCAAAAGAAGGAATGAAACAGAAAGATTTTATCATTCGGATCATAGAAAAAGCGATAAAAGAAATCGAAGCCAAGTGGCAGGAAATCGAAAATCAGGATGTGGATGAACTGCCAGAGAGCGAAGAGACAGAGACTGCAGAAGCTGAGGAATATGAGCCAGAAGAGGGAATCGGTGAAGAGGAAGAGATGACGGAACCGGAAGAAGAAACCGGTGAAGAGGAAGGGACGACAGAGCCGATGGAGAGTCTGGAAGATACAGAGGAAGAAGCGGAGACTGAATCTTCTGAAACAGAGGACGCAGATCTGGAAGAAACAGCATAATGCCGGGAACAGAAAGACACTTATTATACAAATGATGAAACAAAGCAGGCGGTATGGAACACCATACCGTCTTTCTTTGTCAGCAAAGGAGGTTGATAGCCGCAACCATTCGATTTTTTGATTTATTCAGCGGAATCTGGGGATTCCGTGAAGGTCTCAGACGGGCAGGAGGCTTTACCTGTGTCGGACACTGCGAGGTGGATATTTATGCGGATGAGAACTACCGATTGCTGTTCGATACGGAAGGGGAGTGGTTTTGCAATGACGCAAGAAACATTGAGACTGAACGAATGCCAGACTTTGATCGATTGTGCGCAGGATTTCCTTGCCAAGCATTCTCTATTGCCGGGAAGCGAGAAGGATTTGCAGATGTCAGAGGAACTCTCTTCTTTGAGATTGCCCGATTGGTTACAGACAAGCGACCTGCGTATTTTATCCTTGAAAACGTACCCGGATTGTTATCGCATGACAAAGGGCGGACGTTTCACACCATCCTCAGTACGCTATCTGAGCTGGGGTATCATATGGAATGGAAAGTGCTTAACAGCAAGGATTTCGGAGTTCTCCAGTCAAGGAAGAAGGTGTATATTGTCGGATATCTTGATGGAAGATGTGCCGGAAAAATATTACCTTTCCCAGAAACAAATGGAGCAGCTCTTATACAAGTCCAAGAAGGAAGGCAGGGAGAGCGAAACTATCGCCCGGAAGGGTTAAGCTGTACTTTGACTTCCGGAGCTGGGGCGTTGGTGGTAAAACCGGATTATATGAAGTGGGTGTTCCGATCAAAGAGAATACTCGACAAGGATATAAGATGGCATATCCAGGGGACAGCATTGCTCTTGGATATGCAGGCATGAATACCCGGAGGGGGCGTGTCGGGCGGCAGATTGCCCATACCATTACTACTGGCATCCAGCAGGGAACGCTCCATTTTGTAGATCTGTCTCCGCCGCCTCTTGTGACAGAGCATTGCAGGTGTTTGAATACGAGACCAAATTCCACTTTTCATAATCACAAAGGGGAATGTTCGGGAGTATTGAAAGAAACAGGCACCAGAGCAGTCCTTACGCCAGCCAAGTCTGAAATAAGGCAGAATGGACGGAGGATGAAAGAGCCAGATGAGCCGATGTTTACCATCACGGCAACAGACAGGCATGGTGTAATCTACCGGGGGAGAATCCGGAAGTTAGTGCCAAGAGAGTGTCTGCGCTTGCAGGGATATTATGGCTGGCAGATTGATTTGATGGAGCAGGATACCTCAGACAGCCAGTTATATAAGCAGGCAAGAAATGGTGTTACGATTCCGGTGATTGAGGCAATTGGAAAACTTTTGCGGCAAGCAGACCATCAGAACAAGATGGAAGATGTTGCATCGCAGAGGTAAGGGAAGATGGCAATCGGAATCCAGAACCAATACTTTGGTACAGAAATTGAGATGACAGGAATCACCAGAGAAAATGCAGCCCGCACAGTTGGAGAATTGTTTCAATCAGAACCGTATTATCGAAACTCTTATCGTTCATGGTGTGTGAAAGACGGGGAAGGAAAAGAATGGAAATTCTCATATGATTCCAGCATCCGGACAGAGCGCAGAGTTAGAGGAAGGATGGAGTGGGCAGATGAAGCATATAGTACCGAAATCGTGAGTCCAAAATTGGAATATGCGGAAATGGGGAAACAGCAGGAGGTTGTCCGGTGTTTGAGAAAGCATGGGGGCAGGGTAAATACATCCTGCGGTATGCATGTTCATGTTGATGCAACGAATCATACACCTCGGAGCCTGAAGAATGCGTTGACGATTATGTATGCCAAAGAGGATATCTTATTTAAAGCATTGAAAGTTCAGACAACAAGGGAACAAGACTATTGTCAAAAGGTGCGCCTGACTGTGTTGGAAAAGATCAGGAGAATGCCAAACAGTACCATTTCTATGGAGAAACTGAAACGGGCATGGTATGAAGGGGGAGATGGAAGCTATGACCATTATAACTGGACCCGGTATTATGCCTTGAATCTCCATGCAGTGTTCTCTAAAGGAACATTGGAATGGCGCTGTTTTGAAAGTACCCTTCATGCCGGGAAAGTGCGGGCCAATATCACCCTTGCACTTGCCATATCTGCGCAGGCCATCAATCAGAGGTGCACCCAGATGCGCAAAACCGAGATTTCAGAGAATCCCTGTTTCACGTTCCGCACATTCTTGCTACGCCTTGGATTGATCGGACCGGAATATAAAAATGTCCGGGAACATTTGCTTGCCAATCTGGAAAGTGACAGGGCGTGGAGATATGACAGAAGTAATTATCAATGCCTGCAGAGAAATCAGAGGGCAAGGGATGCCCGGTAGGAGGTGAGAGATGAAAGAGAGATATTATTTTGCTTATGGCAGCATTATGAACTTAGACCAGATGGCGTTTCGATGTCCAGAGGCAGACCTAGTGGAAAATGTCCGGCTGGAAGGATACCGACTGACGTTTTGCGGAAGGAATCCGGAGAGTGGCGTTGCTACGATCCTGCCGGAAGAAGGAAGCCATGTGGATGGGGTGTTGTGGAAGATCACACCGGAGTGTGAACGAAACTTGGATTATTATGAGGGATATCCGCATCTGTATGGAAAAGAGAGCATATGCGTGAAAAATAGAAATGGTGTAGAACGTAAGGTGATGGTTTACACCATGAATGCACCTTATAAGGATCAGCCGGCCATCCCATCCAATTTTTATCTGACAGGGATTTTGGAAGGCTGCTATCAAAATGAACTGCCGAGGAAACCTGTGACCGATGCCGTGAGGCGTACCAGAAAAGAGGTCAAAGAACAGAATCGAAGTCCTCGTAAAAAAGAATATATAAGATAACAGACCGCAGGGAATTTCTCTGCGGTCTTTCTGTGAAAAAATGTCAGACGCTCGAAACGAGCAGAAAGGAGAACACGATGAAGATTAGAAAATTAAAGACAAGGATTGCTGTATTTGGACTTGCCATGTTAATGGGGCTCAGTCCGATGAGCAGTGTTATGGATGTTTTTGCGGCAGAAGAACCCGTACCGGAACTTCAGGAAACGGAACTGTTGGCAGAAACAGAGGCTGTAGAACCGCAGTCGGAGGAAGAAACCAGAAAGGTGACAGCAGAGGATATCACGAAAGAGGTATCCGATGAGGAATTTATGGTGGAAACCTGTATGGAAGGAATCCATTATGATGCCGAGAAAGAGGATGTGACACTGGAAAGCATTGAAAGAGAAGGTGGCGGTGCGTATCATCCAGATCAGGCAGGTACTTATATTGCGACTTATTTCGTTGTACCGAAGGATGCAAAAGACAGCTATACCGTTACCCGGAAAGTGGTATTGACAGATAGTGAAGGTCAGGCACATACCGAGGAAAATGGCGGACAGAAGCAGAAAGAGGATACAGAATCCGAAGAGGATTCGGACTCGCCTGTGCAGGCTTTCGCAGAGGTAGAGATCACTGCTTCTGACGATACGACTGCACAGGCATTGGCAGAACTGGAAGAAGATATTGCATCCGGGAATGTGGTGCTGTTTTCCGGTGCAGACCGTGTGGCAGGAGCCAGAGCATCGGTTCATTTGGAGAAGGGGGAAACCATTTATTATCCAAGTTATATTGGGAATTATCTGACCTGCTGGTTTACCGTGAACGGTAAGACGGCATACTGTCTGGAGTCCCATAAAGCATCTCCGCCAAGCGGAGATTATGTAGCACAGGTACTGGACAGCAATAAGAACCTACAGAAAGTTTTATATTATGGCTATGGCGGTGCAGGAGATATTACAGGAAGTTATCTTTCCGGAAAGAGTGCAGAAGAAAAGTATGTCTATACACACATTGCAGCCAGCTATGCTTATGCAGGGGATGCAGGATTTACAGGCTGTAACTATGATGACTTGGTCAATGCTGGAGTGATCGCATATATCAACCATCTGTTTGGAATGGAAGAACCGCCAAAAGGAGAGCTGTCTCTGTCAAAGACATCTGTGAAAGCTGTCTGTAATGGCAATGTACAGAAAACACCAGACATCAAGTTATCCGGGGATCATAGAAACTTTGTGACCGTTTCCGTTCCAAAGCATGTGACCATCCATAACCCGAGTAAAGGCACCTCTGCAACGGATGGGAAATTAAAGATCTATGGCGGAGATACGTTTTATCTGACTGCCGATATGCTCCATACCGGAACTTATGCATCCGGTCAGCTTCATGGTTCCGTAGGAGAGACATGGAGAACGCTGGTACTCACAATCGGAAACGCTGACCAAGATATTGGTGTGTTTGAATCAGAACGTGCCAACCCGGTCAGTTTTGAAGTAAAATGGCTGGAGATGACAAGGATCGAGCTCACTAAAAAAGATGCAAAGACCAAGAATCCGCTGGATGGTGCAGTATACGGAATCTATACGGACAGCAAATGTGAGCATCTGTTAATGGAGATGCCTGTGACCGGAGAAGATGGCAAAGCAGTGAGCGATTACTTTGAGGCTGCATTAAAGACAGTATATGTTAAAGAGATCAAAGCGCCAGATATGTATGCAGAAAGTACAGATGTTCATAAAGTAGATGTGGTTGCAGGAAAGACTGTCAGTATTACGACAACCGATGACAGAGTGACGGGAATTGTGCATATTAAAAATATTGATAAGGAAACACAGGATTTTCTTCCACAGGGTGACAGCGCATTGGCAGGAGCTGTTTATAGTTTGTATGCAAATGAAGATATTGTCCACCCGGATGGGAAAACAGGGGTTGTGTTCAAAAAAGATAGCCTTATTGCTCAGGGAGTCATCAAAGCAGATGGTACACTGGATTTCTCCGAATTGTATCTGGCACAGATGTATGTAAAAGAGATTACACCGCCGGAAGGATATACAGTCGATGGGACAAAATACGATGCCACGCTTTCCTATGAAGGACAGAAGGTGACAGAGGTTACCCGTGACTTAACGGTAAAAGAGCAGGTGAAGAAACAGGCATTCCAGCTCATTAAGATCAGTGAGGACGGAGAACAGACAGAAACCGATCTTGTAGCAGGTGCCGGATTTAAGGTTTATCTGGTGAGCAGCCTGTCTAAGGTTCAGAGCGGGGAATTAAAGCCGTCCAATGGGGAGCAGTTCACAGCAGAAGATTTCCGTGGATATGATTTTAGTAACGAGCAGGTGGCTGTAACTTATACGGATGGAAAGGCAGTTCCAATTCCGGAGCTTATCACAGATTCCAAAGGTTATACCATCAGCCCGGAACTTCCGTATGGTCTTTATGTTGTAGAGGAAAGTGCTGTTCCAGAGAACTTAAAAGCCATAGATCCATTCCTTGTCCGTGTGGATGAGGACCGCAGAGAGCCAATGCAGTGGCGGATCTTTGATGACCGCCCGTTTGAATTTCTGTTAAAGATTATAAAGAAAGATGCCCAGACTGGAAATACCGTTTTGAAAGCCGGAGCATCCTATAAGATTTATGACATGGAAAAAGAGGAATATGTAGAGCAGGTGATACAGTATCCGAAAAAGGAAAAGATCAGTGTCTTTACGACCAATGAAGAGGGGTATCTGGTAACACCGGAGGAACTCAAATGTTCTGCATACCGTATCGAAGAAGTAAAAGCACCGGAAGGATTCGTAAGACAGGGAAATGAAATGTCCTTAGTAGACAATGACACGACCATCCCGGTACTGGAACTTTCTAATCAGGGAATCTATCAGGAGAATCCAAAAGACAGTATTGTGATCACCATATCCTCCAATACCGCACACCAGATCGATCCCGATACCGGAGCCATCATTGTGGAAGTGGAACAGCCAAATGATGAACAGGTAGGAAGCCTTACCCTGACTAAGACCGGGAAACCAACCTGTGGGAGCGCTTTCTGCATTTCTATGGAAATTGAAAGAAAGAGACGGACAGCCCTGAAAATAGAGGCTGTGTTTCCTTCTGCTAAAGTTAGGGCAAGAAAAAACATTCCGCATCTATTTACCGGGGTTATGTCAAATGAGATAATGAAAAGCACCCCTCACAGAAGGGACACGCTAAAGGAGGAAATCATCATGAAAAATATAGAAATGCGTGAACGAATGGACGATTACCTGGAAAGTTTGGAACTGGCGGAGCGCTGCGGCGCTACCATCATCCAGTATAAACGGGAGGCACTCTCGTTCCTGGAATGGACTGGGGAGAAAATCACCAAGGAAGTGGTGATTCGCTATAAGAACAAGCTGAAGGACGAGTATAAGCCTGCCACGGTGAATGTGAAGCTGGCAGCGCTGAACAGCTTCTTCACCTTTCTGGATCGGCTGGAACTGAAAGTTAAGCAGCTGAAGATTCAGCGGCAGGCATACTGCTCCCAGGAGAAAGAGCTGACCCAGGCTGAATATGAAAGGCTGGTGAAAGCGGCAAAGGATCAGGGGAATGAAAAGCTGGCATTCCTGATCCAGACCATTTGCGCCACGGGCATCCGGGTCTCGGAGCTGAAGTTTATCACCGTGGAGGCGGTGGAGACCGGTGAAGCCCACGTCCGGCTCAAGGGTAAGAACCGCACTATCCTGCTTCCCGGCAAGCTGTGCAAGTTACTGCGGAAATTTATCAGGACGCAGCATATCCAGAGAGGCCCAGTGTTTGTGTCTAGAACCGGGCAACCTCTGGACCGTTCTAATATCTGGCGGATGATGAAGAACCTCTGCGAGAGCGCCGGGGTGGACCCGAAGAAGGTATTTCCCCACAACCTGCGCCATCTATTTGCCAGGAAGTTCTACTCCATTGACCACGACATTGCCAAGCTGGCGGATATTTTGGGTCACAGTAGTATCAACACCACCCGGATCTACATCATCACCACCAGCCGAGAACACCAACGGCAGCTCGACCGGATGTCCCTTGTCCTGATGGAATAAAAAAGCGCAGCCTGTAAAGCCACGCATTAAACGTTTTGTCATAAACCAGATAGGCTACATAAGGGCACGCCTACTTAGTACATACTTCATTATAAATGTCCAGCCCCTCGCAGTCAATATACCGATTTGATTTTTTACCAAAATTTCGGGGCAAATCCTGGCTTTAGGGCGCAGAAAGCCAACCCTCCTGGATACCATTTTGGGGAATATGACTGGAGGGCGGATTTTTGCGTCCATTTTCCTCCGCAGGTAGTGCGGAGGATGGTTTGTCTGCTCTTGTCGGCGATATATAGATAAGTATCTGACTTCTTTTGCCTGGGTAAAAACCCGCATAAGGTTTCTAACGGTTCCCATAACAACAGAACGTTTATTATTTTATTATTTGATTGAAACACAGCTATAAGGAAGCGCATCTGGGAGGAAGGAGGGATTCCGTAATGTCTCAAATGGTAGCACAGACCCGGGAAACGTGGGAAAAGGCAGATCCGGAGAAGCGGGGGGTGTCAGACGCAGGACGCCTACCGGTGTTGCCTGAACTGACTTTACGAGTACCTCCCGGATGGAAAGACCATCCGCACCGGGGTCATCAACGCATGGAAGCGGGATCTTGCAGAATCCGGTGATTTTGTGAACGGCTCCATAGAACTGTACTGTAGCGCCGCCAACATGTTCTTGGATTGGTGCGGGCGGGAAGAACTGCTGAACTATGCAGATCGGAGTGGCTGTTTCCACGAGCCGGTGTTTGTGTCGAGAAACTAATCCCTCCTAGATCGTTCCCACATCTATCGGTATATCCGGAATTTCAGTCTGGAGGACCAGGTAGAGGAGAAAAAATGTACGCCCCAGTGTCTGATCCATCTGTGCAGGCAGACGAGGGAAGACATCTGACAGAACGTGGCGCTTTTGAAAGACAGATGTACGAGCGGCTGGTGGAAAAGGAACAAGATACATTCGGCTGGCCGGGATGAAAAAGCTGTCCATGCAGAACAACAAATATTAAAGAAAGGAACGAACAATGGATATGGTTCGGGAGAAAATGGTCATGAAGAAACTCTATGAGAGCCTGGCATTTATTATGGAACGCTTTAACGCGGGCGAGATGATCTGCTCCACCCCGGATTCGGAATTCTGTAAAAGGTTTCTCCAGGAGGCAAAGGGAGCCCCCGACGATAACCCAGGCCGAAGGTGGGGGATTATCTCCGACAAACCATAGAAACGGAAAGAAAGGCGAAGAAATGGCAATGGAAACTATGAACACCTGCGAGGATATATTAGATAAGGTAACAGTACACTCTCACGATGCAGATTATCTGCTGGGGCTGGATATACAGGGCGGGAAACCATATGGTGTTAAGCTGTTTGACCTTGTATCCTGTGAGACCGAGGATTGGGGCAGCCTGGACGAGGCTCTGCTGTGGATGGACCGGCAGATGGACCGGCGGCGTCATCCACATGCAGGTATGGAGTGTCGCAGCTTTGATCCGGAAGATACAGATCGCCGTCGGGCAGAGGGCAAAGTCCGGCATCAAGCGTGGCTGGAGGGGAGGCCGGATCCGTACCTTCCCAAACGTCCGGAACCGGCGGATATACCGAAGTTTCCAAAGGGATGCGCAGTATTCCGCATCCGTATCCTGTACCGCCAGCACGGCAGCTGGCAGGGCGAAGTGGTTCAGATGCGGCGAAAGACTCCGAAGAAAGCGCATTTCCGCAGCGCACTGGAGCTTTTGTACCTGCTCCACTCCGCCCTCCCGGACGGGGTTCCCTCCCCGGAGCAGAAAATCGGGCAGGAGCATAAGGAGCGACCCTAAGAGAAAAGAAGAAATGGAACATGACAGACAAGGAATTCCGGTGTTTAAGCTGGAGAGAGCTAATGGAGATTATATATGAGGAGGATTATGGAGAGAAAAAGGAAGGAGAACAAGAGGTGGCGAAGAACAGCCGCATTGTTAGCAGCCGTCTTGTTGATGTCATCGGTTGATACGATATCCTGGGCAGCAGAAACCGGGGGACAGGAGACCGTGGAGATGCCGGACTCGACAACAAGCACTGCGGAAGAAGGCGAGACTAAAGAACCGGAAGACATTTCAAATGAACCGGGAGATACAGGTGAATCGTCAGACGAGACAACAAAGATGCCGGATGCCGGAACAGAGAATATCCAGCCGGGAGAGGACGAGAAGGAGTTGACGGACCCGTCAGCAGACACTGCCGAGGAAGGCGAGTCTGAAGAACCAGAAAATAGTTCAAATGAACAAAAAGATACAGGTGAAGCAGCGGACGAGACAGAGAGTGAAGCAGCAAAGCTATTTGCTGCCCCGCGGGCAGTAACCAGTGTTAATTTGCATGAGGTTGGAGTGGGATACCCTCAGGAGCATTATCCATTTTCTCCAATTGCGTCGATGAAAGCGGATGTTGACGTCGGCGATAAATTAACGAAAACAAGTGATGCCGTACTCCAGGCAATGTTGGATGCGGATGTTGCCAGTGGTTTAAGTGAAAAGATGTATTCTTATTCCCTTCCGGTATCACATCGGAATAAGCAGGAGCGCTTTGATGCCGAGGCAGGTGTTTCCATGACCTATCACAATGTGGGAGCTTATGGTGGAAAAGAGATTGACTTGAAGGTGAGTCTGACTGCCTATGAAAATACCAGCAAACAGCATACCTGCAATGGACAGAATATAGCTGCCGGTGTGTTCTTTAGAACGAATAAGCTGGATTTCTATACGATTGGTATTGAATGGGCACAGTTTAAATTTGAATTCTTTGATCAGAGTGGTAATCCTGTGCTGATCAGGGGAACAGGAACACTGTATGATCTGGATTATGGACAGAAATTCACAGCAGATGATGGTATTGATTATGCATTTGTTACGAGGAACAATGGGAACCATCTGAAATATACAAAGACAGCGGATGATTTACTTCAGGATAATCTGATTGTAAGTTCGGAAATGGGATTGGATAATGACAGTCCGCTCAATATACCGAACGGCTGCGTCACGCTGGCATACAAGGACAAAAGCAGCTTTACCGTTTCTTTCGGAGTTCCGGAGAAAACTTACACCACGCTTTCTTCGGTAGCAAGTACATTTGGGCTGTCCGGAACCTATTCCGTGATAGATACCATAACGTTGGAAGATCCGGTCAAGTCTGTATCAACCACCGATATTACGAACCAGAAAACCTTTATTTATACGATTACGCAGAAAATTCCTAAATTTAATCAGTCGGATAATTATTTTGAAAATTTCGAGATAAGAGATATTATTGAAGATTGTCTGGAAGTGGTGCCATACAATGATGGTGATTATTGTCATGTAAGAGCGAGAACGTTGGATGGGTTGCTTTATGGAACAGTAACAGATGAATTTTCCTGTACAACAACCAATTCGGAAGCGGAAATTATTATACAAGCAAAAAATGTAAAATCGCCCGATTTTTACGGGTATGAGTATGAATTTAGCTTTAAGGTACGCCTGAAACAAGGCTATAACCTGAAAGATTGGCTGGATAAGGATGTTAATGACGCGACAGCTACTACCGCTATTTATAAAATACCAAATACGGCAGTCAGACACACGAAATACCAAAATGAAAATGAGAAAACCAAAAAAACAAATACAGTATATGTGCAAGGCGAGCTCAAGAAGGAGTTTTTCTATAAAGGAGATGCGTACAAGAATGTGATTACGGGGGGGATGACAGCCAGGGATCCGGTATTTACCGTTTACTCGGATGAGGCGTGTCAGAATGTGATAGGAAAATCCTCTTATAATCGTGGTACTGGTCTTATCAGATTGCCTTTTCTGCCTCTTGCAACTTCAACCGGAGATGTGACTTATTATATGAAAGAAACGGTTCAGCCTACCGGTTATGTGCCAAACGCTACGGTCTATCTTATCACCCAGAAAGCTAACAATGGAGAGATTAAGATCAATGGAGATGGATATGAAAGTGCAAAAGAAGGGGAATCTCACGGAATAGTTAAAAACAAGGCGCCGATAATAACCAAAAGTTCGCAAACAGATAAAAATGTAAAGAAAGGTCAGGACATTTGGTACATACTTTTCCTTACTAATCCGGGGAATACAAATATTTTGGTTGATGTAGTGGATGCTCTTCCGCCGGAGGTAAAGGGCAAGGAATATAAAATTAATGAGGTCGTACAGGAAGGAACATGGCCGGGAAGACTTAATCAGCTTGAGCTTCCGGCCGGTACCGCTAACAAAGTGAAAATCAGTATCTGTGCAGAGGTCATAAAAGATTTCAGTATGACGGATAAAGAGGATAACATTATTCGTAATCGTGCGTCTATGATCTATGACGGCAAAACATTTGAGACAGAGGAAGTTGTGCATTACCTGGCTCCTAATCCGAATTATACGCTTAAAAAGGAGAGGATTACACAGCCGCCAAATGGGCAGGAAGGATTTTTTGCCGGCAGTATAACACCGATTGAGTACAGGGCGACATTGACCAATACCGGAGATATCCCATTGAAAATCAATATAAGCGATGTATTTACTTCAGCGCAGTATTTTGAATTTGTGGGCAGTAATGTCCAAAATAATATCGATCTTCCGGTAGGAGCAAGCACAACGGTTACATTTAAAGCAAAGATTCTGTCCGGGGCGAAGCCGAGTATATTGACAGCAAGTCCAGCCGGATATTTGAATACGGTGACTGCCACGGGGGAAGGAAGTTATACGGACCCCGAGACGGGTGAAACCCAAAAAGTCTCTATCGAAAAAAAGGCAACTGCAAAGACGCCGGTAGTCGCGTTGCCGGAATACACGCTTCCTGATGCAGGAGGTATGGGAACTTATTGGTTTACAACTGGAGGCGTCATTCTTATGGCGGCAGCACTCTTACTGTTAAAGAAAAACAGAGGTAAGAGGATACTTCAGCGGTAAAATAAATATCAAAACAGCTAAAAGCTAGTAAAAGGAGAGAACAAACATGAGTAAGATTATGAAAAAAATCAGCGGTCTGGCACTGGCAGTAATCTTAGCACTGACAATGGTGATGCCGGTTGCCGCAGCGGCAAAAAGCCTGCCGAGTGAAAGCGACACGGCAACAATCACAGTAACGGGTATTGAAGCGGGAGCGAAAGTGACAGCCTATCGTATTGTAAAACCGGTATATACAGCCGGAGGCGGCTATTCTGGTTATGAGGCATTTAAAAGCGGTTCTATCGCAAATGTACAGAACCCGACGGCGGCTGAGATATTTGCTCTTGCCGGGGAAACGGCGGAGTTGACAGACAACATCGTTATGACACGAAACGGCAATGATTATCAGGCAACAGTAGGGGCCGGGACATGGATGGTTCTGGTGGAAGGCAATGGAAAAAGCCTTGCGAAGGTATATAACCCGATGATCGTAAGTGCAGCGTATAAGAATAATACCTTAAATGACGGTTCTGTTTCAGGAACTGATAATTGGACACTTGCCGAAGGTCAGACGGTTGCAAAGGCTACAGAGCCAACAGTTACAAAAGGAATTGTAAATGGTGAGGGGAAGGAAGTAAAAGGTGATGACAAAGCTGTCGGCGATACAGTGAACTTTGTAGTCAAAAGTCAGATCCCTTCCTATGGATCAGAATATACAAAGGTAGTATATAAGCTTACAGATACATTGAGTGCGGGACTTACGCTGAAGCAAGATTCTATAGTGGTGAAGGTAGACAATGGAGATACGGGGACAGATGCATGTACAGTTACTCCGTCGGGTCAGGGATATGAGATTGTTTTTGCAGAAAACTATATTAGAAATCATGGTCAGTCTCATGTTGAAGTTACATATAGTGCAACCCTTAATGAGAAGGCAGTCAGCGGATATGATGCGGATACGAATACGGTCACACTGGATTATTCTACAAAGTTCGATGGAACTACCAGCAGTAAGACAGATAAGACATACCATTATACCTTCGGTATTGATTCAGCTCTGACAGGAAAGAGTGGGCTGACTACAATCACAAAGACTCATGAGATTATTAAAGTAAATGCCAACGAATATACACAGAAGACATATACAGATGAAGAGTACACAGAAGGAATTACCGGTGCATTGGATGGTGCGGAGTTTACTCTCTACAAGGCTGACGGCAAGACCGTGGTAGGTACTGCGAAGTCAAGTACGACAGGACATCTTGAATTCATAGGTCTGGATGCGGGAAGCTATGTTTTGAAGGAGACAAAAGCACCGTCAGGATTTAAAGTGGATGCGACGGAACATACAGTTGTCATCACCGCGGAGTATAATACGGATGGAACGCTGAAGTCACATACGGTTACGATTGATGGCCAGGCGACCAGTACTTATGCAGCGACATACAATGGAGATGGCACAGTGAAGGAAATTACCAAAACAGTGGAAGGTACTTCAGTTTTCAAAAATACAACGATAGGAGAACTTCCATCCACAGGAGGAATGGGAACTTATCTCTTTACCATTGTCGGCGTATTCATTATGGCAGTGGCTGCAGGCATGTTAATCTTCAGAAGAAAACGTGGTTAATATAGGTTATTGAATTCGCCCCCGGTATAAGCCGGGGGCGAAAATGACAACATGGAGTAGTTTATGAAAAGATTTGTGAAAAATGCAGGATTCATCTTGCTTTTCATGGGTGGATTATTGACTGTATTATATCCGACGATCAGCAATCGATGGAATGAGAAGCGTTTTCAGCAGCTAATCACAACATATGATTACATGGCAGAAGAACAAGAGGGAGTTAGCGAAGAGGTAGAGGCAGTCAGACAGTACAATCAGACGCTGACAGGCTCTAAAGTGCCGGATGCATTTTCGGTAAGAGACAATGTAAAAGATGCTGATTATGAAAATCTTTTGAATGTAAGCAACAACGGAATTATGGGAAGTATAGAGATTCCGGCAATTGATATCAAGCTGCCTGTCTATCACTATACGACGGATGAAGTACTGCAAAAGGGAGTGGGACATCTCTTTGGAAGCTCTCTTCCGATCGGAGGGGAGAGTACTCATTGTGTTTTGTCTGCTCATCGAGGTCTCCCAAACAGCAAACTTTTTACAGATTTGAATCTGTTGAAAAAGGGAGATACATTTTATATAAAGGTATACGATGAAGTTCTTGCCTATGAAGTGGATGAGATACAGGTGGTAGAACCAAAAGAGACAGAAGCGCTTGCAATAGAGGAAGGGAAAGATTATGTAACTCTTATCACCTGTACTCCTTATGCAGTCAATACACACCGCCTTCTGGTACGGGGATGTCGTATCCCTTATGACGAAGAAGAATATATGGAGACCCTGCAAAATGTAAGGCCAAGGATCAGCTCTTCTGTGTGGATTCATATGCTTTGTATCATAGCCGGAGTCGGAATAGCAGTTGTTGTGTGCAGGATACTTCCGGACGGGTTTGGGAAAAAGTATGGAGAAAAGAAGAAAAAGAAAAGGTAAAAGAAAGGTAGACTTTCTGCTTATATTATTCTTCTTTGCAGGAGCGGGATTTCTTTTGTATCCCAGTTTCAGTAATATGTGGAATCAATATCGGAACAGTCTGTTGATGACAGAATATACAGATGGTGTAAGAAGCCTTTCGGAAGATGAGCGTGAGCAGATATGGAGGAAAGCGCAGGAATATAATAACAGTCATGTGACAAATGTTGTGACAGATGCATTTGCGGAAGATGAAGATGTGTCAGGTGAGGAATATGAGAATCTCTTGAATCCAGATGACAACGGCATAATGGGAAGTATTGCCATCCCCTCTGTAGATGTGAAACTCCCTATTTATCACGGAACCGGAGAAGCAGAACTGAAGAATGGGTGCGGACATCTGCACGGCACAAGTCTTCCGGTAGGAGGAACGGGAACTCATGCGGTACTGGCAGCACATCGGGGGCTGCCAAGTGCCAGACTCTTTACAGATCTTGACCGATTGAAATGCGGAGATCTGTTCTATATCACGATCATGGATAAAAAACTTGCATATAAGATAGATCAGATCACGACTGTACTGCCGGAGGAGACGGAGGCATTGGACATTGTAGATGGAGAAGACTATGTGACACTTATAACCTGCACACCCTATGCAGTCAATACACATCGTCTTTTGGTGCGAGGACATCGTGTTCCTTATGAAGAAGCACTTAAGAAAGAGCCGGATAGAACGATGGAAACGGAGGTGTTTCATCGGGAGGGAATGTTGATTCTTACAGCTTTTCTGGCAGTAGCTGTTTTGATAATAGTTGGAATCTATGGCAGACCTAAGAGTGGCAGAAAGAAAAAAAGCAGGAGGAAAAGGAATGGCAGATAATAGATTAAGATATGGAATCGTACGTGCCATAGCGGGAGCAGCAGTATTGTTGATATGCATAGTAGCCGTGGGAAATATCGAGGCAGCAGCTGCAGATACAGGTTCTATCTGTATTAAGTATTCCGGGCAGGATCAGGGAGATAAGGAGATTCCACTGGCAGGTGCGGAATTTGTCTTATATCAGGTTGGGACAATGAAGGACGGAGAATGGGTGCTTACCGAAGAATTCGAGGATTCGGGTGTGTCTCTGAAGGATAATACCGCATCAGGAAGAAGAGCGCAGGCTGAGAAATTGTGGAGCTATGCGATGGAGCAGCGGATACCAGGAACTCTAAAAAAGACGGATGAATCGGGAATGGCAGTGTATGACGAACTGAGAGAGGGATTTTATATGTCTGCCCAAACAGGGCAATTCGTGTATAGAAATCAGGTCGTATTCATATCTGTACCATCCCTGATCAGTATACCGGCAGAGATAGATGGAGAGGTAACATATCAGGTGACAATAGAACCCAAAAGCGAAAGAAAAACACCGGAGCCGCCGAAAGAAACTCCCAAATCTCCTGAAATAGTGAAGACGGGGGATAAATCAGCTTTCTGCGTATATGGAATGCTTCTTTTTATCAGTGCAGGAGTTGTTGTGAGTTTAGTAATATATAAGATTCGGAGGGAAGCAATTCTAAGAAAAAGACAGTCATGAAAAGCCTGTGTTCGGTTTTAGGAATGGCCCTGGCAGCTGGTCGTGATCAAAAGACAATAGTGGCTGTATCAAGTTTTTTACAGCGGTAAGTGCACATTGGATGAAAGAGGTTTCAGATATTGTCCCGCTTTGGAACACCGGGTGTTTTTTGTTGGCACTCTCATTATTGCAGGGGTAAGTCCAGCCTACGAACACAGATACCGGTCAGATTCAAAAACGGACATGCCAGCACCATTTCTGAAAGAAAAAAAGTGCAGACAGTTTTGATATTATTTTCCTATAAGACTGACACACTACAGAACACGTGGAGGTGAGTGGCGGGGTTGTATAGCGGCAACCTTACAATGTTATTTGTGTCGGTTATCCGTTAAGGCATCAATGAATGGTGTATAACGTAGCCCGTAAACTTATCTCATCCAAAGCCGACTCGATTCTACCGGATGACAAGTTACTGTCAGTTCTATGCCTATAATAGAGATGAGCAAAACGTTCGAATGGAAATTTGAGATTGGACGGTCTGCATGAGTAGGTTATGAACTCATATTCTGGAAACTGTCAAGAAGGGACTTCGAAGCAACAAAACCAGCGGTTATACAGGCGTGTACCAAATGAATGGAGAAGTATAGAGGGCATCTGTTATCAATTGTAACAAAGCGTCTACAGATACTAAACTTTCTACATTTTACTTTTTTGTGCCTGATGGATATTTTAGATTCAGGCCTACGTCAGTAAAATATCAATTGCTTTTGGCAGAAAAATGCGGTATCAAATATCTGAAACTTATAGTTGCATAATAGGCAAATAACATTTTACTGAAAGTTTAATTATATATACTGTCTCTTCATGTAAAAAGGGAATCTCATTCCATGACATAAAGGAGCAGTATATGTGCTGGAAAGAACTGCGAAGGATGAAAACCTAATTTTATATCGAGTGTTTGGAGGTGCCGTAATTCAAAATAGGATTGCGGCACTTTTCTTTTTGTGGACAGAAATTTGGCCAGTATGGTCTTTTTCGTGTGAGAAAGTCAGGTCACCGCCCACTCCGATTTGATTTCAAAAATTCAGATCGGAGGTTAAGAAAGGTTGACTTTTAATAAAGCAAAAGCAGAGAAAAAATGGCGGAAATGGAAAGAAGCAGAAGAGAAAAAACTTCGACAGCTCGGAATGAACGAAGAATCCATCCAAGAGCTCAGGCAGATGGATTGGGAAGATTTTAAGGAAGAACGCAGATATCGGGAACACTTAAGTCCAAGTCAGGAGAAATTAAATACCGGGACACAGCCAGAGACCTATCCAATGGTACAGACGATTCAACAGTTGTTTGACAGTCTGGAGAATGAACAGCTTTTACATACACTGTTGGATACGGATAAGAAAATATTACAGATTCTTCTTATGAAAATATGGGGATTTTCGGTAAAAGAAATTGATTGGTGCAGAGCAGATGAAGGCGGAAAACAATACAGGCAAAATAGCAGTCTGTTTTGTCATCTGAGAACCCGTAGTGCATCTGACGGGTGTTTACGATCAGTGCGTCATTTTCGTGAATGGTCAGTTTTTCTCCATTCACATAATAGACCATATGTCCTTTCAGTGCTTTCATATATTCGATATCCTCATGCCAGTGGCAGAGTGCTTCCATATTGGTGTAGGAGGAGAGCCACCGGTCTTTCAGGTACAGGGGGATATTGGGGGTGTTATAATGGACAATTTCCGAGGCGTCTTTTAAAATGCTTACTCCGTTCATAAAACCTCCTTCAAAAATACGATTGTTATAGGATAAGGGCATATTTTGATAGAATACACCTGATCAATACACTATTATTATACATGAAAATACTTGTTTGTGAAGGAGAAAAGAGATGGATAATATTACGCGCAGGGACGCCGGACTTCCCTACATATCAGATGATGCTGTATTTGAACAGCAGAAGGTCACAAGAAGACTTTTGAGAGAATTTAACACCACTGACCCCTCAGATTTTGAGACCCTGGGAAGACTGGCCGGACGGATCGTAGACGGCGCGGAGGAAAATGTTTCCATAATGCCTCCGTTTTACTGCGATTACGGCTTCCATATCCAGGTGGGCAAGGGATTTTTTGCGAATTATAACTGTACCATACTGGATGTGGCAAAGGTCACAATAGGAGAAAACGTTTTGTTTGCGCCGAATGTATCCATCTATACAGCAGGACACCCGGTGCATCCTGTATCCAGACAGTCAGGATATGAGTACGGAATTCCCGTATCCATCGGTAATAATGTTTGGATCGGAGGAAATGTAGTCATTACCCCGGGTGTGACCATAGGGGATAATGTTGTGATCGGCGCGGGCAGCGTGGTGACAAAAGATATTCCCGCCAATGTGGTGGCTGCGGGGAATCCCTGCCGTGTGATACGTGAGATCACAGACGCAGATAAGAAATACTATTACAAAGACAGAGAATTTGACCCGGAATCATGGGCTGAGATAGAGGCAATGGAAAACGGTGAGTGACAGAGGAATCTTTTATAAAAAATTGTTTACCCTGGTACTTCCCATTGCTTTCCAGAACTTTATGACAGCGGCAGTGAGTGCCTCAGATGCCATAATGCTGGGAGTCATCAGTCAGGAGGCCTTGTCGGCAGTTTCCCTTGCAGGACAGATACAGTTTGTCCTGAGTCTGTTTCTGGCGGCACTGACCATCGGAACCACCATCCTGGCAGCCCAGTATTGGGGGAAAGGGGATAAGGTGTCTGTGGAGAAAATCCTTGCCATTGCGCTGAGGTTTTCTTCTGCCATATCCCTGGTTTTCTTTCTGGGAACCTTGTTTATGCCGGAAACACTTATGGGGATTTTTACTCCGGATGCAGAGCTGACGGCACAGGGAGCGGAATATCTGCGTATCGTGGGTGTGTCCTACCTGCTGATGGGTATTTCCCAGATTTATCTGTGTATTATGAAAAACAGTGGCAATACCCTAAAGAGCACGGTGATCGGCTCTGTTTCCATGGTGACGAATATTGTACTGAACGCAGTCTTTATTTTCGGAGTCTGGAAGATTCCAGCCATGGGTATTGCAGGGGCAGCTCTGGCAACTGTGCTGTCAAGAGTGCTGGAGCTGGCCTGGGCATTTGCGGAGTCTTTGCGGCACGGAAGGGTAAAACTGCACGTGAGATATCTGTTTCACTCTGACGGGGATCTGAAGCGGGATTTCTTTCATTATACACTTCCTGTGCTGGGAAATGAACTGATATGGGGATGCGGATTTACCATGTATTCTGTTATCATGGGACATTTGGGCAGCGATGCGGTGGCAGCCAATTCCATTGCCAATATTGTGAAAAACCTCATCGCCTGTCTGTGTCTGGGACTTGCAAGCGGCGGCGGGATCATCGTTGGAAATGAGCTGGGAAAGGGAAACCTGTCCGGTGCAAAGGATTACGGAGACAGGCTCTGCCGGCTTTCCATCCTCATGGGCGCTCTGTCAGGTCTTCTGCTTCTTGGGCTAAGTCCTCTGATCCTGGGCTTTTCCAATTTGAGTCCAACGGCTCACGGATATCTGAAGGGAATGCTCTTTATGTGCACGTATTATCTCATAGGAAAGTCTGTGAATTCCACTGTGATCGCCGGCATTTTCTGCGCAGGGGGAGATTCCAGATTCGGCCTTTTCTGCGACGCGGTTACCATGTGGGCGGTGACAGTTCCGCTTGGGCTGCTGACTGCATTTTATTTTAAAATACCAATTTTGGCTGTGTATTTCATCATTAATCTGGATGAGATCATAAAGCTTCCGGCTGTTTACAGACATTATAAAAAATATAACTGGGTGAGGGATATCACCAGGAGCAGTCTGTAAAAAACAGCAGTACATTGTTACCTTTCAGGATGCCGCACCGATACCGGAAGAGAACCAAAAGCAGGAATATCTATATATAGACTAAACATCAAAAATATACAAAAAAGAGTAAGAACGGGGCAGTGGACGGATATGAGCAGAGTATTGATTATTGAGGATGATGAGATATTAAACGCAGGTCTTTGCTTTCACCTGCAGAGAAAGGAAATTGAGGTGGAGCCTGCGTATTCGCTGGCGGAGGCGGAGGAATATTTAAAGGGGCATGAACCGGATCTGATCCTTCTGGATGTGAATCTGCCGGATGGAAACGGTTTTGATTTTGCCCGGAAGGTGCTCACAAAACAGTCCGCTGCCTTTGTTTTTCTGACTGCCCACAATCTGGATAACGATGTGATACAGGGACTGCAGTTAGGGGCAGACGATTACATCACAAAACCCTTCAGCATCCGTGTGGTAGTGGAAAAAATACAGACCATTCTGCGAAGATGTGCCAGGGCGGATAAGGACTCCAAAATATATGTCTGTAAAAATCTGATAGTGGATTTTGAGAGAAGAACAGTCAGCAAAGACGGGCGGATGCTGACTCTGACACCTACGGAATTTAATCTGCTGGAGTTATTCTGCAGAAATCCAAACAGGATCCTTTCAAAGGAGCTTCTTCTTGAAAAAGTCTGGGATGACAGGGGAAATTATGTCAATGACCATGCACTCACATTAAATATCAGCAGGTTGAGAGGAAAGCTGGAGGACGGGGAGAACAACTGTATAAAAACCGTGTACGGCATGGGGTATGAATGGGTGGGAGGCAGCAGGTAATATGAAAAAAATCATACGACTCTTTCTCATAGCTTTTCATTTTCTGGCAGTATGCGGGGGAAGTATTTTTCTCTTTGTGCAGCCGGTATCCTTTTCCGCAAAGGTTATCTTGTGTGCTGTGCTATGGGGGCTATGGGCAGCCGGTATGGGCAGCTTCCTGTATTTCAGAAATCAGTATGTAAGATATTCCGGGGATGTATGCCGTTATGCCCAACAGATCATGGAGGGCAATCCGTGCTCGGAAGTGCAGAATCAGGAGACGCTGACCTCCAAGATGGTCATGGAACTTAAGAAAACAGGAGAGATCCTGGGGTATAAGGCCAGCGCTGCGGAGAAAGAAAAGGCAGAGACCCAGCAGTTAGTATCTGACATTACGCATCAGTTGAAAACACCGGTAACGAACATAAAAATGTATGGGGATACACTCTGCGAGGAGGAACTGTCAGGGGAAGAGGTGCGGCAGTTTGTTCAGGTCATAGTGCAGCAGATCGGCAAACTGGAATTTCTCATTGATGCCCTGTCTAAAATGTCACGTCTTGAGAGCAGGATGATGCATATGCATCCCGATCACTGCAAGGTGAACCGGACTGTTTCCCAGGCGATTGACACGGTTGCGTCCAGGGCAAAGGAGAAAGGGATTGAACTGCAGGTAAATGTCAGGGAAACGCTTGAGGTTTGTCATGACAGCAAATGGACTGCGGAAGCTCTGGGAAATATTCTGGATAATGCAGTGAAATATACGGAAAGCGGCGGTAAAATAATTGTAAGCGCACGGAATCTGGAAATGTATATTGTGATTTCTGTCAGTGATACCGGGATCGGCATAGATTCCGGGCATTACAACCAGATTTTCCAGAGATTTTACCGGGAGGCAAAGGCGGCGAAAACGGAGGGGTTGGGAATCGGATTATATCTGGCCCGGCAGATCATCACCCTGCAGGGGGGATACATAAAGGTAAGGTCAAAAGCGGGATACGGAACAGAATTTGAAGTGTTTCTTCCAAGAAGGGCGGCGTAATGCCGCCTTTTGTTTTGTATCGAAATTGGTACGATTGATGCAGAATATTGGTACGGGATTGAGAGAATGGACGGCTATAATGAAAGTATCACAGGAAAGGGGAACACAGTATGAATATATTACAGACAAGAAATCTCACGAAGTATTATGGAAAAGAGCCGCTTCTGGTGAAAGCTCTCGATGGTATCAATATGGAAATAGAGCAGGGGAGTTTCACTGCCATTGTAGGCCGGTCCGGTTCGGGTAAGAGTACGCTTCTGCACATGCTGGGCGGTCTGGACTGTCCCACAGGGGGAAGTGTGATGGTAGACGGGCAGGAGCTGAGCGGGCTTGACAGCAATGAACTGACCATTTTCAGGCGGCGTAAGATCGGATTTGTTTTTCAGAATTTCAATCTGATGCCTAATCTGAACATCTATGACAATATTGTCCTTCCGGTAGAACTGGATGGACGCAGTGCAGATGACAAATACCTGAAGGAGATTGTAACAGTCCTGGGTCTTGAGGACAAACTGAAGAGGAAACCGGGAAAGCTTTCCGGAGGACAGCAGCAGAGGGCAGCCATTGCCAGGGCACTGGTTACAAAACCGGCCATCATTCTGGCGGACGAACCCACAGGAAATCTGGATTCCCAGACAAGCCAGGAGGTGCTCGGACTGTTTCAGGCAGCCAGCAGAAGATTCCATCAGACACTTGTGATGATCACCCATAATGAGGAGATCGCCCAAGTGGCTGACAGAACCATCCGGATCGAAGATGGAAAGATTGTTGAGAGCGGGTGGTCTTCATGAATATTGATAAAAATAATAACAGAAGGGTTGTATGGAGAACTGCAAAGAGCAATTTACTGGGAAACAGACTGTATAGTTTCTTTACTGTCCTGACCATCATTTTGGCTGTCAGTCTGATAAGCGGTCTGGCTATGGTACAAAAATCTGCGGAAACGGAAAAACAAAAGATATTGGACACCATGCAGCATGTCATGTATATGAATATCACAGAGCAGCAGATGCAGGGTCTGTCAGAGGATGAGCAGACAGAGATGATGGTTCCCTATAAAGAGGGTAGTGAAGTCAAGGAAGATGGAGTGAAGCTGTATCCGTTTTATATAGAAAGCCACAGCAGCGGAATCGTTACCTATACTCCTGCGGAAGGAAAGGTTCCGGAGCTGGAAAATGAAATTGCTGTGGACAGACAGCTTCTAAAAGCTTTGGGGAAAGATGAGAAGACAGGGACAGAACTGGAACTCTCCTTTGCAGACGGGGGGAGGGAAAGCTTTGTGGTCTGCGGCATATTGGAGCGGGATCAGGAGCTGAGCAGATATCCTGTCTATGTCTCGAAAGCCTATGCGGACAACAGTAGGGCGCTCAGGGATATTCCCTATACAGCCCTGGTTAAAATTGTGGACGCAGGGGATATGCAGATATCGGAGTTTTCGGGTGTGGTAAATAATCTTGCCGTCAAATATGAGATCGATAGAAACCAGGTTAATATAAACGGAAATTTTGAGTATTCCCTCCAGAAAACCAGTGCTGTGCTTTTGATCGGAGTTGTGGGGCTTATCATATTATTTGCCGCTGTAGTTGTCATATACAGTATTTTTTACCTGTCTGTGACAGGCAGGATCCATCAGATCGGGCAGCTCAGAACCATCGGCATGACAAAAAAGCAGATAAACAGGATGATCTTCAGTGAGGGGTTTATGCTCAGCGGCATTGGGATTCCTACCGGGATTCTCATAGGCATTGTGTCTGCGTATTTTATCAGGCCCGGGGGCTTTACTGGGGCAGGACTTTTCCTGACAGTATGTATGTCAGCCGCCTTTGGGGTGCTCACTGTACTCTTTTCTGTGAGTAAGCCGGCTAAGATGGCGGGAAATATTTCGCCTGTGGAAGCAGTGAGATACACCGGGGATGAAAAAAGCAGAGAGGAAAAAGACAGGCCGCACAGGAAACTGACAGCGCGAACTATGGCGAAAAGTGTCTGGAACAACAACGGGAAAAAGGGCGTTTTGACCACGGTGTCATTGGCCATAGGGGGTATCTTGTTTATGACAGGTGCTGCCTATATGGCAGCGTGGGACGCTGAGGAATATTCCAGAGCGGGAGACTTTGAAGACTGGGAATATATTGTGGATTATGCGTACGATGCACATGGCAATACACAGAGGTATGGGATCACAGAATGGCAGATGGAAGGAACACTGAGTGAAGAGTTAAAACAGAAACTGGAGAATATTCCCAATGTAAAGCGGGTCAAAAAAGAAATCAACACTTCAGCAATAATCAGGGACGGCAGTAGAGAGCTGATGGAGAACGTCTATCCGGTGACGGAGGAGAACAGAGAAGAACTGGATGCTCTGCTGGATGCGGGAAGTACCGACAGGCTGGATCAGAACTCTGTCATAATCGTCAACACCAGACTCATAGAATCCATATTTCAAATATCTCTGGATATGGAGAAAGAGGTAGAACTGGAGTGGTATAACGGCACAAACAGGGAGCGCACTGTGCAGATCGTTGGGGTAAAAGAGCGTGCAGATGATGACAGGAATCTGGAAGACGGTATTTATATTTCAGGAAAAGTAATGGAAGAGATGTGGCCGGAAATGAATAAAACTTCAGCTTTTTACGTGACAGCAGAGGAGTATGGGAATAATGCAGAGGCTGTCGAGGAGGATATCCTGAACATACTGGATGACTATAAAAATCTTAGGCTGCAGACTCTCAGGGAGAAAAAAATAGACGATGCGGCACAGACAAAGGCCTTAAATACACAGGTTTACGGGCTTACTATCTTTATCATTATCTTCAGTATTTTTAATATGATCAACACCAGTATCAGCAGCATAACGGCAAGAAGGAGAGAATTTGCCATGCTGGAATCCATTGGGATGGAGAGAAGACAGATTGTGAAAATGCTCTGCATTGAGAATATTTACCTGGCTGTTCCAAATCTGATCATTACCCTGACGGCAGGAGGACTGGCCGGTTTTGGCATTGTGTGGGCACTGAGAAAATATGCGGGTGCCGCTTATATGCACTTTCAATTTCCTTTGGTGGAATACGGGATCTATGCCCTGTGCATGCTGTTTGTACCAATGCTGATCACATATATCTGTCTGAGATCGCAGAACAGAGATTCCCTGGTAACAAGGATCAATTACACCGAGTAATATAGAAAAATGAAAAGAAAAAGACACATTAGGTTATGAGTCTCATACATTACTCTATTTTATCGCTGCTTCGGATTTCTTATAATAAAACAAACAGAGGGTTCCGGAACACCTGTAAGTTTACAGCAGTAAGTTCACAGCAAAAAAGGAGATAAGGTATGAGATTAAAAAGAATGAGTGCCATTTTACTGGCATCGGCAGCAGCGGCAGTATTGGCAGCCTGCGGACAGAACGCGGACGGGCAGGAGAAGGAAAGCAGCGGATCAGAGAAAAAAAGTGACGGGGTACTGTCTGTCATGACATGGGATGACAATCAGGCAAAAGGCCTGCAGAAGATCCTTGATGATTTTACCAAGGAGACGGGGATCAAGGCGGAGACAGGCGTGGTCAAATGGGATGAATACTGGACTATGCTGGATGCGGGAGCCAGGGGCGGTACACTCCCTGATGTATTCTGGATGCATTCCAATGAAGCGGAACGCTATATGACCAACGGACTGCTTCTGGATCTGACAGATAAGATCGAGAGCAGTGACAGGATTGACCTTGCCAATTACCCGGAGGATATTGTAAAATTATATAACAATGACAACAAACAGTACGCAGTGCCAAAGGATGTGGACACCATTGCCCTGTGGTATAATAAGAAGATGTTTGACGAGGCGGGCGTAGAGTATCCCACAGCAGAGTGGACCTGGAATGATGTGTTTGAGGCAGCCAAAAAGCTCACAAAAGAGGATGGCAGCCAGTACGGTCTTGCCATGCGCAATGACAACAACCAGGCGGGCTACTACAATATGATCTATGACAATGGCGGTTATATTATCTCGGAGGATAAGAAAAAGTCTGGGTGGGATGATCCCAAGACGATCCAGGCCATGGAAATGCTGGAGAGCTGGATCCAGGCAGGGGTTATGCCCACACTGGAAACTATGTCGGAAAATGGTGAGGACGTCTTGTTCCAATCCGGGAAAATTGCCATGACCTTCCAGGGGTCCTGGATGCTGGCTTATTTCAAAGAAAATGAATATACAGCGGAGAACTGCGACTGTGTGGAGCTTCCCATGAACGCGGAGACAGGAAAAAGAATGTCTGTCTACAACGGACTGGGCTGGGCGGCAGCGGCAAATGGGGAACACACAGAGGATGCATGGAAGCTGATAGAGTATTTAGGTTCAAAGGAAGCCCAGATCAAACAGGCAGAACTGGGAATTACAATGTCCGCTTATAAGGATACCTCAGACGCATGGGCCAATTCCGCTGATTTTAACCTAAAGGCTTATCTGAATATGATGGATGACATGGTGATCCGTCCCTATTCCAAGACCACTGTCACCTGGGAGAACAAAGCAAATGAGATTTTAAAGGAGGTTTACGCCAAAGACAAGTCTATGGCGGATGCCTGCAGAGAGATCGCAGAGTTTATGGACCAGTCTTTGGCGGAAGAATAAGTATGGAAAGAGGTAGGATGTATGGCTTTGCTTCAAGTTGATTTTTTCTCTGAAGTGCTGGGAATGTGCACACAGATGTCCGTGATCCTTCCCCAGAGGACCAGCCGTCAGATTGGTATGACAGGCACGGTGAGGGAAGGGAAATACCCGGCAGTGTTTCTGCTGCACGGTATGACAGATGACCATACCACATGGTGCCGGCGAACCTCCATTGAACGCTACGTCAGTGAACTGGGAATCGCAGTGATCATGCCGGAAGTTCAATTGGGGTGGTATACAGACACAAAGTACGGTATGCGTTACCAGACCTTCCTGTGCAGAGAGCTTCCGGGTATCTGCCGGGAATTCTTCCCCAATATCTCTGATAAGAAAGAGGATATTCTGGCGGCAGGGGTGTCAATGGGCGGATACGGCGCATGGAAAGCGGCCCTTGACGGCAGTGAAAATTTTGGCGCGGGGGCAGCTCTGTCGGGGGCTTTAGACCTTGCGGCCAGTCTGGAAAGGCACAGACAGGAGGAACCGGAGGAGCAGGCATTCTGGAACGGCATTTTCGGAAGCGGAGAGTCTGTCAGAGGTTCTGACAATGACCTGTGGGAGCTGGCTGCCGAGAGAAAAGCTACGGAAAAAGAAATGCCAAGACTCTATGCGTGGTGCGGCAGGCAGGACTTTCTTTATGAGGACAATCTACATACCTGGGAGCACATGAAAGAACTGGGAATTGAAGTGACCGTAAAGGAGTCTGAGGGAAGCCATACCTGGGACTGCTGGGATGAGCAGATCCAGGATGTGCTGAAATGGTGGATGGACAGATAGACAGGAGGAAAAATGGAACATGATCCGGGGATGAATCTGAGATTCAAAGCTTTTTTAGACAATGAAAGCCAGGACTCCGTGGAGCTGGCGCTGAATTACTGCGGGATTGAGGAGTGCCGGCCGGCTTATTTCCATAGTCCCCCGAAGCGTTCTATCTACCTCATTCATATTATTTTGAGAGGAAAGGGAATACTGGAGATTGATGACCAGACCTTTCATCTGGGAGAAAATGACGCATTTTTAATTCCGCCGTACAGGAAAGGCAGCTACCGGGCAGATCAGGAGGAGCCGTGGGTTTATATGTGGATCGGTTTTTCCGGCCTGAAAGCCTATGAATGTCTGGCTAAGGCAGGATTTGGGCAGCAGCGGTTAGTCAGGCAGGTGGCATGTACAGAGCGTCTCCACGGGATCATCCGAAAAATGCTGGAGATACCTCAGCTCACCCTGGTAAATGAGTTGAGGAGAAACAGCATGATGCAGTGGTTTCTCTCTGAACTGATCGAGGAATACCAGGTGCTGCATAAAAATCAGGACACATATTCTTATTCCGCGGCGGCCTACGTAAACTATGCAAAGGAATTTCTGGCGGAGAATTATAACAGAAAAGTCAAAGTCAATGATCTGGCAGAGCGGATAGGCATCAACAGAAGCTATCTGGCAAAGAGCTTTAAGAAAATGATAGGGTGCTCCCCTCAGCAGTTTCTTGTTAATCTGCGCATGGAGAAAGCGGTGACCATGCTGAAGAATACAGAGTTTCCCATCAATCAGATCGCGGCTGAGGTGGGGTATGAAAATCCCCTGACCTTCTCCAAGATATTTAAACAGAGATATGGTATCAGTCCGAAAAATTACAGAGGATCCGCGTCTTCTTTTCCCACCGTGCAGAACGACTGTGTGGAATAGAAGACAACAGGGACTGCGCATAAACAAAAAGTTTGTGCGCAGTCCTGTTTGAATTATTGCAGGAATACAGCATAGATGCAAAAACTTCAGTTTCATACCTTGATTTGCCCTATATATTGTGGTAATATAAAAATCGTTGACTAAATCTGGATAAGGAGCGATCATATGACAATAGAAGAGTGGCTGGGTGAGGAGAACCAGCTTGGTATGGATATCTGGGCAAAGAAATACTGCTGTGAAGACGAGGATTTCGAGGCTTGGCTTACAAGGATCAGTGGGGGAAATGAAGAGATCAAAGAGTATATCAGACAGAGAAAATTTTTGTTTGGCGGAAGGATTCTCTCAAACAGAGGACTTCAGAAGCAGAACAGAAAGGTGACATATTCCAATTGTTACGTCATTGAACCACCAGAGGATGAGATTGAGAGTATTTTTGACTGTGCTAGAAAATTGGCGCGTACCTACAGCTATGGCGGAGGATGCGGCATTGATATATCAAAATTGAGTCCCAGAGGGGCAAAAATAAACAATGCGGCCAAAGAGACCAGCGGCTCCGTGTCTTTTATGGAGCTGTATTCTCTTGTTACTTCTCTGATCGGGCAGAACGGAAGGCGGGGCGCGCTGATGATCTCTATTGACTGTTCCCATCCGGATGTGCAGGAATTTATTGATCTTAAGACAGACCTGGACAAGGTGACAAAGGCCAATATTTCCATCCGTATCCATGAGGATTTTATGGAAGCGGTAAAGGAAAATAAGGACTATCTTCTGCACTACACTCGTGAAGTTACAGGGGAAGTTATCGAAAAGACAGTGAATGCCAGAGAACTGTTCCGAAGGATCGCGGAGACAAACTGGGATTACGCGGAGCCGGGAGCTTTGTTCTGGGACCGCATTACAGGCTGGAACCTGTTGAGCAATACAGAGGACTTTGCCTATGCAGGCGTAAATCCATGCGCAGAGGAGCCGCTGCCGGCAGGGGGAAGCTGTCTGCTGGGAAGTGTGAATCTGGCGGAGTTCGTACAGAATCCGTTTACAGATACCGCGTTTTTTGATTTTGACAGCTTTAAGAAGTGCGTGCAGGCGTCTGTAAACGCACTGAATGAGGTCCTGGAAGAGGGGCTGCCCCTGCATCCGCTGGAGGAGCAGAGAAAAAGTGTGGAAAAATGGCGTCAGATCGGGCTTGGTATCATGGGACTGGCGGATGCCCTGATCAAGCTGGGCATCACCTACGGAGAGGCTGAGGCTGTGGAAATGTGCGATAAGATAGGATTTGCCATGGCGGATGCAGCCATTGCCGCCTCCGCAAAACTTGCCAGGGAGAAAGGTGCCTTTCCTGCCTGCTGTGTGGAAGAGATCATGGAGACCCCATATTTTACAGCAAATACTACGGAAAAGACAAGGGGACTTGTCAGCAAATACGGTATGCGCAATTCACAGCTTCTGACGATCGCGCCAACGGGAACCCTGTCTACCATGCTGGGGATTTCCGGGGGAATTGAACCGGTGTATGCCAATTACTATGAGCGGAAGACGGAATCCCTGCACGGAACCGATGTATATTACAAGGTGTATACAAAGATCGTGGAAAATTATATGAAGCAGTTTGAGATAAAGGATGACAAATCCCTGCCGGAATACTTTGTCACAGCCATGACACTGGATTACCGCCAGAGGATTGATATGCAGTCTGTATGGCAGAAGCATATCGACGCATCTATCAGCTCCACAGTGAATGTGCCGAACAGTTTTACCGTGGAGGAGACAGAGAGTCTGTATCTGTACGCTTATGAGAGCGGATTAAAGGGGATCACTATCTTCCGTGACGGCTGTAAGAGGACCGGGATACTGAATACCAAGGAGACAAAAAAGGTGGCGGCAGGAGAAGGGCTGAAGCGCGGGGACATCATTCTTGTCACAGACGACGTGGTGGGCAAGAAGCGCAAGCTCATCACCGGATGCGGAAGCCTTCACTGTATCGCGCTCTTTGATCCTCATACCGGTGCGCTGCTAGAAACCTATCTGAGCAAGGGTTCTACAGGAGGCTGTAACAATTTCATGGTGGGGCTGTCCCGTATGATCTCCATCAGTGCCAGAGGCGGGATTGATATTGAGACCATTGTGGATCAGCTCAATTCCAGCGGTTCCTGTCCTTCCTACACAGCGCGCCGCGTGACCAGAAAGGATACCAGCAAAGGGGCATGCTGCCCGATGGCAGTGGGAAATGCCCTGATGGATATGTATAACGAAATGCAGGCAGAACTTACTCGGAAGGAAAAAGACCTGGGCGGGCGGTCTCAGAAGAAGGCCCCGAAAGCCAAGGCTGTGACCGGACCGGAGACGGACAAGATATACTGTCCCGAATGCGGGGAGGCCCTCGTCTTTGAGGAGGGATGCAATATCTGTAAGAGCTGCGGATGGAGCAAATGCCATTGATTTTTTTTAGAACCGCTGCACAGTTTTCAGACGGACTGTGCAGCGGTCTTTTTGATTTAATGAACCTGATTTTCTTTACCAATGTTGAAGTGGGGGCCAATCTATTCTATAATAGTCGATAAATATTGACCATTGGAGGAAGAGCATGGAAGGAATCACGCTGGAGGAACGCAGGAAACTTTTTGCGGAAAAATTTGTGCTTTGTCAGCCTGCGCTCTCTGCGGTTGGAGATGAGACCAGGCAGCATATCATCCGAACCCTGATTGAGCACTGCGGGGAGGGCGGACTGCGTGTGGGGCAGATTCAGAGGAACACCAATATATCCCGCACTGCGGTATCCCATCATTTGAAGATATTGATGGAAGCCGGGATCATTACGGTCAGCAGGCGGGGAACCATGAATTTCTATTATCTTGATCCGGCCAGCAGCAGCCTGAAACTGGTGGCAGAGCTGTGGAGAGACGCGGAGGAAATGATGGATGTATGTCTGGCGAAGGTGAAGGAAAGGACAGAAAATGAAATTATATGATATTTATTTCAGCCCCACAGGGGGAACGAAAACGGTGACAGATATACTGTGCAGAGCCTGGGAGGAAGAAAAGCAGGAGATCGATCTGTCTGTTTTTCAGGGTGATTATACCAGGTATGTTTTTGATAAGGAGGATATCTGCGTTGTGGGAGTTCCGTCTTTCGGGGGAAGGGTGCCTAAGGCGGCCCTGGATGCGGTCAGACAGATGAAAGGTGGGGGAGCGCAGGCTGTCCCTGTGGCAGTATACGGAAACAGGGAGTATGATGACACACTGCTGGAGCTTGAGGAAGCTCTCACAGATGCAGGATTTCACTGTACGGCAGCAGCAGCGGCCGTGGCTGAACATTCTGTTATGAGGCAGTTCGGAGCCGGAAGACCGGATGAAAAGGACAGGGTAGAGCTGGGGGAGTTTTCCAAAAGAATAAAAGAGAAGCTGGAGAGGCATAACAGAGGAGAGAAAGTAAAGGTACCGGGAAATAAACCCTATAGAAATTACAGCGGCATTCCTCTGAAGCCGAAAGCCGGAAAACGCTGTACCAAATGCGGGGTCTGTGCGGCAAAATGCCCGGTGGGGGCCATACCGGCGCAGAACCCGTCGGAGGTGGACAAGGAAAAATGTATCTCCTGTATGCGCTGCATTACTGTTTGTCCCCAGAAGGCAAGAAATGTAAACCAGATCATGCTGAGGGCGGCCTCGATAAAAATGAAAAAGACCTGCAGCGGCAGAAAAGAAAACAAAGTTTTTCTTTGAGTAGAAATGAGAATACATGGTAATGATTCAGAAGTCAGGCAGAATTTAAAAAGACAGGGAGTAAATAGATGATCAAAGCAGTATTTTTAGATTATACAGGTACTATTATTGAAGAGGGCGGACCGGACGGCATGGAGATGCTGAAGCGATGCTGGAAAAACAGTGATATAGAGAGTATGGAGGCAATGCTGGCCTACTGGTGGAAACTGATCAAAGCTTATGAAGCTGTCAGTTATAAAGAAAGTTATATCACAGAAGATGAGATCGTGGACAGGGCACTGGCGGAGTGCGCAGAGAAGATCCATTTGAAAGAAAATTTCGCGGAGCTTCACAGGCTCTGTCAGCGTTTCTGGATGTATGCCCCAGCATTTCCCGACACAAAGGAATTCTTTGACAAATGCAGCGTTCCCATCTTTGTTATCAGCAACAATGGGCTTTCCTATGTGGAGGAAGGCATGCGGGACAAGGATCTGCACCCGGCGGGTATTATCTGCGGAGATATGGTGAGGGCTTACAAACCTCATGAGGAAATCTTTTTAAAAGCGCTGGAGGTCAGCGGTCTGAATGCGGAGGAAGTCATCCACATCGGGGACTCTGTCACCTCTGATGTTGCGGGAGCTGTCAGGGCGGGAATCACCCCTGTGCTGCTGGACAGACAGGGGGATAAATCCTGTGAGGGGGTTACTGTGATCCATTCCCTTACGGAGGCTCTTCCGCTAATAAAATGCGCAAAAGGGCGAGTATCCGCGGGAGATCAGGTGAGCTTCAGTGCCAGATAAAGCACTGCTGCGTCCCGGAATTTTCTGGGGTTCAGTCCGCATTTTTTGTAAATGCGGTCCAGTTTGTACTGGAGTGTATTCTTGTGAAGAAACAGCCTGCTGCTGGTGTGCCCCAGAGACATGTCCTCCTCAAAGTAGGCAGAAAGAAGAGATATGTCCTCCCCATCCAGCGAATCCAGGGTTTTGTGGAGATATTCTGTCCGACATCCTTCATCTACGGAGGCGAGTATCAGCTCCAGGGTAAGGTCGTCAAAGACAGCATAATGCCGGGCAGCGGAGGAGGCGATGCTTTTCAGCGCGGCGGCTCCCGTACTGCAGGAATCCGATAGCTGAAAGACAGGACAGCTTTTTCCCACGGCCATTTTCAGCTTTCCGTTCTGGGAGACAGAAAATTGTTCCAATAGGGGGGAGATGGCAGGAAACCTGCTGTTGTCCAGTACAGCCAGATATTCACTGGGATAGTTGAAGGTGAAGAGTGTAATACCTGTGCGGGAAAACATCTGTTGGATCTTTTGTTCTGCTTCCGAGGTATTCATGGGTGACCTGTCGGAGCGGATATGGATCAAAAGAAGCCGGTATCTGCCATGCCTGCTGATCCTGAAATGTTCCAGCAGATCCAGAAGGTAAGCCTTGGAAAGGTTCTCTTGATTGATGAGGGAATGGATCACATAGTGCATTTTCTCCGCCTGGGTGCGGCTGAAGGTGTTAAGCTCCCGTTCCCGGATCAGAAGACCGGTGATGCGTTCAGCCAGATAGGCGTATTTGCGCACCTGGTCCGGCGGGCCGCTGATGCCTATGACAGCCACAAAGGAACCGTTGTGAAAGACCGGCAGGTTGACCCCCTTCTGGGTTCCGGCAAACAGGCTGTCAGTATCCACTTCCATCATCTCTCCTTTTTCTGCGGCCTGCTTTCCGATTTCATGAAAACTTCCGATTCTTTTTTCATCTGTGCTGGCATAGATGATGCCTGTATGATCAATGAAATTTACATTTTGTCCACACACATCTTTTACCGTGTCTACAATCTGCTGTGCCAATTTTTTATCAATAGGATTCTCCATAACTGATTCCCCCTGTATGGTTAAGCGTTGAGTGATATCTTGTGTGATACATTGAGTAATACATTGCAAGAAACATCACGTTTTGATAAAGTATAACAGATTATTAGTATATATACTATAAAATTATGAAAAATATTAAAAAAAATATTACATATAACATATCAGGAAAATTCATTTTTTGTTATATTAGAAAAAAGAATTATCGGAGGATAAGAATATGAGAGTAGTCACAGCTATTGATTCATTGAAGGGAAGTCTGTCGTCCATGGAGGCAGGCAGTGCTGCCCGGGAAGGGATTTTACGGGTATTTCCCGGGGCGAAAGTGAACGTCCGGCCGCTGGCAGATGGGGGTGAGGGCACTGTGGAAGCGCTGGCAGGAGGCATGGACGGAAAGATACAGCGCGTCACGGTCACAGGTCCTCTCGGAAAGCCGGTAACATGTGAATATGGTATCATTGAGGACACAAAGACAGCTATTGTTGAGATGTCAGGTGCGGCGGGCATCACACTGCTTACACCCGGGGAGAGAAATCCCCTTCACACCACAACGTATGGTGTGGGTGAGGTGATAAGGGATGCCATAGAAAAAGGCTGTAGAAGATTTATTGTGGGGATAGGAGGAAGCGCCACCAATGACGGCGGTATCGGTATGCTGCAGGCACTGGGATACGGTTTTCTGAACGCGGCGGGAGAACAGGTCAGATACGGGGCAGAGGGGCTTTCTGAACTGGTATCGGTCACTGCAGATCATGTTGTACCCGGACTTGAAGAATGCCAGTTCAGAGTTGCCTGTGATGTGACGAATGTGCTGTGCGGGGAGCAGGGATGCAGTGCCGTTTACGGTCCGCAGAAAGGTGCCACACCGTCTATGATCGTTCAGATGGATGAGTGGCTGGAGCGGTACGCCTCACTGGCACAGAAGAGCTTCCAAAAAGCTGATCCCATGCAGCCGGGCACAGGGGCTGCCGGGGGGCTTGGATTTGCCTTTCTCACATTTACCAACGCTGTTTTGGAGTCCGGGATCAAAATCGTTCTGGAGGAGACCGGACTGGAGGACTATATAAAAGAGGCCGACCTGGTCATCACCGGGGAAGGCAGGCTGGATGGCCAGACGGCTATGGGAAAAGCCCCTGTAGGTGTGGCAGAGCTTGCGAAAAAGCATGGAAAACCAGTCATTGCGTTTGCGGGAAGCGTGACAAGGGACGCCATTGCCTGTAATGAAAAAGGGATTGATGCCTTCTTCCCTATCCTGCGGGGGGTATGCACACTGGATGAGGCCATGAAACCATTAAATGCCAGGGAGAATATGGCAGATACGGCAGAACAGGTTTTCCGACTGTTAAAAGCCGGAACAGCTTTAAGTTTTCATTAAAGCTCAGATACTATTTTTTCGACAGCATCCAGATATTGTTCATCCACCGGAGAGTAGACATCCCGGAGCATGCGGCGCGCCTCATGGTAATAATATGCAGCGTCAGAGGGAAGCGCATTCTGAACGGAAATGTTGTTCTCGCCTGCCGGATAGACTCCCGCTTTTATCTGTGCGTAGATGCGGTATATAACTCCCTTTTCATAAGGATTTTGCAGCTTTTCTGCATAACCCAGCGCAGTTTCCAGATGGTTCAGTGCCTTATCCCATTCTCCTTTTTCCAGGAGTATCTGGGAATAGTAGGAATATGGAAGACTGCGTCCCCACATAAGATTTCCCTGCTCGTAGCGGGCAATGGACTCTGTCAGATATTTTTCCGCAGAACAAAGGCTGCCGCTGTCATAAGCGGCCATTCCCGCATAGGCGTAGAATACCGATACCCCGCTGACCAGGAAGTTGCTGCCGCCGATCTGCAGAGCCTTTTCATAGCATTCCATTGCCTTTTCGTATGCCATGGAATGCCGGAATGCCTCTCCGATCCAGGAATAGGCAGCGGCCAGATTGTATAGATGCTCGTCTCTGGCGGGGGAACTGCTGAAAATTTCAATGGCATCCTGCAGATGGGAAATTCCCTTTTCCAGACTGCCTTTCATGATATCACCGAGACCCTGCAGCCGCTTCCAGATTGCTGTCTCATCAGAGAAATCCGTAGGTGAGAGAAGCTGCAGGGATTCCGATACAACCTCTTCCATTTTATCAGGTTCATAGCGGTTGATATATACACAGATCAACTGGCGGTTTGCCTGCAGAAGCTTAGTGAGCCGAAAAGTGGAAGGGGTTTTCTGATTCAGTTCTTTTAACTTTAAAATATAAAAAAGACCTTTCTCATAGCTGCATATCCGTATATAATGACGCCCTATCATGTGCAGATAATCCGACAGTATTTCCAGCTGTTCTTCCCCGGAATTCTCCCCGTCAAAGAGTTCAAAAGAGGATTCATTTACTTTATTTTCCACAGCATAAAGAAGTTCTTCGATGCTGCTCAGGTCAGCGGACAGCCGGTCACTTGTCTCCTCCCTCATATCCAGGGTAAATAGAGTCAGATTATGTCCGATAATAGGAAAAAATTCATGGGTGACGTTCAGGTAATTATATAGGTATTTCACAGCATATTTCAGATATTTCTGCCTGTTGGCGCCCCTTTCAAAATGAAAGATCAGTTTGGGATACAGTGCCATATCAGCAGGGCCTGCGCAGAGGCGGCTCTCAAAATAATGGCCCGCTTTATTGTGGAGGATCCTCTTTTTCGTCCAGGACATTTCGTCGTACACATACTCCAGGATCTTTTGATGGGAGAAGGAAAAAAAGGTATTTTCCTGGTCCGCATCTTCTTTTAGCAAATCCTTGTCCAGAAGGTATTCAAGGATTTCTACCAGTTCAAAATCCTCTTTCCGGGAAAGAACGGAGAGACAGTCATAAGATACTCCGTCAAAAAATATAGATACCAAATTCATGATCTGGCGGTATTCCGCAGGAATAGGAGCTATGCGCTGCTTAATGATATTGCGCATATTGGGAGTGATATCATCGGGAGAGCCATGGTACTTTATTGTATTGACAGCTTCCGTGATAAAAAGTGCATTGCCTTCCGTTTCGTGGAATAGCTGTTCCTTTACATTGTCTGTAAAGACATAACCGGGAAGGAGACGGGAGGCAAGGAATATGGTATCACCATAATCAAAACGATTCACTGTAATGTGTTCTAATTGTCCGATGGAACACATATCCTCCGAAAAACGTTCAGCATCCCCTTCCAAGCTGCTGCGGGCAGTGAAAAGAAAAAAGAGATTCTGCCGGCTGTAATCTTTCAGACTGGTGATAATGTCGCGCATGAGTGACAGGCTCACCTTGTCTGCCCATTGTATATCATCAAAAAAGAAGATCAGAGGTACACCGGAGGACAGACGGATCAGGCCATTGACAAAGATACTCTGAATGCTTTTGTAATCCAGTGTGGAGATATCATCCGCGTCCGGCATGGGATGGCACTGTTCCTGAGTGAAGGGGAACAGGGCCTGTATACTCTGCACTAGAGAAATATGCTGCGCTGTATTTTCTGTGTCTGCCAGGTACTGCAATAGTTCCCGGGCAGGCTTCTGCCAGGGTTTTAATATGTATTTCTCTTCCGCGCAATAGCAGCGGGAAGTTAGTAAAAGAGAATCTGCAGGCAGGGGTTGAGCGGAAAGTGCCTGTTTCGCAAGCCGTGTCTTGCCAACTCCGGCTTCCCCTATGAGCAGCAGGTGCTGTACCGGTACACTTTGTCCAAGAGAGGAAAGATTCTTTTCTATGCGCTCCAGTTCAGCTTCTCTTCCGCAGAAGACAGAGGAGACGCGTTCCTGAGATTTTAATTCCTTTCGGCCCTCCAGAATCTTATTCACTTCCTCGTTCCAGGTCTGCTCAATGACAAAAGCCAGGTCCTGTATATCTTTTGCGGGTGTCTCGAAAAGTTCCTGTTCCAGCAGGGATTCCAGACGGTTATAGATGTGCAGGGCCTGTGTATATTCTTTTCTGGAAAGGTAGATCTGCATCAGATATTTGTAGGCAGTCTCATCAAATTCATTGATCAACATCTGTTTTTGGCAGAGAGACTCACAGAGTTCATAATTCCCGGAATCAAAGTGATGGGAGATGGCACAGTGTAGTTTTTTTAAGTAGTGCGCTTTAAAAACCTGGCGGTTATTAGTAACCCATTCATTAAAGGATATATTATTTTTCAGATAAAATCCCTCCAGAAAATCACCTCTGTACAGCGACAGATCATCCCCGTTTTTCAGAAAACAGTCTGTGTCAATAGTCAGGGAGAAGGCGGGATTGATCTTAATGATATCTCCGGATTCTTTTACCAGGAAATCCTTTCCGAGATTCTTACGGATGATATAAAAGGCGTTTCTAAGGTTTGAATTTGTCTTCTCCTCCGTACATTTATCTTCCCATATGAGGTCAGCCAGCGTATATTTATTCCCTGCTTTGTTCAGAAAAAGGTAATACAGTATGGCCTCTGCCTGCCGATAGGGAAAAACAAGGGGTGACCCGTCCAGCAGGATGGATGGGTTTCCCAGCATTGATACTGCCAATTGCTGACTCATAAGATACCTCCTGATATAAGGCTTTGTTATAGTATTGATTATTAGTAACTATTCAGTAGGTCTGCGCATTTACTGCGCTGACCGTAAGAAAACATTTAGCAGCCAGGCAAAAATTCCATCGCCAAAGGCGATTTGCATGGATTTTTGCTCATAACTGTAAGGGTACTGAACAGTTATGATTATTATTATAAATTCAGTGTCAAAAGATTACAATGAAAATCAATTTTTTTGACACTTCTTTTTTGATATTTTTTTGATGATTTTCCTATATGCTGGAACAAATAAAATCCGAGAGGTAATGGATGGTGAAAAAATGGAAAATTACAAAGTGATAGGAAAGGAACTGTCAAATGACCAGGCATACGGCAAAGTGACCGGGCGGGTCAAATATTGTAGTGATATGCAGTCTTTGGATATGCTGCATATGCGGCTGAAAGCAGGCACCATTCCCCATGGGATCATCCGCCGCATAAATACAGACGAAGCGCTGGCACTTCCGGGGGTGGTAGCAGTGTATTCCTGTGAAAACACACCGGGCACCTGTTATGACAGGGGCAGAGTGGAGGCGTGGGAAAATGTTCCCAACCAGGAAAAGCTGTTTGACAGGCATATCCGTTTTCTGGGGGAAAGGGTGGCTGCGGTTGTGGCAGTCACAGAGGAGACTGCGGCAAAAGCGTGTGAACTGATCACAGTTGAGTATGAAAATCTTCCCGCAGCCATATCAGTGGAGGAGGCGGCAGCGCCGGAGGCATTGCCCCTGCATGCAGGCGGCAATGTTTACGAGGTTCCATCGTTTGAATACGGGAACTTTGAGGAAGCCGGGGGAGATTTTTGTCATGAAAGCAGGTCCCATATAGGAAGAATGACACATCTGGCCATGGAGACCCAGTCCTGCAGAGCAGCTTATGACGCCGCCTCCCAAAAGCTCACCATATGGTCAGGCTGTCAGTCTGTGTTTGGTGTCAGGAGCACAGTTGCGGAATACCTGGGAATGCCTTACGCCAGGGTCCGGGTCATAAAAGCCCCTATGGGAGGTTCCTTCGGCGTCAGACAGGAGACACTGCTGGAGCCATTGACCGCATATGCGGCCAGAATGCTGGAGGCAGATGTAAAGCTGGTTTATACAAGAGAAGAGCAGATCGTGAATACCATGATGAAACACAATCTAGACGGAACGGTGAAGAGCAAGATCCGGAAGGACGGAACCATAGCGGGGCTTTCCATGTCCTGTACACTGGACGCAGGAGCTTATCTCACCGTATCCAGGGGGTATGCCTCCACTATCGGAGAAAAAATAGCAAAAGTGTACCGTATGCCCAATATACATTTTGACAGCCGGGTGGTCTGTACCAACCCCCCCATCAACGGAAGTTTTCGGAGCTGGGGTTCTTGTGAGGAGGCTTTGCTTTTGGAGAACCACTGGAATATGGTGTGCAGGGAGATGGGGATAGATCCTGTGGAGTTTAGGCTGAAAAATATCCTGTATCCCTATGAGACGGAGGTAGTACATAAGATTCCAGTGGGAAATGTACATTTCAGGGAATGCCTGCTGAAGGGCCGGGAGACTTTTGGATGGGAAAAAAGGAAGGAAGCGTGCAGAAAGAGAAACAGGGAGCAGAGGAGATACCGCTATGGAGTGGGCATGGCGCTGGCCTCCCATACCAGTTCCTTTTACCCCTATAGGGTGGATGTCTCCTCCACAGCCGCCAGGATCCAGGAGGACGGCAGCCTGATCATCCACGTGGGAATACATGACCATGGCTGCGGAACAGTCATGGCAATGAAAAAGATTGCGTCGGAGATTATGGAGATCAGCCTGGATAAAATTGAGCTGAACGAGGCGGATACCCAGAATAGTCTCTATGATTATGGTTGCTATGCCAGCAGGACTGTGTATTCCCTGGGACAGTCTGTCAAACAGTGCTGCGAACACATTCTGAAAATGGCAAGAGAGACGGCAGCGGCAGCCCTTGGATGCAACAGGAGTTTTCTCCGCTACCGGTCAGGAGAATTTTTTAAGGAGATGGATGAGGCGGTGAGGATATCCCTGAAGGAGGTCATCCGGTATTCCATACAGACCATGGGACAGGATATCTACTATGCAAACACCACCAATGCCGGAGAAAATCCGGGTGTGGCCGCCGCTCATTTTACCGAGGTAAGGGTGGATACCTATACCGGCATGACAAAAATCATGGACTGTCTCTCCGTACATGATATTGGCAAAGCCATCAATCCTGATCTCTGCAAGGGGCAGATTGGAAGCGGCATACAGCAGGGAATGGGAATGGCACTTTGTGAGGAGATCAAAATACATCCAAAGACCGGGCAGACACTCATAACGAACTTTAAAAACTATGAGGTGGCCAATGCCTGTGACCTGCCGGATTATCAGACTCTGCTGATCGAGGAACCTGAGAACAGCGGTCCGTTTGGGGCGAAATCCATAGGGGAAGTGGTGGTGGTGCCTGTGGCGCCGGCTATAGTAGCGGGAGTCAACGACGCACTGGGGACTAATCTGACTAGGCTCCCCCTGACCCCGGCGGTCATTTTGGAAGCATTGGAGGAAAGAATCGTATGATATTGCATTTTACATTAAACGGGGAAGAGAAAACTATGGAGGTTCCGGGAGAAAAACGGCTTTTGGATTTTATCAGAGAAAACCTGCATCTGACGGGGACAAAGGAAGGCTGCGGGGAAGGAGAGTGCGGAGCCTGCACCGTGATTTTAAACGGACAGGCCATCCACTCCTGCCTTACAGTTGCAGGGCAGTTGGAGGACAGTGAACTGCTCACCATTGAAGGGCTGGAAAAGAACGGGGAGATGGATGCCATCCAGAAAGCATTTATCAAAAAAAGCGCCATCCAGTGCGGATTCTGCACCAGCGGAATGGTGATGTCAGCAAAAGCACTCCTCCTTCATAATCCAACTCCTACCCAGGAGGAGATAAAACGGGCAATTGCCGGTAATATCTGCAGATGTTCCGGGTACCGGGAAATAAAGGATGCCATACAGGAGGCAGCCGAAAGCGAAATGGGAGGTGCCACATGAGCACAGAATATTTGCAGCCGAAGAGCTGGGAGGAACTGGAGAGGGAATTAGAGAGGCTGACGGACAGATCCGTTATTCTGGCCGGAGGTACAGATTTGCTTCCGAAGATCCGGTCAGGAAAAAAGGAACCGGATATTTATTTAAGCCTGTGTCAGTTAGAAATGCTGGGAAACATAGAAAGACAGGGGGATTGGCTGAAGATCGGGGCGATGGCAACCCATGGACAGGCAGCGGAAAACCCTCTTGTCAGAGAATATTTTACAGGGCTTGCCATGGCCTGCAGCCGGGTAGGGTCCCAGCAGATACGCAACAAGGGGACACTGGGGGGAAGCCTGGCGAACGCTTCACCGGCGGGTGATATTATGCCATGCGTTTTCCTGTATGGAGGGAAGTTAGAGATTTTAGGGAAAGATGGACTCCGCTATGTGGAAGCGAAAAAATTTCTTACAGAAAACGGACGCACAGTTCTTGGCAGAAATGAACTTCTCACATCCATCTGGCTTCCTGTGGAGGAGGGGCAAAAAAGCTGTTTTGCCAAACTGGGGAGCAGAAGAGAAGTGACCATTGCTCAGATTTCCCTATGCATATCCTGGAAAGAGGGGGATAATGGATACACGGATATGAAAGGCTTCATAGGGGCAGTGGATGTAAGACCGGTGGAGTTTGAATGTGCCTGTCTGTTGGGCGGGAAGTCCGAGGAGAAAAAAGAGGAAGCTGCCCAATGGCTGTCTCAGAAAATAAAGTCCATTCGGACAAGCAGGGCCAGAGAATCCAAATTAAAGATAACAGAGGCGGAAAAACGGTACAAAGAAAGAGCGGTAAAAGGAATCGTCTTTGATACAGCAGAGATGATAGAGAGAGAAGCGGAAAAAGGAGACGGAAGATTATGAGCGGCGGAAAAAAAGAACGGCAGAAAAATATGACATTTACAAAATCAGTGTTTGTATTCGCATTTGTAGTTGCTGCGCTTCTCACAGTGACTGTTGGTCTTGGGGGGCCGGCTCATGTGGCAATGCTCATCGCAGCCATTGTGGCCGGAATTGTGGCTGTGGGTTCCGGTTATTCCTGGAATGAACTGCAGGATGGGATCGGTGACACCATCAAGGCAGCCGTGCCGGCAATCCTGATCCTGCTGGCGATCGGTGTGATCATCGGCGTCTGGCTGCTGGGCGGCATTGTGCCCACCATGATTTATTATGGGCTTAAAATCTTGTCCCCGTCGGTATTTCTGCTGGCAAGCTGTCTGATCTGTGCAGTGATCGCCACAGCTACCGGAAGTTCCTGGTCCACAGTGGGGACTATCGGTGTGGCACTCATGGGAATCGGCAGCGGGCTGGGCGTTCCGGCGGGTATGACGGCAGGTGCCATCATATCAGGCGCATACTTTGGTGATAAAATGTCCCCTCTGTCAGACACGACTAATCTGGCACCAGCTATGGCCGGAACAGATATCTTTACACACATAAGACATATGATCTATACAACAGGGCCAAGTTTTATTATAGCGCTTATCATATATGGTATTATCGGCATTAAATTTGCAGGAAATAATTTTGACTACTCCCTGGTAGAGCTGTATACATCTACGCTGAAAGACATTTTCTATATCTCTCCTATTATGCTGATACCGCCTGTGCTGGTCATCGTCATGGTGATCAAAAAGATACCGGCCCTGCCGGGGCTCATCGCGGTGGCATTACTGGGATGTGTGTTTGCACTGGCTTTCCAGAGGGCTGAACTGCAGTCTGTGATCACCTCCGCTTTCTCCGGATTTTCTATTGAGACAGGAGTGTCGGAGGTGGATAAACTGCTGAACAGGGGCGGCATGACCAGTATGATGGAGATTATCTGCCTGATCCTGATCTCACTTTCCTTTGCAGGGATCGTGGAGAAAAGCGGCATGGTGAACACAGTCATAGAGCGTGCCCTAAGGAATGCGAAGAAAGATTCCACAGTCATAACAGCAACCCTTTTGTCTACGATCTTTACCAATTTCGCCACAGGTGTGCAGTATGTGGCACTGATCATTCCGGGCAGGATGTTCAAAGACATATACAGAGAGCGGGGACTGCATCCAAAGAATCTTTCAAGAGCTTTGGAGGATACCGGAACACTGTGTGCTCCTTTTGTTCCGTGGGGGACAGATGCCGCATTCCTGTCAGGCGTTCTGGGAGTGACAACAGGTATCTACGCACCATTTTGTTTCCTGAATTTGATCAATCCCATTGTGTCCCTGATATGTGCACAGACAGGATGGACCATAGAGAAAATAAAGGGGGACAGTTCCCCTGCAGCAGACATCGCAGGATAAAAAAATATGGATCACGGCAGGGAAAGCAAAGTATAAGGCTTTCCCTGCCGTTTTTAGGTATCTGCTCAAACATCCGTTTTGAGAAGGATGATCAAGCCATCGGTGATATGGATTTTTTCCAGATTCTCGTTATTACTTCCCTGTAATACCCCGTCTGTGATCAGGCGTTTCATCTTTGACCGGGAGATGGAAAGCTGCTCTGCCAGAAATTTATCGGCCCGGATTTTCAGGCTGTGAGGATTTCTTATGCAGATGATACAGTGGTTTTCATCCGATATTTGTAAAGAAACGGGTGTTTCTGTATCTTTTTTATCTACCATATATGAGACAGATTCTTCCTTCACAACAGCTCTGTTTTTCTCAAAAACTTCTCTGTCTGTTCCGATCTCCAGTGCAAGACTGCTGTCATTTTCCTGGAATTTTTTATATAATTCCTGCGACAGTTTTTTGGGGCTGATACGTTCAAAAACTGTCAGATTATAGGTGGACCTGCACTTTTCACACTGATAGATCAGCCAGATATCAATACATTTTCCATTGGCATTGATGCGGAAATCCCCGGTACTTTGAAAGAGAGATTTTGTGCCGCATTTTGGACAGTTTCTGATGATTTTATACGAAGAGGCAGGTGTAATGGTCCATGTCTCCTCCTTTAAATAGCTCATATGCATATTCCTTTCGATTTTTATCGGTTCAGGATCTGCAAAGGCTATTTCACTATAGAATTGTTATAATGCAATAGCCTCTGCTATGCATTTTTCTTGGGTTCCAGCATGATGGATTCCTCCTTTTTAGGTATGGGGATATTATAGCGGGAGGTGACGGCGGTATCCACCTTAAACTTTTTTCTAAAAGAGAATGAGGAAAAATCCCACCGCTGCAGTCAATTCTCTCCGAACTTTTGTCTGTGACTGTGAAGGCACTGAACAGTTACGGAGTGTAAACAAAAAAGAACAGCATAACGCATTCCTGCAGGTTATGCTGTCCTTTTATATTTCTATTATTACCTATTTCCTTTTTTCCTGTAATAAGATCCTCTGTACGCTTTTCAAAGACAGGCAGTATTTATCTGCCAGTCCCGCTGGGTCTGCGCCGTTTCGGTAATCACGGTACAGCATGGCATTGCGCGCTGCGATTTCCTGCCGGATGCCCGTGCCGTCTCCCCAGGAACGTCTATTTTCTGTCCTCCTGGGAATATAGATGCTCTCACCCTCCACGTACTGCTGTATCAGTTCCAACAATTCTTTTGGAAGGATCTTATCAGCCTTTTTGTAGCTCATCCTGTCCTCCTCGGTTATTTTAGTTCCAGGATTCGCAAAGGCTATTCTATATGGTATCATAATTCGCAATAGCCTCTGCTACGCGAACATAACATATCGTTTCATAAAAAAATGCCCCCTTTTATTGTTTGAAAAATGTTTTGACTGTCTGGTATGATTATACTTTATAACAGTAGATTTGTATAGGATAATCCGGAAAGTTTTCTGTGTGTAAATAAAAGGAATCCGATTTAAGGATTTTTTCATAATTGCCGGGTTATAATCAACTCAGAAAACAGGAAAGGGAAGGATAGCCAAATGCTTTACAGAATATTAAAGAAGGATTTGCTGAGGAGAAAGGGAGTCAATGTGATACTGTTTCTGTTTATCACCATTGCAACCATTTTTCTGGCCAGCAGCGTGAACAATATCCTGGTTGTGAGTTCAGCCATTGATCATTACACAAGCTACTCAAAAATCCCCGGTGTGAATTTTATCATGCGGGGAGAAACAGAGAATGAAAAGGCGGAAAAATGGCTGGACAGTCAGTATGGGGACATAAAGGAATATGGAAAGAGCAGCCTGATCGCCCTCAATGACCAGGATATAAAAATTGTAAAAAACGGAAAGAAAAAGGAGTACGATACCGCAGGAACCTCTGTGTATATAAGCGCTGTGGGGATGGAATACTGCAAGGTCTTTGACCCGGACGGAAAGTCTTTTTCCCTGAAGGCCGGGCAGGCTGCCATGACAAGGGATGCCATGGAGAGAAATCATCTGAAGACGGGGGATAAAATTGTCATTTCCGTGGGAGATACAGAAAAAGAACTGACGGTTGCCCAGCAGATGAAGGACGCGGCTTTTGGAAATGATATGACCGGAATGAACCGTATCATTTTAAGCAAAGAGGATTATCATACATTCCATAAAGACGAACATGCAGAAGATATCAGTATGTATCTGGTCATGACAGATCATGAGACAGAGTTTGTGAGGGCGCTGAATGAACAGGATTTTACAACTGTTTTAAGTACTGTCACAAAGGGCACATACGACATGATCTATTCCTTCGATATGATCATGGCTGCCCTTTTGATCCTCGTAGGTATCTGCCTGATCCTTATTGCACTTCTGGTACTCCGCTTTACACTGATGTTTACCATGGAGGAGGAATACCGGGAGATCGGGATCATGAAGGCTGTGGGATTTCGGAATTTTGTAGTAAAAAAAGTATATCTCATAAAGTATCTGGTTCTCGTGTCAGCAGGTACTGTGGTGGGCTTTACAGTTAGTGTCCCGGTCAGCCGGGCCATGGTGAAAAGTGTCAGCCGAAATATGATCATGGAGGAAAGCGGTTCCAATCTGTGGGTAAACCTCATTTGTTCCGGGTGTATCATCTTTCTGGTCATGCTTTTCTGTTATATCTGTACCGGAAAGCTGGATAAGATTTCGGCGATCGCTGCTGTCCGAGGCGGAAAGTCAGGGGAGAGATACGGCAGGCGGGCCGGGATCAGACTGAACCGGAGAGGGAAAATGTCTGTTCCCATGTTCCTGGGACTGAACGATATGCTCACCCATATGCGGCGGTATCTGGTACTCATGATCACATTCTGTATCAGCTTTGTGCTGATCACCATTCCGCTGAACACCATCAACACCATGAGGAGCAGTGAGATGGTAGTAAAATTTGCCCTGAACCCACACAGCGCGGTATATGTAAGAAGGATAGAGCAGCCAAGTGAGGGGAATTACAGAAATAAAGAGGATCTGCTAAAGGGAATGCAGCGTGTAGAACAGGAGATGAAGGAAGAGGGATACGATGCTAAACTCACGGGAATTCCCTTTTACTTTTTGAAAGTTTCAAGGGATGGAACGGCCTCAGATCAAAAGCTTTTGGTATTACAGAATCTGGGTCAGGACAACGATTATCTGATTTATGACAAGGGTGAGGCCCCAAGGCTGGAAAACGAGATCGCACTCTCAGAAACGGTTTTGAAGCAGAATAAATGGAACATTGGTGACTGGGTAGATGTAAGGATCGGCAGTAAAAACAAAACATTCATCATAACAGGCACATACTCTGATTACATGCAGTTAGGACAGTCAGGCAGACTGAATCCGGTCATTGATATGAAGGATGAAATGTTGGCGGATTACTGGAATATTCTGGTGGATATGGATACAGATAAGACACAGAAGGAGCTGGCAAAAGAACTCCAGGAGAAGTTTCCCGGCTATGAATGGGCCGATGCACAGGCTCTGGTGGATCAGAATGTGGGTGGCATCCAGGATTCCTTATCAGACCTTCTTCTCCCTATGACGGGCCTGCTCTGCGCCATCATCATGCTGATCACTGCACTCATGGAAAAACTCTTTATCGTGAGGGAAAAAGGGGAGATCGCCATGATGAAAAGTGTGGGGTTCAGAAACAGGAGTATCCGTAAATGGCAGATTCTACGCATGGTTTGGGTGGTTCTGGTATCCATGATCGCAGCGGTACCCCTGTCTCTTCTGAGCAATCAGTTTGTGCTGAAACCGATCTTTGCCATCATGGGAGCCAGTGTTGAGATCCAGGTTGTGCCCTGGCAGGTATACGGCGTTTATCCGGGAATACTGTTGGTGGGGATCATTGCAGCCACCATTTTTGCAACCAGGAAAGTGAAGCAGATCCATATACGTGAAATGAACAATATAGAGTAGAGGTTTGGATGGAGGTAGAGGAAAATGGAGTCATTGAGAGTTTCTAATTTATGCAAAACATATGTTATAGATAAGCGCCAGAATAATGTACTGAGGAATGTAAATCTGGAGATAAAAGAAGGGGAGATGGTGGCTGTTATGGGGCCTTCCGGTTCGGGCAAAACAACTCTTCTTTACACGGTCAGCGGCATGGACAATGCCACTGCGGGAAAAGTGGATTTCTTTGGGCGTGAGTTGACAAAGCTGAATGCCAATGAGATCAGTGATATGAGGCTGGAACAGATGGGATTTGTATTTCAGCAGATGTATATGCTGAAAAATCTGTCAATCTATGATAACATTATTATGCCTGCTTACCAGACAGCCGTGGGCAAGACCAAGGCAGGCCGGGCAGCAGTCAATGAGAGGGCAAAGATACTGATGCAGAAGTTGGGAATCAGTGAAGTGGCGGACAATGATATCAATGAGGTGTCCGGCGGACAGCTTCAGAGGGCATGTATCTGCCGCAGCCTGATCAACGAGCCGAAGATCATATTCGCGGATGAACCTACGGGAGCGCTTAACAAACAGAATTCCATTGAGGTCATGGAGGAGTTGAACCGTATTAACCGGGAGGGTACCAGTATTCTTCTGGTCACCCATGATATGAAAGTAGCGGCCCGCTGTGAGAGAGTTTTGTATATTGAGGATGGTGATATCCGGGAGGATATCACACTTGGAAAATGGCAGGAAGACCGGGATCTTAGAGCCAGGGAGCGCACATTGAACGACTGGCTGATCAAGCTCGGATGGTAAAGAGAGGATTTGTATGAAAGATATTTTGCTGGTGGAAGACAACAGGGAGCTGGCAGAGCTTCTGCAGGCATTTTTAGAAAAGGATGGGTTTTCTGTTTCTTCTGTTTCCACCGGGGAGGAGGCGTCTGCTTACCTGGAGGAGAATTGTGTGAAGATACTGCTTCTGGATATTATGCTTCCCGGCATGGACGGCTTTGCCGTCTGCCGGGCAGTGCGTGAGAAGGGGAATATCCCCATATTGATCATGAGTGCCAGGGCGGGAAAGGATGATAAGTTGAACGGATTTGAGCTGGGGGCGGATGACTATATGGAAAAGCCTGTGGACCCGGATCTGCTGACCGCTAAAGTAAGAGCGCTGATACAGAGGACCTATGGGGCCAGGACTGAGACCGATTACCTGGTATCCGGCAGTCTTACCATAGACAGAAATTCACGGAAGGTTTACCGGGAAGGCCGGGCGGTAGAGTTGAATGCGAAGGAGTATGAACTGCTGCTTTTGTTGGCTGAGAATCCGGGGAGAACCCTTCATAAAGAGTATCTGTTTGACCGTATATGGGGAAGGGAAAGCTTTAGTGAAAATCAGACTTTGACGGTCCATATCAAAATGCTGAGAAGCAAAATTGAGGAGGATCCCAGAAAGCCTGAGCGCATTCAGACGGTCTGGGGTGTGGGGTACCGGTATGAGGAAATATAACAGGATATTGGCAGTGTTTATAAGTCTCTATCTCCTTCTGGCACTGGGAACGGGTATGGTACTTTACCGGATGCAGGGGGAAAGAGACAGAGAATTCAAAGTGGAGATCAACCGGATCTGTTATGAGATATCAGTGGGAACACATCCCGGTCAAGTGGATCTGGGCAGATACAGGGACGTATACGGGATAGAAGTCCTGACCCTGGATGAAGCCGAAAACCGGGAGAACGTGGAAATGTTTTTTAAAGATGTAAATGACGGAAATGTTGTTGTGAAGCCCTGGATCGCAGACGGCAGTCTGAAAGGGTATCTCCGTTTTTTATATAGAGAGGAATATATGAGCCTGGACGGTGTGATGATGACCGTCCAGGCTGCACTTGCGCTTATGGCAGTCTCAGTGACAGGGGTGCTTTTATATCTCAAATACCGGGTGATCAAGCCGTTCAACCGGGTGAGTGAGCTGCCTTATGAGCTGGCAAAAGGGCATCTGAAAGGGGAAGTGAAGCAGGAGAAAAACAGGTATTTCGGAAATTTTTTGTGGGGCATCGGGCAATTAAAGGATACGCTGGAGGTGACAAAAAAGCGGAGGCTCGAGCTGGAAAGGGAAAAGAAAAAAATGCTGTTGTCCCTGTCCCATGATATGAAGACGCCTCTTGGGACCATTAAGCTCTATGGGAAAGCACTGGAACAGGGACTCTACGATACAGAGGAGAAGAAACGACACGCGGCCCGTCAGATCGGTGTGAAGGCAGAAGAGATTGAGGGGTATGTGGCGGAGATCGTGAGGAACTCAAAAGAGGATATACTGGATATCCGGGTAGAAATGGGAGAATTTTATCTGGAAGAACTGGTAAGGCGGGTGGCGGACACTTATGTAGAAAAGTGTGCGGTGCGGATGGTGGAACTGGTGATAGGAAAGTATGAAAACCGGATCGTGCGGGGGGATCTGGACAGGGCACTGGAAGTGATCGATAATGTGATGGAGAATGCGTTTAAGTATGGGGATGGGAGGAGGATCGAGTTTAGCTTTTATGAGGAGGATTATTGTCAGCTGATACGTATTTTTAATACGGGGGAGGCTGTGTCGGAGAATGATCTGAACCATATATTTGAGAGCTTTTTCAGAGGGACAAATAGTATGGGGCAGCAGGGGAGCGGGCTTGGGCTTTATATATGCAGGGAGATCATGAGGAAGATGGATGGGGAGGTATTTGCGGAGAGGGATAAGGATGGCATGGGAATTGTGATGGTTTTTAGGTAGTGTGAGGAATGTCCTGCCATGCTGATAAAGGAGATTGGTTTACGGAGCCGGCGGTTTGTCAAAAATTTTGACAGACCGCCGGTTTTCCTATAAATGGAGTTCCGCATCCTTTAAGTGTAAAATAGTAGAAAGAATTAATGAATCAGTTCCTATTTTTTCAGAACTGCATATGCGAAAATAGAAATATAGAAAAGGCCGCAATCAGTTTTATAAAATCAAATGGAGGTAGAAACAATGAAGACGTTAAAGAAAATCCCTATGTTCGGTCGGATCATCATCGGTTTTGCTGTCGGTATTATTCTCGGGCTGATATTTAGGGAAAAGGCAGCAGTGCTGGAGCCGGTCGGCAGTCTCTTTATGAGAATGCTGAAAATGCTGATCCTGCCATTAGTATTTTCTGCTATTGTAAGCGGACTGACAAGCATTCCGGACATGAAAAAGATTTACAGAATGGCAGTTAAGGCTTTCATACTGTTTATAGTCATGACAGCATTGGCTATCCTGACCGGAATGGTATTCGGAAATCTTTTTAAACCGGGGGTGGGAGCAAGTATTGTGATGCCGGTCACCGAATCTGTTGAAACCACAGATGTATCATTTATTTCAACAATATTAAATATGTTCCCCACAAATATCTTTGAAGCGCTTTCTACAGACAACATGCTTCAGGTTATTGTATTTGCTTTCTTCTTTGGTATTTGTATCGTGCTTTGCGGAGAGAAGGCAGAGCCTGTAAAGGTATTCTTTGACCGCGTGGCACAGGTTATGTACAAAATGACAGATGTAGTGATCGGTTTTGCCCCCATCGGTGTATGCGGCATTATGGCAGATATGATCGGTAAATACGGACTTTCCACTCTTCTGCCGCTGTGTAAATTTATCATTGTACTTCATATTGCGTTGATCGTATTTATCTTCGGGATCCAGGGGCTTTTAGTATTCTTAGGCGTGAGAATGAGTCCTCTCAAATTTTATAAAGGGATCATCGGCGGAATCAGTATGGCGCTTGCTACTGATAGTTCCGCTGCGGCACTGCCTGTTACCATCAAGGAGCTTCAGAATAATCTGGGTGTATCTGAAGCGGTCGCCAGCTTTATCATGTCTGTGGTAACCAACGTCAGCAAGAGCGGCAGTGCGTTATATCAGGGTATGACCGTGATCTTTATCGCCCAGGTAGCCGGTGTGGCTCTTACGCTGCCGCAGCAGCTCACAGTCTTTGTCACAGCGCTTCTGGCATCTCTGGGAACAGCGGGAGTACCAAGTGCAAGTATTGTAATGCTGACTATGACTTTAGGATGTGTAAATCTTCCGCTGGAAGGTGTGGCTCTTATGACTGGTATAGACAGGATCATCGGCGGCCAGAGAACAACTCCTAATGTGATCACCAACGCAGCGGTTGCTGCGATCGTTGAAAAACAGGAAAAGAAAGTAGTGCAAAAAAGATAAAACATAATTCCTAGAATCAATAAAAATATTTAAGATAATAGGCTTATCAAAAAAATGACAAATATCAGGAGGATCAGTATTATGTATATGGATGGAAGTTTTGAGATCATTAAAGAATTTGACCCGGAAATCGCACAGATGACGATTGCGGAAGAACAGCGTCAGCTCAACACACTGTGTCTGATCGCGTCAGAGAATTATTCATCCCCGGTTACAGTCGGAATGGAAGGGACTGTCTGGGCAAACAAAAACGCAGAGGGATATCCCGGAAGACGCTTCGCGGGCGGATGTGAACTGGCTGATAAAATTGAACTTATTGCCATCGAAAGGTGTAAAGAGCTGTTCGGCTGTGAATATGCAAACGTCCAGTCAATGAGTTCCACACTTTCTAATATAGCAGTGCTCAGAGCGCTTTTAAAACCGGGCGACACCATTCTTTCCATGGAGCTTGATCAAGGGGGACATTTAAGCCACGGCGCAAAATTCCATTACAGCGGGAAAACCTACAATGTTATCCAGTATGCACTGAATAAGGAGACAGAAATCATTGACATGGAGCAGGTAGAACGCCTTGCAAAAGAATACAAACCGCAGATGATCATCTGCGGAACATCATCTTACCCGCGTAAAGTGGATTACAAACGTTTTGGTGAAATAGCCAAAGAAGTGGGGGCTTACCTCATGGCAGATATCGCCCATCCGGTTGGTCTGATCGCGGCAGGACTCATCCCTTCCCCCGTCCCATATGCCGATGTGGTCACAACTTCCACACATAAGACATTCAGAGGGCCGAGAGGATGCGGCATCATCATGTGTAAGGCGGAACTTGGAAAGAAGATTGACTCCCAGATCTTCCCGGGAATGCAGGGCGCACCCAAGATGGATATGATCGCTTCCAGAGCTGTTCTTTTCAAAGAAGCTAAGACAGAAAAGTATAAAGAATATCAGCAGGCAGTGATTGAAAATGCAGCCGCACTGGCAGATGAACTGAAAAAATGCGGACTCAGACTTGTTTCCGGTGGAACAGAAACACATCTGGTATTAGTTGATGTAAGAAATCTTATCCCCACGGGACGACAGGCGGAAGAGGTTCTGGGAAAAGTCGGTATTGTGATCAACAAGAACATGATCCCTTATGACCCGCAGCCGGCAAATCTGGCAAGCGGTATTCGTATTGGCAGCCCGGCACTTACAACAAGAGGCTTTAGCGAAGAAGATATCCGTGAAGCCGCAAGACTTCTGGCGGATACTCTCAAGAACTATGAAAAACCGGAAGTGCTCGAAGAAATTGCCGCAAAAGTGAGAGCAAAGGCAGAGAACTACCCCATGTTCGCAGAGAAATGGATGCCTGTAACTGCTAAATAAAAATGAAAACTAGGAAAACGGCAGAATAGTTGAAAGTTCTGCCGTTTTTTTGGTACAATGAGCAAAAAACAGGGGTGTAAGCATATGGAAAAGATACAATACCTGGATTGGGGAAGAATAGAATGGATCTGTGAACCGGAATCAGGTTCCTCAGATCATCTCAGGGTGGGAATCAGTGTTATGAATCCCCACTCATGGCAGCCATGCCATCTGCATTACGGGGACGAGCAGTTTATGTATATTATGAGCGGCAGAGGATGGCAGAAGATTGGTGATTCAGAGAGTCTGGTCGAGCCGGGAAAATATTTTCATATATCATCGGGAATGAGCCATGAATCCAGAAATGACGGGGATGAGCCGCTGGTGAAGCTTCTTGTTTCCATCCCGGCCGTTATTTCCACGGTACATGTGGCTCCCGACAAAAGGGAAAAGACTATGAGTATGGAGGAAATTGATAATCAGGAGTTTTTGCGGGAAACGATCAAGGAATTGTTCAGGCATAACCTTAGGCCCCTGCGAATTCCAATTTCAATTTATGATGAAGACCAGGAGCTTGTATATCAGAATAGAGAGTTTCCTGAGTTTTGCAAAAAATGCTGTGGGATAGAAAAAAATATTTATAATTGTGAATTGTACAAAATAAGATCGACTTTTGTGCCTCCGTATTATGAAGGGGTTTCCGCTCATGCATGCGGACACGGACTGCTTTTATATATTCTTCCCATAGTTAGTGACGGGAAGCTGCTTGGCTTCATTAAGACTGGGCATATCAGAACGAGAGCTGTGAAGAGTGATGATGCGGCAGCCAGTATGGTATATAATGTGCCTGAAAGTACAGAGAACGGAATGCTTGACACAATTCGCAATATTGCTGAATCCATCTGCGCTCATTATCAATTTTGTATGGTCCAGGTGAACCTTCATAAAAACAAGAGGGAGCTTTCGGATAAAATACGTGAAGACGGACAGCTTCAGGAACATCTGAAAGTAACACGGAATCAGATGCTGAACCTTCAGATCAATCAGCACTTTCTTTTTAATACATTAAATACAATCGCCAGTATGGCAGTAAAGGAAAACGCTCTGGGTACCTATACCGCTATAGGAGATCTGGCGCAGCTTTTCCGCTATACACTGAGAACTCAGGAGACCTTTGTGCTGCTTCAGGACGAGCTTCGGTATGTGCGTAATTATACGAATCTGCAGAAACTGAGATTTGGAGACAGGCTAAGTGTTATTTATGATATAGAACAGGATCTTCTTGAATCACAGGAGGTACCCTTTAATTTCCTGCAGCCCATTGTGGAAAATTGTTTTAAACACGGATTCAAGGGTCAGGAAAGAGAGATGCAGATCATTATTATGGCTTACAAAGAGAAAAATTATCTGCACTTTAAAGTCAGCGACAGCGGAGGAGGATTTGGCGAAAAAACACGCAATGAGATAGAATATAAAATGGGAAACCAGGTACAGGCCAGCGGAACTTCAATGGTAGTCAGAAAGCTTCAGTCTGTTTTCGGAAATGATTTCAGCTATCAGGTGGAATCCCTGGATGGTGAGGGTACTGTTGTGAGTATAAAAATGCCGGCCGCCAGATCGGAGAGGAGCGTATATGAAAAGAGTATTATTAGTTGATGACGAAAAATCCTCCAGTGATATTATTAAGTTTTTTATCAAAAAGAACGGACTTCCGCTGGATATCGTCGGTGAAGCCTCAAACGGCAGGGAGGCTTTGATAAAAATAAATACTCTGAAGCCAGATATTGTATTTATGGACATAGAAATGCCATGGATGAACGGACTGCAGGTCATGGATCAGATTAAAAAGAATGCGAATTTTAAAACAGTTTTCATTGTGATCACAGCTTATGACGTGTTTTCCTATGTGCAGCAGGCTCTCAGGCTGGGAGCGGAAGACTATCTTCTGAAACCTGTGATGTATGAACAGTTTTGCGAAACCATGAAGAGAGTCCTGGGGTATGAATACTTTGACAACCCTTCCTTTAACAGTTTGCTGGCATACATTGATGAACATTATATGGAAGAGCTGCACTGCAGTGAATGCGCGGAAATGTTTAACATGAGCCAGAGCAATATTTTGAGATTGTATAAGAAATACCTGAACTGCAGTTTTACTGACTATATAAATGATGTCCGTATTCATAAAGCCATTGAAATGCTGGAAAGAGGGGACAGCATAAAGGATGTTTCCGGTTCTGTGGGATATAATAACCTGAATTATTTTTACCGTATTTTTAAAAAGAAAATGGGGGTTACGCCAAAGGAATATATTATGTCCGGTGAGGAAAACAAGTAGAGCTGGCGGTTTGTCAAAAATTTTGACAGACCGCCGGTTTTGTCTATAGTAAAAGGCGTTCAGGCATAGTATGATGATAGTATGAAACAGCGCGGAAAGGAGGGATGCGGAAATGGAAGCATTCCGTACCATTGAGGTAAAACGAAGCATTTTTGATAATAATGAAAGGCAGGCTGAAGAACTCCGCAGAGAACTGAAAAAAGAGAAGGTATTTCTTTTGAATCTCATGTCATCCCCGGGTTCAGGCAAGACCACAACTTTGCAGCGTACCATTGAGGCTTTGAGAAAGGAACTCAGGATCGGCATCATGGAGGCAGACATTGACTCGGATGTGGATGCCCGTACCATAGAGAATATGGGGGTGAAGGTGATACAGCTCCATACCGGCGGTATGTGCCATCTGGACGCGGACATGACCGGTCAGGGGCTGAAAGCCATGGGAACCGGGAACGTGGATCTGGCTGTGTTGGAAAATGTGGGAAATCTGGTCTGTCCGGCAGAGTTTGACACAGGAGCTGTGAAGAATGCCATGATCCTGTCTGTTCCTGAGGGAGATGACAAACCTCTGAAATATCCCCTGATGTTCTCTGTATGTGATGTGGTATTGATTAATAAAATGGATGTGATGCCGTACTTTGATTTTGACCTGGAAAAATGCAGGGAGAACATCAGACTGCGTAATCCCAAGGCAAAAGTGATCCCCATCAGTGCAAAAACAGGGGAAGGGCTGGATGCCTGGACAGATTGGCTGAGAACAGAAGTAAAAGCCTGGAGAGAAGAATCATAATAACTGCAAAATGGTATAGAAAGGGTGGGTTAGTATATGGCAAATTTAAGACCGAAAATTGTGAAGCTGGCAAAAATGGTCGGCGGTGTGGCGGGGGCAATGAACCGGATCGATGAGAAGGCCCCTGAGTATTACGCGCTGAACGCTGTGGTGACAGACGATATGGCAGATGTTGCCCTGGTCATGGGGCTTCGCCAGCCGCGTACATTTGAGTACATTGTGGAAAAATGCGGCAAGAGCAGGGAAGAGACGAAGAAGCTTCTGGACCGGCTCACATACACAGGTGTGGTAAAGGTATGGACAGATAAAAAGGATAAGAGAGACAGGTATTTTATAAATATTTTTGCTCCTGGTATGTTGGAAATGATGGTTAACAACCGGGAACAGCTTGCAGCGCATCCTGAGATCGGCAAGGCTTTTGAGGAGTACACCAGAAAGAGGATCGCACCTATGGCACCTCTTTTTCCGGAAGGAATGGCAATGATGCGGGTAACGCCTGTGGAGAGTGCCATTAAGGATCTTCCGGGGGTTCAGCCCTGGGAAAAGCTGTCCTATTATCTTAGAAAATATGACACGTTCAGCGTGTCTGACTGTTCCTGCCGTCAGTCCAGAAAAGTGCTGGGTGAGGGCTGCGGTCATCTGGAAAAGGATATCTGCATCCAGATGGGAACCGGAGCAGAGTATTATATCAGGACTGGAAGAGGCCGCCAGGTAAGCCGGGAGGAAGTGCTGGAAATCCTGAAATTCGCAGAAGACAACGGCCTGATGCATGAAATGCCCGCAACTGACGGGCTGGGGGAATCAGCCGCGATCTGTAACTGCTGTAGCTGCTCCTGCTTTTCCATGCGTATTGCAACCCTGTTCCGCACGCCGGATGCCATCCGTTCCAATTTTACCGCGGAGGTGAACCCGGAGGAGTGTGTGGCCTGCGGTCAATGTGTGGAAAACTGTCCCACAAATGCCCTGAAGCTGGGCCAGAGACTCTGTGCTAAGACACCGATCCCAAAAGCGGAGGAACCCACAGCCAGAGATCATGTGTGGAGTAAAAAGAACTGGAACATGGACTACAGAGAGAACCGTCAGGATGTGGCAGAGGAGGGGACTTCTCCCTGTAAGACAGCCTGTCCGGCTCATATCGCAGTGCAGGGATATATCAAGCTGGCGGCTAAAGGACAGTACAAAGAAGCCCTGGAACTGATCAAAAAAGAGAATCCATTCCCGGCGGTCTGCGGGCGTATCTGTCCCCATAGCTGTGAGGATGAATGTACCCGCGGCGATATTGACGAGCCAATCGCCATTGATGAGATCAAAAAATTTATTGCAGATAAGGAATTGGATGATGATGTGCGTTTTGTCCCGAAAAAGCGTTATCATCTGGGAAATAAGATAGCAGTCATCGGCGGCGGTCCTGCGGGGCTTTCCTGTGCGTATTACCTTGCCATCGACGATTATCAGGTTACTGTTTTTGAAAAACAGGAGAAGCTGGGCGGCATGCTGGCTCTTGGAATACCCTCTTTCCGTCTGGAAAAAGAGGTATTGAATGCAGAGATTGACGTGCTCAAAGAGATGGGCGTGGAATTTAAGACCGGCGTGGAAGTGGGAAAAGATGTGACGCTGGATGAACTGAGAAAACAGGGCTACGAGGCATTTTACATAGCAGTGGGCGCCCAGGGCGGACGAAAGCTGAACGTGGAAGGTGAGGACGCTTTGGGTGTTGTATCCGGTGTGGAATTTTTGCGTGAGGTGAATCTGGGCCGGGGCCGAACACTTTCCGGAAATGTGGTGGTAGTGGGCGGCGGCAATGTGGCCATTGATGTAGCGCGGACAGCAACCAGACAGGGTGCTGACACTGTAAAAATGTACTGCCTGGAGAGCCGTGAGGAAATGCCGGCTCTGGATGAGGAGATAGAAGAAGCAGAGGCCGACTGCGTGGAATTCCAGAATGGATGGGGGCCGAAACGGATTCTGACAGAGGACGGAAAAGTGACAGGCGTGGAATTTATGCGCTGTGTATCCGTCTTTGATGAGATGCACCGCTTTGCGCCAAAATACGATGAGCAGGATACCATAACAGTTCCGGCAGATGCTGTTCTTCTCTCTATCGGTCAGTCTATTGAGTGGGGCGGCCTGTTGGAAGGAAGCAAGGTGAAGCTGGGACGCGGAAACACGGCACAGGCAGACAGCCTGACCTATCAGACAAGGGAACCGGATGTGTTTGTGGGCGGTGACTGCTGCACCGGACCGAAGTTTGCCATTCACGCAATTGCAGCCGGAAAGGAAGGGGCAGTCTCCATCCACCGGTATGTACAGCCTGGGCAGACTCTGACTTTGGGGCGTGACAGAAGAGAATACCATGCGTTTGATAAAAACAATGTGGCGGTGGATCTGCAGAGCTTTGACAACACACCCAGGCAGCGCCCTGCCCACGCGCCGGAAAAGAAAGGTACCTTCCGGGATGACAGGATGACATTTACAGAGGAACAGTTGAAAAAGGAGACAGAGAGATGTCTCGGCTGCGGTGCTGTACAGGTGGATTCCTATATGTGTGTGGGCTGCGGCATGTGTACCACGAAGTGTAAATTTGATGCCATTCATCTGAAACGCACGGGTCATTCCAAACCGGATCTGTATGAGAAGCTTCCAGTAAAAATTGCGGCAAATGCAGTGAAGAGAAGCGGAAAAATTGCTGCCTCCTCTGTAAAAACTACCCGCAGAAAGGACTGATCCTATGCATGAACTGGGAATCCTGGATGCCATGATCCACACCATTGAGGATGTGGTGCGGGAAGAAGGGGCAGAAGAGATAGAACGGATCGTCCTGGAGGTGGGGGAACTCTCAGGTGTTGTGCCAAGGTATCTGGAAGAGTGCTGGCCTGCCGCCAGATATAAGACCTCCATGGAAGAGACGGAGCTGGAGGTGTGTGTAGTACCCGGCATTGTGAAATGCCGGGACTGCGGCAGCGTCTTCAACGCCATGGGATCTGATATGCGCTGTCCAAAATGTGAAGGGCAGCAGATGGAGATCCTTTCGGGAAATGATCTGATGATAAAAGAAATTCTATGTAAATAGGGGGGAATGGGTATGTTTGCATTTTATGAGGGTGTTCCCACAGCACTGGTACTGCTGGTGTGGCTGGGGGTATTTGTTAGTCTCTTTGCCCTCAATGAGGTGACACGGAGATTTAAGTGGGTGGGGTTTTCTGCGTTCGTGATCCTGCCTGTAGTGCTCACGATTTTGTGGCTTACGGCATTTAAAGATACTGCGTATATGGATTGGTTCCATCTGGCAAAGGTGTACTCCTCAACAGCGGGATGTATCGGCTTCTGGTGTATCAGGCATGTGAAAAAGCTGTCTTCCAACAGGATAGCGCTTTGTTTTCCGCCGCTGATCCTGGCCATCAATATCTGTGAGGCCGTGCTGCGTGATTTTGAGATCGGAAGATATGTGACGCCGGTTATGGAGTATACCAATAACCAGACACAATACTATATCGGCGGGGCCTGGAACTACATGAATGGGATCGCAGGAATCCTGAACATTATCACTATTACAGGATGGTTTGGAATCTGCATAAGGGCTGTGACGAAAAAGGACGGGAGCAAAGATATGCTCTGGCCGGACATGATGTGGTTCTGGATCGTAGCCTATGATTTATGGAACTTTGCGTACACATATAATTGCCTGCCCACACATGCCTGGTACTGCGGATTTGCTCTGCTTTTGGCTCCTACAGTCTGCGCATTCACGGTGGGAAAAGGCGCATGGCTGCAGCACAGGGCACATACGCTGGCGCTGTGGTGCATGTTTGCCCAGACCGTGCCTGCCTTCCAGGATGCCAGCCGTTGGATGGTGCATTCCACATCCAGCAAAGCCATTGCGGATGCTGCCATCCGGCAGGGATATGTGGCCGCGGACGGATATACAGCACTGGTGGAGCCGGGTATCTATCAGCTTGCTTCCGCAAGCCCAAACACAACGGCACTTTTTGTGGTAAGTCTTCTTGCGCTTCTTGCAAATGCGGGGGTATTTATTTATATGATCCTGCACATCAAAAAGACGAAACGCAATCCGTATAAGACGGATCTGTATATAGACCTGGCGTCCTATCAAAAGATAAAATCGCTGGCAAGATAGACAGGATAATGTAAATCCGTTATAATAAAAATAAAATAACAGGTGTGTCCGGAAATCGGAAGACTGCCAAAAAGGTTCTTTATAAGGAGCTTTTTGGCAGTCTTTTTTGAGTACACTGCAAAATAAGCATATTGTGCTATTTTTGAGCGCATGTTCCGTATCGGAGTCAGAAGGTATTTGTTATAATTAAAAAAATATCAAGTCACAGACGGCTGTGAACAGACAGCAGTATGGGCATTGGAAAAGAGGAGGGATGGCGCATGATTTCAACAAAGGAGGGATATACCAGATCGGAGTATTTTTCCAGCATTGCGGCGGCGGACAGTAGAAGAAAAGAATTTGACATTAAAAACCATTCTCTTATTTATACGGAACAGAAGCCGGATTTTCTGTTTATAGGAGATTCTATCACCCATTACTGGGAGTTAAATGCATACTTTAATCTGCCCGGACAGTTGATCGTGAACAGGGGCATCGGAGGAGACACTACAGAATTTCTGAAAAGGCGGTTTTACGTGGATGCTCTGCAGCTAAAGCCTAGATACTGCATAATGGGGATTGGGATCAATGACTCCATTGAACTGGAGGGCGATTATTGGAAGAGACTGGAGCCGAAGCCCTATGATGAGGTTTTGACAACAGCTCAGAACAATATCAGCAATATCATATGCCAGGCAGAAAATACGGATACCACTTTAATTCTTACCTCTCTTCTGCCCATACACATACCCATTTTACTAAATGAAGCGATCCGGAAAAGATACATTAAAGAGATGAATGAGTGGCTGGCGCAGACAGCGAAAAGGAATAAGCTGATTTTTGTAAACTATTATAATACCACCACGTTTCCGGGAACTGAAAAGCTGCTGGATGGCATTACTTATGACGGTCTGCATCCCAATGCAAAAGGGTATGAAATTATGGCAGGCGTTTTGAAGAACACCCTGCACCAGTACAAGATCGATCTGTGATATATCAGGAGGAAAATACAATGATCTTTGATTCGATTCAAAACAAAGAAAATTACAGAGAGTACGAAATGCTCTATCAGATACTATGCTATCTGGACAGTCTGAAGCAGGGGGAGCTTCCCCTGCCGGATACAGTGATCTGTGAGAACCGCGTTTTCTGCAATCCTGTCTCTCTTACATCAAAACCGGAAGAGGCCTGTATTTATGAAGCACACAAAAAATATATTGATTTACACTATATTGTGGCAGGAAGAGAGGGAATCGCTACAGCAGATGTCAAGTCCCTGACTGAGTCAGTCCCTTACAATGCGGAACGGGATATTGTCTTTTATAAAGGCAGCGCGTCTGGTCGTTATCTGCTGAAGCCGGGTGATTTTATGGTGTGTTACCCCAGCGATGCCCACATGGTGGCAATCATGGAAAATAAGCCGGAAAATATAGAAAAAGTGGTAGTTAAGATAAAAGTACAGTAGACAGTAAGAGAGGGCAGCTATAAAGTGCAGATCGACAGGCGTATCTTCACTGATAGCTGCCTTGCTTATTGTTAAAAGCTGCATAAAAAATTTACAAGGGGGATTCCTTCATGTCAGTGATTGACAATATACGTTTTACATTTCTCTACATTGATCTATATTCCATGGGAAGAACATGGGTATATCCGGAATCGGTCATACCGTATAACATTTTTCGTTACATTGTGAAGGGAAAGGCAGAGTTCTGTATTGACAGTGAAGAGATTCTGGTGGAAGAGAACCAGATCGTGTACATACCCAGTGGGTGCAGAATGTCCTGCCATGCGCTCAGTGATACATTTGAATTTTTTAGTATCCGTTTTACCACCTCTGTTTTTTATGACGGTGAGGATGTATTAAAAGAATACTATGGAATACCAAGGGTTACTCAGAGTATGGGAGAGGATAATTATTTCAAAGAGATCTACAGGTGGGTGAAGACAGAGCATATGGCGAAGAAATGTTTTGTACGGGGATACCTGGATCTGCTCATAGGCTCCCTTGCAGTAAGAGGAGAGAAAATAGACAGGGATAAAGGGGAAATTAAAACAGAAGAGTATGATTTGGAGAGGATTAAAAAAAGAGCCATGAAAACGAAGAAACAGATCGATCCAAGAGTGCAGATCGTGGCGGATTATATCGTTCTCCATCCCAAAGAAAAATATACGCCTGAAAAAATGGCAAATATGGCGGAACTGAGCAAGCAGAGGTTCAGCGGCCTTTTTAAGGAAAATATGGGAAAAACGCCTATGGAATATGTGAGGGAGATCCGGCTTACAACAGCAGCCAGGGCTCTTTTGGTGAGCAATGATAATGTCAACGATATTGCCTATGAAGTAGGATATGAGGATGCCAATTATTTTATCAGGGAGTTTAAAGCAGCGTTTGGGTTTACCCCGAACCAATACCGAAGGGTAGCAAGAGAATAAGAATAAGACTCTAGTGCTATTATTGAGCGTTTGGTTAGTAGATGTACACAAAAAAAATAGGTAAAATAAACCTACAATAAACAAATCGATACGGCCGATATCGGAGATCAGAAAAAAGTCAACAGAGAGGAGAGCTTTATGAAAAGAAAATTAGCGATTTTGATGGTAGGTGCCATGATAGGTTCCGCCATGCTTACAGGATGCGGACAGGACGGGAATACAGAAAGCAAACAGACAGCAGCGGAAACAGGAGAATTAAAAGGTGACATTACATTTTGGCATTCCTTTACACAGGGGCCGCGTCTGGAGGTTATACAGGAGACAGCGGACCAGTTTATGAAGGATAACCCGGATGTAAATATAACCATAGAGACATTTTCCTGGGGTGATTTTTATACGAAATGGACCACAGGCCTTGCATCCGGGAATGTGCCGGATATGAGCACTGCACTTCCCGGTCATGTGGTAGAGATGATGGACGCAGAGGCACTTGTTCCCCTGGATGACCTGATCGACGACATAGGAAGAGATAAGTTTTCAGAAACGGCCCTGTCGGAGGGGGAAAAGGACGGCACCTGCTATTCCCTGCCATTGTATTCCCATGCGCAGGTCATGTGGTACAGAAAAGATCTGCTGGGGGCAGCAGGCCTGGAAGTTCCAAAGACATGGGATGAATTTGCCAATGCGGCAAAAGCCCTCACAAAAGACGGGGTTTACGGATGTTCCTTCCCCTGTGGTTCCAATGATCTTATGGGAACACGTTTCTTGAACTTCTATGTGAGAAGCGGCGGCGGGAGCCTCCTTACAGATGATCTGAAAGCGGATCTGACAAGTGATCTGGCCCTTGACGGTATTCGATACTGGCTGGACATTTATGAAAATTGTTCTCCGAAGGATTCTGTAAATTATGTAGTATTAGATCAGGCAACCCTGTTCTATCAGGGAAAGACAGCCTTTGACTTTAACTCCGGTTTCCAGATTGGCGGTGTTGAGACAAACTCTCCTGATTTGGTGGATCAGATTGACTGTGCACCTCTTCCGAAGATAAATGCGGATGACCCGGAATATGGAGCGGAAACTTCCAATATTCCAATGGTTGTATGGGAGAACTCAGAACATCCGGAAATATGTAAGGAATTTATCAAGAAATTATATGAGAAAGATACCTATATCAAATTCCTGGAGGCAACACCGGTGGGTATGCTGCCATCCATTACAGGTATATCTGATACACCGGAATACAAAGAGAATGAAACCGTACAGAAGTTTTCCAATGCGGTAGATGTAATTACAAAAACCATGGATATGGGTACTGCCATAGGATTTGAAAAAGGCCCAAGTGTTCAGGCCGGTCTTCTCACATCCCAGGGAATCATAGAAAGTATGTTCCAGGATATTATCACAAATGGAACTGATGTGGAAAAAGCTGCACAGGCAGCAGAAGACAAATTGAATGAGGTATTCAGCACTGTACAGTGATTTTGAATACATAACCTGTTACCAGGGACTGCCCGAACCACCACGAAGGGCAGTCCCATCCCTCAGAAAGGCGGCATTTTGGTGAAAAGAAAAGTAAAATTTGATTATGCCCGCTGGATTTTCGTACTTCCTGCACTGATGGTTGTGGGGATACTGTTGATATATCCCATCTTTTCCAGTTTATATTACAGTATGACGACCAAGCATCTGATCAAGGCTTCCTATGATTTTATAGGATTGGAAAATTATAAAGCGGTTTTATCAGACTCTAATTTTTATAAAGCATTTTTGACCTCCATACTCTGGACAGTGGGTTCATTGTTAGGACAACTGTTTATCGGATTTACAGCAGCGCTGGCCATTCATCGGGTGAAGATTGGAAAGGGAGTTTACAGAACCCTGATGATCATTCCCTGGGCATTCCCCTCTATTGTGATCGCACTTTCCTGGAAATGGATACTGAATGGTGTTTCAGGTTTCCTTCCTAACTTTCTTGTCCAGTTGGGCATCTGCAGCGAACTTCCGCAGTTTTTAAGTGACAGCAGCCTGGTATTTCTGACATTGATTTTTATTAATGTCTGGTTCGGCGCGCCGATGATCATGGTAAATGTGCTGTCCGCGCTGCAGACCATTCCCCAGGACCAGTACGAGGCGGCTCAGATCGACGGTGCTTCCAAGTTCCAGCAGTTCTGGCATATTACGGTACCGCATATTAAGATCGTAGTCGGCCTGTTGGTAGTGCTTCGTACCATTTGGGTATTCAATAACTTTGATATTATTTATCTTCTTACAGGGGGCGGCCCTGCAAACGCCACCACCACAGTTCCTGTCTATGCATATAATATGGGCTGGGGAACAAAACTTCTGGGCAGGTCATCTGCAGTTACTGTGCTTTTGCTGGCATTCCTGCTGCTGGTTTGTGTGGTTTACTTTACGATCATTGGAAAATGGGAAAAGGAGGACAAGTGATGACAAATCAAAAAGAAAAGATCGGCAATGGACTCTGCCATGTATATTTGATCATTTTGTCCATGATTGCTTTTTTTCCGCTGGTATGGGTTTTACTGTGTTCTGTAAAATCTTCGGGAGAGCTGACTGCAAATCCAACCCGTTTTCTGCCAAAGCACTTTACACTTGAAAATTTTACCCATGTGATTCAGGACCTGGGATTTGCAGGAAATATCAGCAACAGTTTGATCATTGCAATATCAACTACCTGCATTGCCATAGTGATATCATCCATGGCTGCATACGGAATTGTAAGATTTTTTCCGAAGCTGGGTTCTATTATGTCAAAGGTTCTGGTGGCAACTTACATGTTTCCTCCCATCCTTCTGGCGATTCCCTATTCTATGGTCATGGCAAAGCTGGGTTTTGTCAATACCAGAGTCGGGCTTGTCATCGTGTATCTCTCCTTCAGCGTACCTTATGCTGTGTGGATGCTGGTAGGCTTTTTCAAGACAGTGCCGCTGGGGATCGAGGAAGCGGCAAGGGTGGATGGAGCCAATAAGCTTCAGACTTTTGTGAGAATTGTACTGCCCCTGGTCATGCCGGGAATCGTGGCAACAGCTATTTATACATTTATCAATGCGTGGAATGAATTTTTATACTCTTTGATCCTGATCAACAGCACAGATAAGATGACAGTGTCTGTGGCGTTAAAATCTCTTCAGGGTTCAGAAATCCTGAACTGGGGAGATATGATGGCAGCATCTGCCCTGGTTGTGGTTCCGTCCGTGATATTCTTTATGTTTATACAGAATAAGATCGCAGGTGGCATGACTGACGGAGCAGTAAAATAACTTTGGATATATTTGGAGGTAATGGATATGAAGACAATAGGATATGCAATTGTGGGTACCGGTTATTTCGGCGCGGAACTTGGACGTATTATGAAGGAGCAGGAAGGAGCCAGGATCGTGGCTGTCCTTGACCCGGAAAACGCCCAGTCTGTAGCAGAGGAGCTGGGATGTGACGTTGAAACAGATTTAGATACCCTGTACAGCCGTGAAGATGTGGAGGCAGTGATCGTGGCAACACCTAATTACCTGCACAAGGAACCGGTCATAAAGGCGGCAGAGCACGGGGTAAATGTTTTTTGTGAAAAGCCTATCGCCCTGAGCTATAAGGACTGTGACGAGATGGTAAAAGCATGTCAGCAGCACGGTGTTACCTTTATGGCGGGCCATGTCATGAATTTCTTCCGGGGGGTGCGTCATGCGAAAAAATTGATCAACGACGGAGTGATCGGAAAAGTCCTGTACTGCCATTCTGCCAGAAACGGATGGGAAGAACCGCAGCCGTCAATCTCCTGGAAAAAGATAAGGGAAAAATCAGGGGGACATCTGTATCATCACATTCACGAGCTGGACTGTGTACAGTTCCTCATGGGCGGAATGCCGGAAACAGTTACCATGACAGGCGGAAATGTTGCGCACCAGGGGGAGGAGTTCGGTGACGAGGATGACATGCTGTTTGTAAATATGGAATTTTCTGATAATCGCTATGCGGTTTTGGAGTGGGGGTCTGCCTTCCACTGGCCCGAGCACTATGTGCTGATCCAGGGCACAAAGGGTGCGATCCGTATTGATATGTGTGACTGCGGGGGCACATTAAAGGTAGACGGAAAAGAGGAGCATTTTCTTGTCCACGAGTCCCAGGAGGAGGATGATGACCGTACCAGAATATACCACGGCACCGAGATGGACGGAGCCATTATGTACGGAAAACCAGGTAAGAAACCACCCATGTGGCTTCACAGTATCATGAAGAATGAAATGAAATATTTAAACGGAATCATGCACGGAGCAAAGGCAGACGACGAATTCCGGCCCCTGCTCACAGGAGAGGCGGCAAGGGCTGCCATAGCAACAGCCGATGCATGTACCATGTCCAGATATGAGAACCGCAAAGTGCAGCTGAGAGAAGTTATAGGAGAGTAGAGCCGCGTATAAAGGATACAATAACATTTGCGAATCTTCTCCTGACAGCGCCGGAAGAATCTTGACAAATAAAAAGTCATGTTATATAATGACAGCGTTCATCGGAGGGTGAACCATTCTGAAAGAAATGGTAACCGGATAAGATGCTGGCTGAAATGCCTGCCTCTTATCCGGTTTTTTGTGTGGGTTTATGGCCCATTATAGTGTGAAAGCCTCCGTGGAATGTACATTACGAGCAAAAGGAGAAAAATGAGAGTATGAGTCAAGGACAGAATTTTACAAAAGGAAAAATCCTGATGCCGCTTGTTAAGTTCGCTCTGCCGGTGCTGGCAGCTATTTTTCTGCAGACCATGTATGGGGCGGTGGACATGCTGGTCGTGGGACAGTTCGCCCAGGCGGCTGATGTCTCGGCTGTTTCTACGGGAAGCTGGCTGATGCAGCTTATCACAGCGTTTGTGGTGGGAATCGCCATGGGAACTACGATTTTACTGGGAAGAAAAATCGGTGAGGGAAGAGCTGAGGAAGGCGGAAAGATCATTGGGGCAAGCATCATGCTTTTCATTGTCATCGGTGTAGTGATAACTGTTGTCATGGAAGCTTTTGCAGTGCCCATTGCAAGGATCATGCAGACACCGCCGGAGGCGTTTGACGCAACAGTCTCTTATGTGAGGATATGCTCGGCCGGAGCTTTATTTATTGTGGCATATAATGTCATCGGAAGTATTTTCAGAGGACTTGGGGATTCCAGGATGCCGCTTCTTACAGTGGCTATTGCCTGTGTATTTAACATAGCCGGAGATTTGCTGCTGGTGGGTGTTTTGGGCATGGCCACTGCGGGAGCTGCCATTGCCACAGTGCTTGCCCAAGTGCTGAGTGTGGTGATCTCGCTTCAGATCATCAGAAAGAGAAAATTTCCGTTTGTATTTCATAAAAGGGACATTGTATTTGACAGGAAACGGATGGGAGAAGTGTTTCGGCTGGGATTCCCCATTGCGTTTCAGGATGTGTTGGTAGGAATTTCATTTCTGGCGATCACAGCTATCGTCAATTCGCTGGGTGTGATACCGTCAGCCGGGGTGGGCGTGGCGGAGAAGCTGTGTGGGTTTATCATGCTTGTGCCGTCTGCCTTTAATCAGTCTATGGCAGCATTCGTTTCCCAGAATATGGGGGCAGGGGAATCCGGAAGGGCAAAGAAGGCCCTTCTGTGCGGAATCGGAATGTCGCTGGCAGTGGGAGTCCTGATGGCTTATGGCGCGTTTTTCCACGGGGATATCCTGTCAGGGATCTTTGCCAGGGATGCAGAGGTTATTGCGGCTTCAGCAGAATATTTGAAGGCGTATGCCATTGACTGCCTGCTGGTCTCCGTAATGTTTTGTATGATCGGATATTTTAACGGTTGCGGGAAGACATTGTTTGTGATGGTGCAGGGAATCGTGGGGGCTTTTGGGGTGAGGATCCCGGTATCGTTTCTTATGAGCCGAATGGTGCCGGTTTCGTTGTTTGGTGTGGGACTGGCCACGCCTTGTTCTTCAGCGGTGCAGATTATTTTATGTGTGGGATATTTCTTTTGGGTGAACCGGAAGAGGATAAGAGAAGAATAATATGATATGAAGGCAGTGCGAACCTTCAGCCGGTTCACACTGCCGACGCTGCGCTGTTACAGGTTTTGTGAACAGAGGATGGAGATATTGGCAGCAGTATCCTGGGCAGGCGGAAGCTTTTGTTTGTGAAGATAGTCCCTTAAATATATCAAGGGAAGGTACCCCTGGCGGTGAAGGTCCTGGGAGATGGAAAAGTCTATGGTTCCATCCAGAAGGAGAGATCTTGTATGTTCTGACATGTCGTGGCAGATGATACGGATCTTTCCTTTTTTTTGTGCGGTTTCCACTGCTTTGGTACAGCCGGCTACACTGCGGTTTGCCATATAGATAGCTTTTATGGAGTCGTCCGTCTGAAGAGCCTCCAGGACTTTTTTGTAGGTGAGCTGATAGTTATTGTAGGTTTCTATGACCTGGATCTGGTCCTGTGGGAAACCAATCTCAGCCATGCGGGTGCGGAAACCGTCCAGGCGGGCACGGTGCCCGTCGAATTCCAGGTTGCCGGCCGCGGCAAGTATTTTGCCGGATGGGGGAATGCATTTGCTCATGAGTTCGGCGGCGATCCGGCCGCTTTTTGTATAGTCCTGACCAATAAAGCAGAGTCTGTCAGTGCCGGGGAGATCGCTGTTAAAAGTAATGACCGGAATGTCTTTTTCTGTAAGGGATCGGATCTTCTCCTCAATAGACGAGTCGTTCATGGTACAGACGGCTGCGCCCTGAATGCCTTCTTTCAAGAGAGCGTCCAGCTTTTCGATACTTTCCTCCGGAATATCAGTTTCACATTCTTCTACCAGGATCTTTACATGGAAATCGGTAAGCTCTGCCTGGGCAGCTTCGATGCCGCGCATGATCTCCCAGCGGAAGTGACCGGTCCAGTTGGGCAGGAGCACGCCAAGCTTGATCGGCGGGAATCCCTGGCCGAACAGAGTTTTCTGATAGGTGCTCCTGGGAGTGAGATAGCCTGTCTCCTGAATGGCGGCCATGACTCTTTCGTAAACATCAGGACTTACATGGGAACGGTTGTTGAGAACCCGGTCGACTGTTCCCCGGGAAACTCCCGCTTTGTCAGCAACCATTTGTATAGTTGGCTTTTTGTTTATCATGATTCCTCCTGTTTATATGCGCGTGCTATTGCACGTGGATGACATTTTTATTTTATAAATGAATTCTATCATATGGAGGAGAGGATTGTAAATAGGGGAATTGGCTAAGTTTAACAAAAGAAAAAGCGGTAAGACCTGATAAAATGGGGTGTTCAAAAGCACAAATTTGTGAAATGTAGCTAAAAATGAAAAAACAAAGGCGGAAATGTTGACAAAGCACATAGTCTCTCCTATAATTATAAGTGCAAAAGCACATAAGATGCAAAAGCACAAAAGGAAAATGAAGACAGCAACAGAGGATGTGCTGAGATGCAGTCCTGTGCGTCCGTGTTCGGGCCAACTGAAGCAGGCGGGCGAAAACAAAATGATGGAGAGTAAAGGAGCGTATTGAGATGAAAGCAGGAATTATCGGAGCAGGCAGAATCGGAAAGGTACATGCAAAGAATATATCTATGTTTGTGCCGGAGGTGGAGATCAAGACAGTTGCGGACCCTTTTATGAATGAGGAGACAGAGAAGTTTCTGAGAAAATGCGGTGTGCAGAACGTGACAAAGAATGCGGAGGACATTTTTCAGGATGAGGAGATCGAGGCAGTTTTGATCTGTTCTTCCACAGATACGCACTCTAAATATATTATAGAAGCAGCCAGGGCAGGAAAACATATTTTTTGTGAAAAACCGATAGACTACGATTTGGACAAAGTAAGAGAAGCGATCCAGACTGCAGAGGATGCAGGTGTGAAGCTGCAGATTGGATTCTGCCGCAGATTTGACCATAATCACAGAGGGGTTTATGACATGGTGCAGTCCGGCAGAGTGGGGAAAGTGCAGATGATCAAAATTAGCTCAAGAGACCCGGAGCCACCTGCCATTGAATATGTGAAGGTGTCCGGCGGGATTTTTTATGATATGATGATCCACGATTTTGATATGGCCCGTTTTCTGGCAGGAGGTGCTGAGGTAACCGAGGTTATGGCAGCAGGCTCTGTGCTGATCGACCCAGCTATCGGGGAAGCGGGAGACGTGGATACGGCTGTTGTCGTGCTGAAGTTTGACAACGGGATCATCGCAACCATTGACAACAGCAGAAAGGCTGTCTATGGGTATGATCAGAGAGTGGAAGTGTTCGGTTCCGAAGGATGTGCCCGCAATGAAAATGATGTGCCGAATACAGTTAAACTCTCAGATGCCGTGGGAACCAGTTGTGAGAATACATATAAGGTGATGTGGGACCGCTATACAGGTGCATTTGTATCAGAAATTCAGGCATTCGCAGATGCTGTGGAAAATGATAAGGAGACACCGGTTACCGGGATGGATGGACTGTATCCGGTACTGATGGCAGCGGCGGCCACAAAATCCCTGAAAGAGGGAAGACCTGTAAAGATTGAGGAGGTAGAGGGAAGATGAGTCTGAGAAAATGTGCCTGTATTGATACTCTGTATACAGAACTGCCCTGGGAGGAGAGATTCGGGGCAGCAAAGAAGGATGGATTTGACGCTGTGGAGTTCTGGGACTGGAGAACCCGTGATCTGAAAGCCACAAAGAAAGCAGCAGATGAGGCCGGGATTTCTGTCAGTGGCTTTAACGGAGATGCGGACTATTCCCTGGTTGATCCGGATCACAGAGAAAAGTATGTAGAATATCTGAAAGAGTCCATCCGTGCAGCGAAAGCTGTGGGGGCCGGCAGTGTGACCGTTCATTCCAATGCCCTGGGAGACGGAGGGATTGTGGTAAACCACTATGATGATCTTTCCCACACGGTGAAGCTCTGTTCCATGTACCGTACCCTTCTGGACTGCGTGAAAGTGGCAGAAAAAGAAGGGATAAACCTGAACCTGGAAGCTCTGAATATTACTACAGACCATGTCGGAAACTTTCTTGAACACACACAGATGGGCGCCGAAATCTGCCGGCTCATCGGCTCACCGAGATTAAAGCTCCTCTACGACGTGTATCATATGCAGATAAATGAAGGATGTATCTGTGATACCATCTCCAATTACAAAGACCAGTTCGGACATATCCATGTGGCCGACGCTCCGGGGCGTCATGAACCGGGAACGGGAGAGATCAATTATAAAAAGGTACTGCGTCATTTAGAAGCGTGCGGTTATACAGGATATGTGGGTTATGAATTGTTTCCGCTGACAGATACAGCTTCGGCTGTGAAGGCGATCATGGAAGCGTGCTGAAAAATAAATTGAGAGATCATGTGGCGGGGAGGTCATTATGAAGAAGAAGATAACCTTTGGGACGAGAGTAGCTTACGGATGCGGGGATACGGCCTGTAATATTGTGTATGGAATGATATCCACGCTGCTGACATTGTTTTATACAGATTATGCGGGGATTTCACCGGTGACCATCGGTATTGTCATGCTGGTGTCAAGAGTATTTGACGGCAGTTCAGATCTGATTATGGGATTTTTAGTGGACAGGACAAAGTCAAAATGGGGAAAATCAAGACCATGGATCCTGTGGATGACGGTTCCCTATGCCATAGCGGCGATCCTTATGTTTACAGTGCCGCACACTACAGACTTTTTAAAAGGAATCTACATATTTGTCACTTATAATCTGACCACAACAGTTATTTATACGGCTATCAATGTGCCTTACGGTTCACTTTCCACCATGATGACCAGGGATTCTTATCAGCAGGATCTGCTTTCCATTTTCCGGATGATCCTGTCACCGGTGGGGCGTATCATCTCAGTGACTTTTACTATGCCTCTTGTGAAAGTGTTTGGAAATGACCAGTCTGCATGGGTTAAGACTATGTGTATCTGGGTCGCCATTGCTGTAGCGCTGCTGTTGTACTGTTTCTTCCGGTGTGAGGAGACTGTGGTGACAGAGGCGAAAAAAGAGGAAAAGCGTTCCGTCGGGGTGAACATAAAGGCTCTGGTGACAAACAAGTATTTCTGGTGCGTGCTTGGGCTGTGGTCTATTCAGGTCATCCATATGACGATTGTCGGAACAGATCTGCCGTATTACTGTAAATATATCTTTGGAAATGACACTTGGATGTACAGCACCCTGTATTTTCTGGAAACTGTGTGCATGATCGGCGGCGCAGCAGTCTGCCCGTTTCTGATCAAAAGATGGGGGAAAAGAAATGTCACCCTGGCGGGCTGCCTTATAGCAGTCGGTTCACAACTTCTGGTGCTGGCCAACCCTTATAATTTCCAATGGTTGTTTTTCGTGACACTCATCCGTTCTATCGGAGCCTCCCAGCTCTCAGCCACTATTTTCGGCATGTTGGGAGATGTGGTGGAGTATGGCTGCTGGAAAAATGGATTCCGCCAGGAAAGTCTTGTATTCGGCGGTGCAAGTCTGGGATTCAAGGTGGGAACCGGTATCACAAGCGCTATAATGACAGGCCTGATGACATTGAGCGGCTATATCAGCTCAACCGGGGCACAGGTGGTGCAGCCGGAGTCCGCTGTGAGGACGATCGGAAAGATCTATCAGTTTGGTCCCATCATTGTGTGGAGCGCAGCAGTGCTGATCCTGCTGGTATATAAGCTGGATAAGATGTATCCGCAGATTGAGCGGGATTTGCTGGAGAGAGAAATAAAGGCAGAATAAAAATCTAATGAATTCTTATCACGGCGTTTATGCGCCCCCAAAAGGCAGGGAAAAGGTGACGGAATTCATGAGCAGCGGGATAAAAGAGATTCTGGGTTCTGAGATGGTCGTTGATGTGGATCACCGGGCGCTTGCCAGACGGATCGTTGCGGATCTGAAGGAGAGAAGATCAAATATAAATAGAATTGTTTGTGAGGTGGATTTCCGGCAGTACGGCCTGTACAATAGAAGAATACCGAAAAGAAATACAGGGAGGAGATCAAGAATGGCTGTAGTGATAAGGGAAGACATGGAACAATATATGCGGGAACTGCGGGAGTGGCTGGAGCAGGAAAAAGATACACCTCTTGAGGAGATGGCAGGATTTTTTCAGCGGCGCATTGGGTCTTATGAGGAACGGATGCAGACCTGGAGGGAGGCTTACGCAAGAATCCCCGGCTGGATAGACCGTGACACAAAAAGAATGCTGGATTTGGGATGCGGGACGGGCTTGGAGCTGGAATCTATCTTCAGTAAGTATCCCCATATCCAGGTGACAGGGATAGATTTGTGCAGTACCATGCTGGAACGGCTGAGACACAAATACAGGGAAAAGGATATTACTCTTGTCTGCGGGGATTATTTTCAGGAATCTTTTGGGGAGAGCTGCTATGATATGGTGATTTCTTTTGAGTCTCTGCACCATTTCCTGCCTGGGAAGAAGAGGCTGCTCTTTGAAAAGATCAGGGCAGCGCTGAAGCCCGGAGGAAGGTTCCTGGAAGCGGATTATATCGCCTGCTGTGAGGAGGAAGAAAATCTTCTGCGCCGGGAGTGTGAGAGAAAACGAAAGGCAGGTGGAATTTCAGAGGAACAGTTTGTGCATTTTGATATTCCACTGACGTTGGAGCATGAGACAGAACTGCTTTTACAGGCAGGATTTTCTAAGGTAAATGTGCCGGATTCTATAGAAGGAGCAACTTTTATAGAAGCTGTGAGATAATAAAAAGAGTATACAGCCGGAGGTGGAGTCCGGTCTGTATACTTTTTTTATTTTGGTCTTTGGCATCTCAGTCCGTCCACAGATAATCCAGTTTTCCTTTTTCAATATGAAAACTGGTTTCCAGCATATAGGAAAATACATCCAGTGTCTTTTGGGTGTGCTCCCGGCTGTCTCTTGTGAGGTGATTGTCCAGTTTGATGGTAAGGATGATAAGCACGATCTCCGATACCTCCTCCGGGGATTTGCAGTGCATAGACCCCTCGCGGTTGCCCTGGCGGATTATGTCTGCCAGGATAGGGCGCAGATTTCTCACCATGATACGTATGTACTGCTGATGCAGAAGAGCGCTTTGCTGCAGCTCAAAAAAATTATTGGATTCCTGGCGCAGAAGCTCCATGGAGGATTCCCGGCAGGTGCGGAAAATAATCTCCATTTTGGTCAGGGCCTCCATATCAGGGGTTTCCAGCAGATTTTTTGCCTTTGCAATGGCAGCGGAGTAAGAGCGCTCAATGACAGCCTCAAGAATTTCCTCCTTTGATTTGAAATAATAGTAGATACTCCCCTTTCCGATCCCCGCTTCTTTGGCAACATCGCTGACAGATATGGACTGAGCGCTGGATCGGTTCATCAATCTTTGCATTGCATCCAGGATCATGTCCTTTTTTCTATTGTTTTGCATAAATACCTTTCTCCGTTTTTCTTTGATAGTAACATTTTAGCACAGAAATGTAAACTTGACTACTGGTCGAAAAAGTGGTATCTTGTTTACAACCTGAATTCGACCGGTGGTCGAAAAATGGCGAAATATGTTGGGAGGAAAAAAACAGATGACATATCAGGAATTAGTGAGTGAGATCAGGGGAATTTTTATGCAGGCAGATGTGAGCGGGATCAAGGAGCACATTGCCTATCAGTTTAACATCCGGGGAGAGGCTGAGGGAGCCTTTTATGCGGAGGTTTTGGAGGGAAAGCTGTACATAGAGCCATATGAATATTACGACAGGGATGTGCTGTTCACTACTACAGCCGATACACTTCTGAGTATTGCAAGCGGCACCATGGATGCCGTCGCAGCATTCACACTGGGAAAACTGCAGGTAGAGGGCAGCTTTGATAAAGCTCTGCTGATTCAGAGCTTCTCAAAACAGGCAGGCAGAGAAAAAAAGAAGATGAAGGCGGAGGAAAAGAGACAGCAGAAAGCGGAGGAAAAGAGACAGCAGAAAGCAGAGGAAAAGGAACCGCAGAAAGCAGAGGAAAAGGAACCGCAGAAGGCAGTGGAAAAGGAACTGCAGAAGGCAGTGGAAAAGGAATCGCAGAAGGTAGTGGAAAAGGTAGCACAGAAAACAGAAGAAAAGACAGCCAAAAAAACAGTCAGAAGACTGCTGAAAAAATAGAAGAAATAGGTAACTGATGGCCATTCAACGCGGATGCGCAGGCAGACGCGAAGATAGGAGGAGTATCTATGAATGGATGGAGCTTGTTACTGGGAGCAGGGGCACTGGCTGCTGCAGGGGAATACGGAATTGCATCTTATTTTTTCAGGCGGACCATGCTTCGGCAGAATGCCGCCACCAAGAGAACCATGGATATGGCGGGGACGAACTGGGACCTCTATATACCTGAGATAGGGAAGATGAAACAGTGGATGCTGGAACAGGAGCGGGAGGATGTGTATATCAGATCCGGTGACGGCCTGAAGCTTCACGGAACGTATTTTCCGGGGCAGGGAAGCGGGAAGCTTGTGATCTGTTTTCACGGATATACCAGCAAGGGCATGAGTGATTACATCGGATTGTCCAACTATTACCTGCCCAGAGGATATCAGATGCTTCTGGTGGATGAAAGGGCACACGGGGACAGCGAAGGGACGTACATTGGATTTGGGTGTCTGGACAGGGAGGATGCGCTTCTCTGGATAACGTACGCAGTCAAGCGTTTTGGCAGCGGCTGCCAGATATGGCTTCACGGCACTTCCATGGGAGCATCCACGGTTCTCATGGCAAGCGGGCTGAAGCTTCCGCCTCAGGTGAGAGGGATTGTCTCGGACTGCGCCTTTACCACTGCCTGGGATGTATTTGCCCATGTACTGAAGGACCAATACCATCTGCCGGCTTATCCGATCCTGAAACTGTCAGACAGCATGTGCAGAAAGAAGGCAGGATACGGGCTGAAGCAGTGCAGTGCGTCCGAGGAAGTAAAGAGAGCGAAGGTTCCCATACTCTTTATCCATGGGGATGCGGATACTTTTGTTCCGTGCAGAATGTGCTATGAGATTTATGAAAACTGTGCGTCCAAGAAAGATATGCTGATCGTACACGGAGCAGGCCATGTGGAAGCCTTCTATAAAGAACAGGCGCTTTACGAACAGAAGCTGACAGAGTTTCTGGAGACGGCAGGGGAGGCCTGGGCGCCTGCAGGAAAAAGTATTTATGTATCTGATGTAACCGGAGAGGGAAGCACCGGGGATTCGGTTCCCGTCTGATCTAAGAGAGGAGTTTGACATATGAAAGAGAAATTCGGCAAACCACTGTATCCGCTGACAGCAGCCCAGAAGCTGCACTTTTTCTATCAGAAATACTGTCCGAAAAAGCAGGTGCTGAATATCGGTACCAGTCTTACTATTCAGCAGAGTCTGGATTTTGGAGCACTGAAGGAGGCTGTATACCAGGCTTATGCCAGATGCGAGTCCATGCGTCTGCGCTTTACACAGGATGAAGACGGCGGGGTGTATCAGTACATTGCTGACCGGGAGGAGAGGGATATTGAATTCTTTGATTTTACCGGATGGCAGGAGTGCCATGCAGAAGATAAGATGAAGGAGTGGACTTCCGTGCCTTTTGAAAGATTTGATTCCCCTTTAAACCGGGTAGTTATGATCATCACGCCGGATGGATTCCAGGGTATCTATCTGCTGGTGGACCATATGACCATGGATGCCCAGTCCCTGATCCTATTTCTCAAGGATGTCATAGAGATATATGCCAACATGAAATATGAAGGCATGGAATATCCGAAGGAGATGAAATCATACATAGAGCAGCTTAAAAAGGACCTGGAGTATGAGGCGGATTCCAGGGCAAAGAAACGTGACACGGAGTTCTTTGAGAAGATGATTTCCTCCTCCGAACCTATTTTTAACAGTATTTTTGGCCCGGGTAAGCTGAAGGCAGAACGGGAAAAGGAAAAAAATCCGGATATCAGGGCAGTCACCAATGTCTCAGACAATGTGGATGCCAACATTATCACATTTCAACTGGAGGCAGACCCCTCTAAGCGGCTGATGCAGTTCTGTGAGGAACATCACATTTCCATGGTATGTCTGCTGATGATGGGACTGCGCACGTATCTGCAAAAGGTGAACGGCAATGATGATGTTTCCATCAACACCACAGTGGCAAGAAGAGCCACTTTGTCGGAAAAGAGATGCGGAGGTACCAGGATACACTGCTTCCCGTTCCGCACAGTGGTGGAAAAAGGTGATACCTTTATGGAAGGCCTTAAAAAGATCAGGGACGGGCAGAACCGGATCTTCCGTCATGCAAACTATGACCCGACAGCCTATTATGCGTACAGGAATAAGTATTACAAATTAAGATCGGGACAGACCTATGAACCCTTAAGTCTGACGTACCAGCCTTTGACACTGAAGGGAAAAGGGATGGAGCGTCTGCAGGATATCCAGTACAAATCCGCCTGGTACAGCAACGGGGCAGCAGCCCATGCTCTTTACCTGACGGTTATGCACAGGGCGGAGGACAATGGTATGAACTTTAATTTTGAACACCAGACTGGTGTCGTGCATTTTGAGGACCTGCAGTATCTGTATTACTATCTGTGCCGTATCATTTTCAAAGGGGTGGAAAACCCGGATATGACAGTGGGAGAAATTTTAGAATCTGTGTAATGATTGGATTATGAATGGAGGATATGAGAAATGTTTGAGAAGCTGAAAGATATGATCTGTGAATATGTGGAAGTTGATAAAAACGCAGTTACGGAGAATTCCAGGTTTGTGGAAGATCTGGGATTCACCTCCTATGACTTTATGAGTATGATAGGGGAACTGGAGGATACATATGACATTGAGGTGGAAGAGCGTCAGGCAGCGGAGATCAGAACCGTAGGAGAGGCTGTACGCTACATCGAAAGTCTTCAGGACTAGACAGGAGGGGAACTATGAGCGGTCAGATCAACACTATGAAGGATATCATTGACTATTCGGCAGAAACCTATGGGGATGCCCCTGCCATCCGCTATAAAGTCAGAAAAGAAGTGATAACCAGGACATTCAGGGACTTAAAAAGAGACAGCGAGGCTTTTTGCAGGGCTTTGGACAGCATGGGAATGCTGGGAAAACACGTGGCGGTCATAGGTCCCACTACATATGAGTGGATCCTTGCCTATTTTGGAGCGGCCAACAGCGGATGTGTGATTGTCCCCCTGGATGCGCAGCTTCCGGCAGCGGATGTGTGCGAGCTTTTGAACAGGGCGGATATCAGCGTTCTGGTCTATGACGAGCTTCGCAGGGATGTGGCAGAGATGGCAAAAGAAAAATGTCCCCAAGTCCGGTTCATGGTTTCCATGCAGGCAGAAAAGGACAAAGAACAGGTCTTGTCCCTCACCGGTCTTCTGAAAAAACATGCCGGGAGTTTTTCCTGTGAACTGGACCCTGACAAACTATGCGCCATTTTATTTACCTCAGGCACAACGGGAAAGAGCAAAGGGGTAATGCTCACACACCGTAATCTGACGGACAATGCAGTCTGTCTGGATATGAAGATTCCGGCAGGCACAGTGTCCATGACACTTCTTCCCATTCATCATGCCTACTGCTTTACTATGGATATCCTGAAAGGAATCTATATCGGCATGGTCATCTGCATCAATGACTCTATCATGCATGTGTCTAAAAATATGAAACTGTTCAAACCTGAGATCGTGCTTTTAGTCCCCATGGTGATCGAATCCATTTATAAAAAACTGAAGGAGTCCACAGGCATCCTGCCGAAGAAAATGGTGGCAAAGGCAGCTTTCGGCGGCAATTTAAAAACCATATGCAGCGGCGGAGCCTACCTTCCTCCGGAGATGGTGGGGGCATTTGCCGAGTACGGGATTACCATTCTTCAGGGATATGGAATGACAGAGTGTTCACCGGTCATCAGCACCAACCTGGAGTGGGATTCCAAAGAAGGATCTGTGGGCAGGCTTCTGCCAAACTGTGAGGCAAAGGTGGTGGACGAGGAAATCTGGGTCCGCGGTTCCAGTGTCATGATGGGATATTACAAGATGCCCGCAGAGACAGAGGAAGCTCTGGAGGACGGCTGGCTTAAGACCGGTGATTTGGGATATGTGGATCAGGATGATTTCGTATTTCTGACAGGAAGGAAGAAAAACCTGATCATCCTGAAAAACGGAGAAAATGTTTCCCCTGAGGAGCTGGAAAATGAAATCAGCAGATCGCCGCTGGTAAAGGAGATCATTGTCAGGGAGACGGAATCCGTCATTGAAGCAGAGATTTTCCCGGACTATGAATACGCCTCAAAAAAGAGGATCAGGGATGTGAGAGAAAAACTGCAGGAAGTGATCGACAACTTTAACAGAGGACTTCCCCCCTATAAAAAGATCCACGGGCTGAAGATCAGGGAGGAAGAATTTGAAAAGACGCCTTCCAAGAAAATAAAGAGGTATTAATCAGAACTTTCCAGACGGTTAAGATATTGTCTGGGTGTCACGTTTCTGTATTTTCTGAAAGCCCTGACAAAATAACTGCTGTCATTGAATCCGCATTGATAGGCTGCTTCCGTGACAGAGATGCCTTCTGCAGCCATGAGATAACAGGCCCGTTCGATGCGGTAATAGTTCAGGTAGTCAATAGGCGTCCTGTGGATGACCGCACGGAAAAAACGGCAGAAGTATTTGGAGGACATGCCGGCCAGTCTGGATAAATCCTCCAGGGTTATGGGGCTTTGATAATTCAGCTCAATATATTCCAGCACAGGCTTTAACTGCTGGAGCTTTCCCTGTGTATTGTCACGGGAGGCACAGGGGGTATAATATCCCCGGTCAAATATCAATCCATAGAGTTCAAAAAGTGCTCCGAGGGAAGTCATTTCCCATCCGGGGCCTTTTTTGCGCAGGGAATGATACAGGGTGTCTGCGCAGGTGAGGATTTCGGGCTGTTTTTTTGTGAAGCGCATGAGTATCTGTATCTGGCGGCGCTGGATCTGATAGAGGTAGCTGCGGACTGCATGGGTGTGCATGAGCAGGGGCTGAGGATCAAAAACCGCGCATTCATAGATACAGTTTTCCGGTTCCCCGCCGTGAATGACACCCTCGCTGATACAGATAAGTTCCCCGGCGCTCACCACATACTCCCGGTCATCCAGACTGAGGCGGAGCTGTCCTTCCAGAACACGGAGCAGTTCGGTCTCCCTGTGCCAGTGAAAGGGCATGTGATAGCGGGGGTGGTGTTCATCCACATAATAGTAGGCAAGAGGAAAATCCGCTGTGCCGTGGGCCTGTTTTTCATTGTAATCCAGATAGTGCATAGGTGCCTCCTGACAGTTCTCAAAAAGGTGAATATTGTCCTGTTTTTTGCCATTATATCACAGGAAATATGATTGAAACAAGTTTAGGATGAGAATATAAGAAAACTATAGTGAACATTAGTTACTATTCACAACCACAGTCCTGGGAGGTAGTAACCAACTATTACAAGTATGGAGGTAGAGAAAAATGGCAAAAAGCAGATTGATCGGAGCATATCCTGTGATCGGGATCAGACCAACCATTGACGGCAGAAGAGGGTATCTGAAAGTGAGGGAATCCCTGGAAGAACAGACTATGAATATGGCAAGGTCTGCCGCACGCCTTTTGGAGGAGAATCTGAAATATTCAAACGGTGAGCCGGTAAAAGTTGTCCTTGCGGACACCACCATAGGACGTGTGGCAGAGGCGGCAGCCTGTGCGGACAAATTCAGAAGGGAAGGCGTTGACATTACGCTGACTGTGACACCGTGCTGGTGTTATGGAGCAGAGACCATGGATATGGACCCGCAGACCATAAAAGCAGTCTGGGGATTTAACGGGACAGAGCGCCCGGGTGCCGTATACCTGGCAAGCGTGCTGGCCACTCATGCGCAGAAGGGGCTTCCGGCATTCGGGATCTACGGCCATGACGTACAGGCAGCAGATGCCACGGATATTCCCGATGATGTCAGGGAAAAGCTTCTGCGTTTCGGCCGTGCGGCAGTGGCGGCAGCATCCATGAGAGGCAAATCCTATCTGCAGATCGGTTCTGTAACCATGGGGATCGGCGGTTCTATCATTGACCCGGATTTCATTGAATCTTATTTGGGAATGCGGGTGGAATCTGTAGATGAAGTGGAATTGATCCGCCGTATGGCAGAGGGCATCTATGATGAGGAAGAGTATAAAAAGGCATTGGCCTGGACAAAAGAGCACTGTATCGAGGGATTTGACAAGAACCCGGAGGCAGTGCAGAAGAGCAGAGAACAGAAGGATTCTGACTGGGAATTTGTAGTGAAGATGATGTGCATCATCAAGGATTTAATGAACGGAAATGAGAATCTTCCCGAGGGATGCGAGGAGGAGAAGGTGGGACACAATGCATTGGCAGCCGGCTTCCAGGGACAGAGGCAGTGGACAGACTTTTATCCCAACGCGGACTTTGCGGAAGCCATGCTGAACACCTCCTTTGACTGGAACGGAGCCAGAGAGCCGTACATTCTGGCTACAGAGAACGATGTACTCAATGGTCTGGGAATGATGTTTATGAAGCTGCTCACCAACAGAGCGCAGATTTTCGCAGACGTGCGTACATACTGGAGCCCGGAAGCTGTAAAGGAAGCTACAGGCTACACACTGGAGGGCAAAGCAGCGCAGGCCGGCGGTTTCATACATCTGATCAACTCCGGCGCAGCCTGCCTGGATGCCTGCGGGGAAGCAAAGGATGAAAACGGAAATAGTGTGATCAAGCCATGGTTTGATGTGACAGAGGAAGACCAGGACGCTATTATGAAGGCAGCTACCTGGAATGCAGCAGATTTCGGATATTTCCGCGGCGGCGGTTATTCCTCCAGATTCCTGACAGATGCGGAGATGCCAGTGACTATGATCCGGCTGAACCTGATAAAAGGACTGGGACCGGTGCTGCAGATCGCAGAGGGATGGACCATCAAGCTTCCTGCCGAGGTATCTGACACGATCTGGAAACGTACGGATTACACCTGGCCGTGTACATGGTTTGCACCGAGAGTCAGTGGAGAGGGCGCTTTTAAGACGGCTTACGATGTGATGAACAACTGGGGAGCCAACCACGGCGCCATCAGCTATGGCCATATCGGAGCTGATTTGATCACCATGTGCTCCATGCTCAGAATTCCAGTGGCTATGCACAATGTTCCGGAGGAAAAAATCTTCCGTCCTGCAGCATGGAACGCGTTTGGTATGGATAAAGAGGGGCAGGACTACAGAGCATGTGCAGCTTACGGCCCGCTTTATAAATAAGAAGGAAAAAATCAGGAAGGAAGATAAAAATGCTGGGAAAACAGATGCTGGCAGCAGATTACGGGGCCTCCGGCGGCAGGGTGATGCTGGGCAGCTTTGACGGGGAGAAAATTTCTCTGCAGGAGGTTCACCGCTTTGCAAACGAGCCTGTGATCTTAAACGGAAAAAACAACAGTACCATGTACTGGGATTTTCTGCGGCTTTTTCATGAGCTGAAGACAGGGATCACAAAGGCTGGGATCATGCAGGGCAGGTCAGGCGCGGATATAAGCAGTATCGGTGTGGATACCTGGGGCGTGGACTATGGTTTGCTGGGGAAAGACGGCATGCTTTTATCCAATCCGGTCCACTACAGGGATTCCCGGACAGAGGGAATGCTGAAAATGGCGTTTTCGCGTATGGACAGGGAGAGGCTCTACGAGATAACAGGGAGTCAGTTTATGGAGATCAATACAGCATTTCAGCTCATGGCAGAGCAGGAGTACAGAAAAGAGCTGTTGGAACAGGCAGAGAATATGCTTTTAATGCCGGATCTGTTTTCGTATTTCCTGTCAGGGGAAATGGGGAGCGAGTATACCATCGCTTCAACCACACAGATGCTGGATGCCGCTAAAAAAGACTGGTCCAAAGAGGTACTGGAAGGTTTGGGCCTTCCCTCCCGGATATTAAAACCGGTGCTCATGCCGGGAACCCGGCTGGGCAGTCTGAGAAATGAGATCCAAAAGGAGCTGGGTGTGGGATCTATGGATATCATAGCAGTGGCAGGCCATGATACCCAGAGTGCGATGGCTGCCGTCCCGGCAGAGACAGATGACTTCTTGTTTTTAAGCTGCGGTACCTGGTCTTTGCTGGGTACAGAACTTAATGTGCCTCAGATCGACAAAAGATCATTTGCCTGCAATATGACAAATGAAGGTGGCTGCGGCGGCAAGACATCATTTTTGAAAAATATCATCGGTCTGTGGCTGATCCAGGAGAGCCGGAGACAGTGGATGCGTGAGGGATGCGAATATAGTTTTGGGCATCTGGAATCCATGGCAGGAGACGCAGAGCCGTTTTTCTCTTTTGTGGACCCTGATGCGCCGGAGTTTGTGCCCTCAGGGAATATTCCCCGCCGGATCCGGGAGTTCTGCAGGCGTACAGGGCAGAAGGCTCCGGAGCGTGTAGGCCAGGTGGTGCGCTGTATTGACGAAAGCCTTGCGCTGAAATACAGGATGGTCCTGGACGAAGTCTGTGCATGCACAGGCAGGAACTATCAGGCGGTTCACCTGGTAGGCGGCGGTGCCCAGAGCGCCCTTTTGTGCCAGATGACTGCCAATGCCTGCGGCATTCCTGTGATCGCCGGGCCTGTGGAGGCCACGGTCTATGGAAATCTGGCCATGCAGCTTGTGGCTGCAGGAGAAGTAAAGGATCTGAAAGAGGTACGGAGGATCATCCGAAATTCTGAGAATATGAAGGTGTATGAGCCACAGGACACGGAGCAGTGGCAGGAGGCCTACGGTCATTATAAAACAATTGTCCGGTAGGGCGGGAATACATAGAAATGCAGCAGGGATTTTCTGGTTACTATTCACAGCACTGCGCTTTTTGCAGGGCTGTGAATAGCAACATTTTTTGAGACAAAAATGGAGGAAATGAAATGGAATTAAGTTATATGGAGCTTAGGGAACAGATTTGCGATGTATGCCATAAAATGTGGCAAAAAGGCTGGGTGGCGGCAAACGACGGGAATGTTTCCGTAAAATTAGAGGACGGGACATTTCTGGCAACCCCTACGGGGATGAGCAAAAGCTTTATCACCCCGGAAAAGCTGGTGCACATTGACAAAGAAGGAAGTATTCTGGAAGCCGAGGATGGCTGCCGTCCTTCTTCAGAGATCAAGATGCATCTTCGCTGTTATCAGGAGAGGAAAGACGTGGGAGCTGTCCTGCATGCACATCCGCCTGTAGCCACAGGATTTGCGGTGGCGAATAAGGCTCTTGATGAATATTCCATGATTGAAACTGTGATTGCTCTGGGATCTGTGCCTGTAACTCCGTATGGAACTCCCTCCACTTATGAAGTGCCGGAAGCGATCGCTCCTTATCTGGGGGAACACGACGCTGTGCTTCTGCAGAATCATGGAGCACTGACAGTGGGGGCGGATGTGATCACCGCTTATTATCGGATGGAAACCCTGGAACTGTTTGCGCAGATCAGTCTGAATGCGCATCTGCTTGGCGGGGCAAAGGAAATCTCTCGGGAAAATATCGACAGACTGATCTCCATGAGAAAGGGATATGGCGTGACAGGAAGACATCCCGGATATAAGAAATATACTTCCGAAGAAAAATAATGTGAAGGAAAATGGTGAATGAGATGCTGAAAGGAATTCCGAAGATTGTGCCGCCAGAGCTTTTAAAGGTACTGGCAGAGATGGGACATAGTGACAGGATCGTGATCGCGGATGGGAATTTTCCTGCGGAGAGTATGGGAAAGGACTGCATTGTTATCCGGATGGACGGCCATGGTGTGCCGGAGGTACTGGACGCGGTGCTGAGCCTGATTCCCCTGGATGGGTATGTGGAGCACCCCATGAGTCTTATGGAGGTTATGCCCGGGGATGATGCGGAGACGCCAATCTGGGATACTTACAGGGAGATTGTGAGAAAGTATGAAGAGCGTGGAGACCGTGTGATCCAAAATGTGGAGAGATTTGCCTTTTACGAGGAGGCAAGGAAAGCTTATGCTATCGTGGCTACAGGGGAAAGCGCTGTCTATGCCAATGTGATGCTGCAAAAAGGAGTGATATAGGCTCTTATATAGCTTGTGGGAAGACAGGCATGAGTAAGAATGGCAGATGGGGTGTCTTTAGCAGACGCCCCATTGTTTTATTTTAGAAGTTGAATTCATTTTCCCAGGGAAAATCAGAGGATTCCTCCAGGCTTTTGGGCCAGTGGCTGCACCAGTCGGGAACTGTTGGTGATTCTATGCGGTCCATGCTGGGCGTGTAGGGCTTGATGTCCAGGAGTGGAGTGTTGTCATTGGCGTCTATGTAGGCCAGGCCGATCACACCGTTCTCATGATCAATATATGTGACCTGGGCTGTTGAGAGGGCTATGGGATTGGGGCGTATGGGTGACCTGGTGGCAAAGATGCCCAGGACGGCAGGTGCCTTTTTGTAGGGCTGCTCTGTTTCCAGCACGGAGCGGGCTTCTTTGGTGTCAAAATCACTGAACCACCAGAGAACTTCAATGTGGCTGAAACCGTCTAAAGCCTGCAGTGCCGGGAGGTATTCCGGATCAAGGGTTATAAACGCCTCTTCCTGATCATTGTGGATGGTCCCGATGGGATGTACCTGGTATGTTGTCATTGTGTTTTCCTCCATATATCACTTATTTGTAAGGTCAATATAGACCCTGACACGGTGTGAGAGTCAAGAGGTGGATTTTATCTCCAATGGGATTTGTATTTCTGTCAGATAATTTTGAGGATTTTCTTCATTCCATGGACCCCGGTGGACAATCTGTCTGCTCTGTCCTGTCATTTGGTAGCGGTGGTTTTTCTGCAGCCATCGGGCAAAGGAGAGATAGGCCCCGGCTATGTTGGAAAAGGGACCGTAAACCATTGTGCAGGCCATAGAAGGCACCGGATCCGTAAGGCGAAAGGTAAAATCTTTGGTGCTCTTTCCCGCTTTTTTAACAGGTGCGCATATTTCCACATCGACTTCTGTCTCTTTGTATTCCCTGTCGTGGTAAATGGAAAAGGTATTGGGTGAGACCTGGATCTTGTTTTCCTCTGCGAAAAGGCACATCTCCTTCCACAAAATGCCCTCCGCATAGTAATCCGGAAGGACGCGTCTGAGGGAAAGTACCTGAACGGCAGGGATGGATTTTATGAAGACATGGTACTGCATTTCATTTTTTTCATGTAGGATATCTTTTTTTGCAAGTTCTATTTTTTGAAGCTTATCCTGTTCTGCCTGAATGTTTTTTTGGATTTCCGCATATTTTCGGTCCAACTGCTCCATCAGGGAAGTTTCACTATCTGCTGCAAGGGCAGCGGCAATCTCCGCAACCTGGAAACCGCTGTCCCGCAGATAAATGATCTTATTCAGGGTGGGGATCTGCTGGGCGGAGTACATACGGTAGCCGGTCCAGGGGTCAGTGCTGGAAGGCTTCAGTAGACCGGCCTCGTCGTAATACCGCAGCATGCGGATGGATACCTGTGTCAATTTTGAAAATTCACCTATTTTGAACATGCTGTCACCTGCTGTCTATAATTGTATGGTCAGTCCGACACCCACCTCTTCAATGTCCATATACTTCAGCATCTGGGCCTTGGCTTTCAGGGAAACACAGTGGCAGGGATACAGCATATCCGGAGACAGATCGCTCAGAAAACGAATGGTTTCCTCAAGCTTTGAGTCTGTATCAAACAGATGGAATCCGCCTATGATACCTGTAATACGTTGATCCTGACAGACTTTGCGAGCGTGATCCGTGATGCTGCAGATACCGCTGTGGGAACAGCCGGTGACAATAAAAAGCCCTTGATCCGTCCTGCACACCAGTGCGGAATCGTCCAGGCAGAGGTCCTCCCTTTCTGCGCCGTCTATTATGGTCGTGCCAATGGCCTTTCGCTTTTCAAAGCTGTAAAGCTCCGGAATCTGACCCAGGAAAATACAGTTTTCCGAGAGAAAAACAGGCGCCTCAGCGGGCTGATAACAGAACAGCCTGTTGATCTCTTCCAGGGAAAAGGGGGCACCTATGTACTCGTTCTCATAGGATTTTGGCCGGAAACACAGAGGATGGGCCACCAGCCGGGCATTTGGAAGGGCATATTGTTCACGCAGGTATTTTAAGCCTCTGCTGTGGTCATTATGACCGTGGGAGAGCACAATATGCGTGACAGCATTTAAGTCTATACCCATGGAAACAGCATTTTTTATGAAGAAATGGGAGTAGCCGGTATCAAAGAGGATTTTTAGATCATCAATCTCTATGTAATAGCTCACTGCCGGTTCCCCTGCATAATATTGGTCGATATACGTGTTATTGTCCACCAGAACAGTTAATTTCATCTGAGAGCCTCCTGATCTTGTATTTGATCATCTCAAAAGGAAAAGTCACTCCAGCATAATTTCCTTTAAAGAAATGTTCTTTATTCTAACAGAATAACACAGCATGATAAATTCATAAACCAAAATAAAAGAAAATAAAACAATAAAAAACGCCTGCCAGTTAAAGGTGTAATCCGGAACATTGGGAATATCCTTATAGATGATCTTAACCATACTTTTTATCAGTACATACTGATACATGGTTCCAACAGCAAATCCTCCATAAGCCACAGGCCTGTATCCATCAAGGATCGCCTTCCGGCAGTCCTTCTGGGAATATCCGAACACCCGCATCATAGCGATCGTCTTTGTGTTGGCATCCACCACTGTTGTGACAGACAGAAGAAGCGTCGTAAAGGAAAGCACGATACCAATGACAAAAATGATCACAGCAAACATGGCACTGGCCAGTTCCTTCATACCAAAAGTCATCTGCATCATGGAAGAGTAACAGAAAGAAGCAAATCCAATAAAAAATAAAAGAGAGATACGGCTTCTGGCAGTGCTCTGCCTCAGATCCTGCAAAAAGGAAAGTGACTTCCGGCTGTTACCTTTTTGTCGCCTTAGCTTGAAAATTCCGCCCTGTTTACCGCGAAGCAGAGTCAGCACAGGGCTTCCGAGTTTACGGCATCCATAGAGGACCGCGAGAATGGAAAAAAATCCCACAGGGATCAGAACAAGAAAAAAGAGCAGCGCCCAATGAAAATGGACGGCAATGTCTGGCAGGATCTTATCTTCATTCATCACCCTGTAAAAGGTAGGCATCAGTAAAAAAGAGGAGGCAAATCCAATACCGGTACCCAACAGCACACAAAGTCCAAATACCCAGAAGCCTCGGGCAATCTTAAAATCGGAATATCCCAGAGCCTTCAGGATGCCCAGTTCTTTTCGGTGACAGTCAATATAATGCTTAATATAAAAAAATAACATGATAACAGAAGTAAGCAAAAGACAGCCTCCGCTCACACAACTGATCATCTTGCCGGATGAGACCTGGGCTTCATAAAATACAGTAACTGCCCCCGGCGTGATCTCATCCCGTATCCCAGCCATATCCATATTAAAATTCAGGAACAAGGTGCAGACGAAGACTGCACAGCAGGATATAATAAAAATCCCGGTAAATTTCGCTGCGTCTCTGAATCCTACGACCATATGATCACCATCCTATCTCATAAGCAGTTTTCGGGGCGGCATTCCTATATAAATCTGTGACTTTGCCGCTGTTCATCAGGATCACCTTATGAGCCATCTGGGCAATATTCTGATTATGTGTAACCATGACGACTGTAAAACCGTACATGTCCTGCAGCTTACAGATATAATCCAGTACCAGCCTTCCAGTTTCCTCATCCAAAGCCCCGGTAGGTTCATCCAGAAACAGCACTTTAGGTTTTTTCGCCAATGCCCTTGCAACAGAGACACGCTGCTGTTCCCCGCCGCTGAGTTCTCCCGGCAGTTTTTCCAGTTTATCGCCAAGCCCTACCGCTTTGATCATATCCCGGTAATCCTTATTTCCCGACAGATCAGCTCCCATCTTCACATTCTTATCCACGTTCATGTGAGGCAGAAGATAATACTGCTGGAAAATAAATCCCACATATTCTTTCCGGAACTGTGTCAGCTCGCTTTCACCAAGTCCTGTAATTTTTTTTTCGCCATAGAACACGTCTCCTTTATCCGGCGTCTCCAGTCCGGACAGAACATTCAGCAATGTGGATTTTCCTGAGCCGGAAGCTCCCAGGATGACAGCAAACTCTCCCTCCTCTATGTCCAGAGAAATCCCCCTGAGCACGGGCAGAGAGTTGTCACTGCTTCCGTAAGACTTAAAAATATCACAAGCTCTGATCATACCGTTCACCTGCCTTTATATTTTTCAATACGCCTATAAAAATTTCTGTCACCATTTTTTCAATCTCCTCCTCCTCAAAGCTGCAGACATTTGTTGCGCAGAGTGCAGCGATCCCATGTGTATAAATCCACAAATGCCGATACAAAGCCCATGCGTCCTCCTCGTTCAGTCCATACTGTGCCTGAATCGAATGCAGGATCTCTTCATGATTATCATCAATTGCAAAAAGCACATCCTTCACCCCGGGTGTCTCCGCCCTCTCTCTCATAAACAAAAGCCGGAAAAGCTGAGGCTCCCTTCTGGCGAATCCGATATATTCCATCCCCACACTCTTAAAAGCCATCTCCTGTGAAAGTCCCTGCTTCACACACCGGTTATAAACATCCTTAGCAGCCCGTACAATCTCTTCCTGTACCTCTTCCATACTCTGAAACACAGTAAACACAGGTCTGGCAGAACTCCCCAGCTCCATCCCCAGCTCCCTGGCCGTAACCGCACCCATCCCCCTTTTCCTCACGATACTCAATCCCGCATTCACAATCTCTTCCCTAGTAAACTTAGCCTTAGGCGGCATCCCTCATCACTCCATCCCTAATAATATTCAAATATCCGCTATATCACTCGTCCTAAACCACTCGATTTAAAACATATGATTTAAAACGTATGCTTTCATAATAACACATCACCCCCCAATGTCAACTAAAATCCCAATATTTCATCATTTATCCAAACAATCTCCATCCATTCATCCCACCCGCACTCTCAAAGAACCTCCATCCATCCATCTCCTTCATAATCCAAATAATCTCTGCTCATCCATCTTGTTCACATTCGCAATAACCTCTGTTCATTTATTCCATTCATGACCCAGAGAACCTCCGTCTATCCATCTCCTTTACAATCAAAATAACCTCCACTCATTTATCCCATCCGCATTCCACCAACAGGAAAGAGCAGCGGTCCGGGGGCAGGGCAGGCAGGGATAATTCAGTAGGCTAAGTGGAGCGGCAGGCAGATCCACCTGCGGCAGACACTTAATGAGGAGGCCTTTGCCGACGAATTTAGTGAATGCCAGCAGGTTAGCTGCCTGCCAGCGGAACGTCGGATGAATTATCCCTGCCTGCCCTGCCCCCGGACCGCTGCTCTTTCCGTCCGTGAGCCACCCAAATCCGGAGAGGAAAGTGATCATTATCATCCCCAGAGGGCTACTCTTTCCGTCCGTAAACCACCCAAATCACATGGACCACATCCCCATTGCATCTCCCCGCCAAAAATGCTAAACTAAGAACAAACGTTCCTCACTCACAAAAAACCAACAGGAGTTCCCCATGCAAATAGAAGATTTAATCGTATACCAAAAAACCATCCCATCAACACCCCCGCAGTATGCCCCATATCCATCCGGCCTGTCAGAGGAAATCTGCTCCCACCTGTCCTCCACAGGAATCAAAAGCCTCTACACTCATCAGGCAGAGATGTTTACCCAGGCCATGCAGGGGAAAAATATAGTCATCACAACCTCCACAGCCAGCGGCAAGACCCTGGGATTCCTTCTCCCTGTCATACAGGAAATACTGACCAATCCCCAGTCCAGGGCTATTTTCCTGTATCCTACAAAAGCCCTGGCAAGCGACCAATACCGGGCAATACAACCCTGGACGGAGGCATTTGGACAGCACAGACTGTCCGCAGGGGTATATGATGGCGATACTCCTCCTGCCGAGCGGAGCCGAATCAGGAAGAATGCCAACATCATCCTTACCAATCCGGAGATGCTCAACAGCGCATTCCTTCCTAACCACAGCAAAGCCGGCTTTGATTTTATCTTTTCAAACCTGAAATACATAGTCATAGACGAGCTGCACACATACCGCGGTGCATTTGGCTCACACCTTGCCAATGTATTCCGCCGCCTGTCCAGGATATGCAGATACTATCACGCCACTCCTCAGTTCCTCTGCAGTTCCGCTACCATAGCAAACCCTGTGGAACTTGCCCAGGCAGTCTGTCAGAGGGAATTTCTCTGCATTGACAGGGACGGTTCCCCTGCTCCGGAGAAAAAATATGTTTTTCTCCAGCCGCCTAAGATATACGGGAAAGACAACCAGTATTACGGGCAGGTGCAGAGTAACTCTGTGGCGGCGTCCATGGCGGCAGAACTGACAGAGAAGGGACAGAGCTTTCTCACATTTGCCAAATCCCGCAGAAACGTGGAAGTTATCCTAAAAGAAGCCCGTGATCTGCTGGAGGGGGAGGGCATTCCCGGTGCAGGACTTACAGCGCGGATTTCAGGCTACCGGGGAGGCTATACCCCAAGAGAACGGAAAGAGATTGAAAGGAAAATGACGGCCGGGGAGCTTTGCGGCCTTATTTCCACCAATGCTCTTGAGCTGGGCATAGACATCGGTAAAATAGACACAACCGTGCTCGCCGGATTTCCGGGAACCAGAGCTTCCTTCTGGCAGCAGACAGGAAGAGCCGGAAGAAGCGGCAGAGCCTGTACCAACTATCTGATCCTGGACAACCTGCCGTTTGACCAGTATATCTCCATCAATCCGGACTGGCTTTTTGACGGGGAGAGCGAGAGCGCAGTGGTGGACAGAGACAATCTTCTCATTGAACTTGCCCATATCCGGGCAGCGGCGGCGGAACTGCCCCTTACTCTTGATGATATCGCTGTTTTTCCCGATCTGGGTGAGACGATACCGGTTCTTCTGCGGGTAAAAGAGCTGCATGCCCAGGATGGCAGATTTGCCTGGTCCGGAGATACATTTCCGGCAGGTGACTATAGTCTTAGAAATATAGATAAGGTCAGATATAAACTGGTGGACCGGGAGAATTCCAGGATCATTACAGAGATGGATGAGATGCAGGCTTTCCGGGAGATCCATGAAGGTGCAGTGTACATGCACGGAGGCGCCCAGTATGAAATCGTACAAATGGACAGGGAGACGAAAACCTCCTATGCGGTACCCTTTTGCGGAAACTATTACACCATGCCGGGAAGCGCCGCAGAGATCCGTGTCATACATGGGAATGCAGAGAAGGAATATAAAAGGATAAGGGTTTCATTCGGCGATGTCAATGTAAAGGAATCCGTTTACATGTATAAAAAACTGCAGTTCCACAACCATCAGAATCTGGGATACGGGCAGCTTGAGCAGCCCTTGTCCAAGGATTTTGACACGGAAAGTACCTGGATCACCATTCCCTCAAATGTTGTGAAGGTTTACAGGAGTCTGATAAGGGAAACAGGAAACGGACAGGTTTTGAGAAACAACCATTTTGAAGGCGTCTGTTATGCACTTCGGAATGCTGCCCGGATGGCAACCATGACAGAACAGGAGGATATAGGCATCACCATGTCAGGCAATGCGCTGGATATGGGTGCAGGTCTCGAGGAAGAAGTCTGCCTCTATATTTTTGATGAGTATGTGGGCGGCCTGGGATATGCGGAAAAAGCCTATGAACTCATGCCGAAGATCATAGAACATGCCATAGAGATGGTAAGCGGCTGTAAATGTAAAGACGGCTGCGCGGCCTGCGTAGGTGATTATCGGCTGGACAAAAGCATTGTGCGCTGGGGTCTGGAAAATCTGCTGATGGAACTGGATCCTCCCATGGGGATGAAACTGCCCGAACACGCGCCCTCCACTTATATGCAGAAACCGTTCGCGTTTGCGGAGCTTCCCTCCAAATGGAAAGAATTCTGCGCCTTGCTGAGCCGGAATGGGGAGTCCATGGCAGCATTTTTGAATACTGTGGAGGAGGTAAACATTGAAGGAAACATATTGTTTCTTCCCACATCCAGCACCTTTTATCAGATGTGGATCCTGGAAGACGCCAACAGGCAGAGCCTGAAAAATATGATTGCCTTTTACACAGATGCCCCGGCTGCCCTTCGCCTGGAAGTGCGTCTGTCAGACAAGGGGAGCAATAAGAAGGACACAGAGGAAAAGATCAGACGGAGATATTCGCATTTACATGACGGGAAAAACGGTTGACAGTGCGGGGGATACAGCATGGAATTGAATTTTGAAAAAGAACTGGACAGATTGAATCCATATCAAAGAGAAGCGGTTCTGGATGAGAGTCCTGCCTGTGTGGTGAACGCAAACGTGGGGAGCGGCAAGACGACAGTGCTGATCGCCAAGATCCAGTATCTGCACCATATAAAAGGGGTGGGTTACGAGGATATGACAGTGCTCACCTTTACAAATAAAGCAGCAGATGAGATCAAATCCAGACTTTTGGCAGCAGAACCGGACCTGCCTGCGGATAAGCTCAGGGGGTTCGGCACCTTTCACAGTACAGCTCTGTATTATCTGCGGGAATTCCTTCCAGTGGAGAACCTGGATTATACGAAGGAGTTTCTGGTCATAGACCCCGAGGAGGAACTGGAGCTTGCCTATGACCTGATCAGACAGCATAAACTGAAGATAAAATATAAGAACCGCCTTAAAAAAAGACTAGAGTCAGCCATGGCTGTCCGGGAGGAGGAAAAAAGGGTTTCAAAATATCAGGATGATATTTTTAAGCTTGCCGGGCTGCTTGGGGAGGAGAAGGCAAAGCAGGATAAAATGACTTTTTTTGACCTGTTGGAAAATGCAAATTTTCTCCTGAAGGAGGAAAAGCAGAAATCTGTATCTCCCAAGTGGGTCATAGTAGATGAAGTCCAGGACAGTGACACCCAGCAGCTTGTCTTCATGGACCTTCTCATAAGCCGCGGAGCTAGCCTGTTTGCGGTGGGGGATCCAAACCAGGTGATCTATAGCTGGCGGGGCAGTGCCTTTCAGATATTTTATACTTTAAAGCACAAATATCAGGCAAAGGAGCTTGCGCTTCCCGTCAACTACCGCTCCAGTACCTCTATTTTGGAAGCTGCCCGGTGTTTTCTCCAGAACGGCATCCCTCTTACAGGAGTCCGGGAGCCGGGAAGCAGGATCATAGTCAGACGCCAGTATGATGCTTTTCAGGACGCCTGCTATCTTGCGGCCAGAATGAAAAAACTGCATGAAGAGGGCATATCTTATGGAGAGATGGCTGTGTTTTACCGTCTGCAGAGCCAGTCCCAAATATTTGAGGATGTGTTCTTAAGAGAGGGTATCCCCTTCGAGGTATCCTTAAAGAAGACGGTGGGTGATGTGCCTGTGCTCAAATGGTGCATCCGTCTTCTTCGCTTTTCTCTGAATACAAAGGACGCGGCATCCGGGATCTATGTGCTGTCCAGCCGGGAGTACGGGGAAGGCATCAGCGGGAAAAAAGCTGAGGAGATCGTCCGGGACGGTCAGCGGGGAAAATCTGTCTTGTTTGATAAAATGTGCGGACTGATGGAAAAATGCAGGGAACTGGACAATGAGGAGGAGCTGTTTTCCTATTTTGAACTGGACCGGTATTTAAACCCTGTGTCGGTATCATTTTGCGAGGACAGTGACGCAGTGCACAGAATGTTTGGAATCATGTATGCCTATGTGAGAGAACAGCAGACAGACCGGGTGTCAGGAATGCGGGAGTTTGTCAATTCCTCCTCGCTCTACGGACTGGATGTGCTGCGGGAGGATATCAGCCGGGAGAAAGACAGCGTAAAACTCATGACCATCCATGCATCAAAGGGGCTGGAGTTTTCATGTGTGTTTATCACAGGGGTGAATTATGGGTTGATTCCGCTCAGAACCAGGGATATGGAGGGGGAGGAGGAAGAGAGAAGACTGTTTTTTGTGGGGATCACCAGAGCAAAGGATCATCTGGAGCTGTCCTATTACACCAATCCTCAGGAGAGGGCTGAACCGGGGGAGAGCCGTTATATCCGCATGATTCCGCCAAAGCTTTTGGAAAGCTGCGAGGATACAGGCCCTGCTGTGAGCCTGCAGGACTTAAAACGCCAGGTGCAGGAACAGAGGCGCAGCATGTCTGCCGGGTATTCGGAACAGAGAATGCATCAGAAATCGGAAGAGAGACCGGAACAGAGAACGGAAGAGAGGCTGGAAGAGAGATTGGAACAGACAGAACCGGCCAAACAGCAGAAGCTTGTCCGGCATTCCAGATATGGAACAGGCGTTGTGGTGAGTGAGGATGAAACCATGCTGGAAGCAGAATTCGAGGGATATGGAAAAAAAGAATTTATAAAAGCATTCAGTGAACTGGAATATATATAGTAGCAGCAGACAGAAACTTCTTTGGAAAGGCGGAAACATGATCGGTAGAAGAAAAAAAACTACTATGACAGCGGAGATAGAAGCGGTTCTAAAAAAAGAGCAGGCATTTCTAAAACGAAATGAGGAGAAGAAAGGGTCTTTTCTTGACCGGACTTTAGAAGAAAAGGTACCGGCCAGGCTGCAGGAGACTCTGGATAAGGCGTTTGAAAAGGCATTCGGCCTCATATTTGAGAAGGGAACGGATGTGATAGAGAAGACATATTCCAGGGAGAAGATAGAGCACACGTATAAAGTAGATGCCTACGCAGCCGGACTGCTGGAAAATAAAAAAACACTCCGCGCCTTTAAAAAGAAGGCGGAGGCTGCGGGAAATAAAAATCTTCTCCTGGCAGGAGTGGAAGGAGTAGGCCTTGGGATACTGGGTATCGGTCTTCCGGATATTCCTCTTTTTACGGGCATGATACTGAAAAGTATCTATGAGACGGCACTGCACTATGGATTTCCTTATGACACGGAGGAGGAGAAATATTTCATACTGCTGCTCATTCAGGCAGCCCTGTCTTACGGAGAGGAGCTGGAAGCAATCAATGACCGGGCAGACAGGTTTATCATGGAACAGACCCTGCCCCATGGATATGACAGCAGAGAACAGATAAAAGAAACCTCCGCTGTTCTTTCCGGGGAACTGCTGTATATGAAGTTCCTTCAGGGGATTCCCGTGGCAGGCGTGATCGGAGGAGCTTATGATTCCGTCTATCTCAAAAGAATACTGGACTACGCCAAATTAAAGTATAGAAAAAGGTTTTTAATGTATAAAGACAAAGCAGATTGACTTGCAGTAAAATACATCCTATACTTAAGAATAATAAAGAGAAATATGGTAACTGCGGGGGTACTGAACAGCTTAAATGCTGCAGGGCTGTCTGTGAGAAAGGGTTGAGGGGAAGGGCATATGCAAAAGAGAATGATGACTATTTTTCTGTTGGTCGCTCTTATTTTATCAGGTCTGCTGTCCTTGTATTCTATGGGAAATCTTCAGGGAAATGCAAGAGTCATCAATTATACCGGTGTTGTGCGCGGAGCAACCCAGAGGCTGGTGAAGGAGGAACTGGAAGGTCACAGAGACGACGCTTTGATCAGCAGACTGGACGGCATTATTGAAGAGCTGCGCACCGGTAAAGGGGAGAACCATCTGGTCAGGCTGAAGGACTCAGAATACCAGGAAATGATGACCAGCATGCAGGAGCGCTGGAGTGAAATAAAACAGGAGATCCTGAAAGTGAGAGACGGCGCGGACAGCGGCCGGCTTTACAGTCTCAGCGAAGACTTTTTCTGGCTGGCTGATGAGAGTGTCGGCGTTGCGGAGGAATATGCGGAACGCTATGTCCGTATGGCACAGATCTGCTTTGCCGCCCTGATTTTCATATGTACTGTTGCGGCGGTTCTGCTGGCATTCTATATGAAAAAGCAGGAAAAGCGGCGCAGGGCTGTTGATATGATGGAAAATGCCAATTTGGAAAAAAGCCGAAAGCTTTCCAGAATGACCAAGGATCTGCAGGCTCCCATGAACGAAATATCGGAACTTTTATATGTCTCTGATATGGATACCTATGAGCTGTTATTTATAAATGATGCGGGAAAGCGCAGTTTTCATGTGGATGATATTAAAGAAAAAGTGTGCTACCGCGTACTTCAGGGAAGGGACAGCCCCTGCCCCTTCTGTACCAATAAATTTTTAAAGAGCGGAGAGAATTATACCTGGGAGACTACCAATCCGATCACAGGCCGTCATTATCTGTTAAAAGACCGTCTGATCGAATGGGACGGAAGGCGGGCACGTCTGGAGCTGGCTTTTGACACTACGGAAGCGGAACATGAAAAAGAAAAGCTGAAATACGCCCTGAGTTCAGAACAGATGGTGATGGAGTGTGTCAGAACCCTGTACTGCAAAAAGGATATGAAAGATGCGGTGAGTGATGTACTCCAGGAGATCGGAACCTTTTTAAAAGCTGAGAGAGCATATATGTTCAATATGCGTGAAGGCTTTTTGTATAGAGATTATGAGTGGTGTGCTTCGGGTGTGGAAAATGGAGAGAAAGTTCTTAGGGGGCTGCCCCATGAGCGGCTGGAACAGTGGCGGGAGGTGCTGAACCAGAAAGGCTGTATCGTTATAAAGGATACAAAAGAGTTTAAAGAAGTATTTCCGGGAAGTGAAGCGATCATCGAAGAACGGAACATCCGCAATACGGCTGTGGCACTACTTGAGAGAGAAGGGGTTCTGATGGGATGTCTGGGAGTGGATAACCTTCCGGAGGAACGTCTGATGAACATTGGTTCCATTCTCCAGACCCTTTGCTACTTCATTCTGCTGGCCTATCGGAGAGCCGAGGATGAGCAGCAGCTTTCCCATCTCAGCTATCACGATACCCTGACATCCTTTTACAACAGAAACCGTTACATTGAAGATATGCAGGAGATGACCGGAAAAGTGGGAAGTGTTGGTATCGTCTATTTGGATGTCAACGGGCTTAAGGACATCAATGACCGGTATGGCCATGCGTTTGGGGACAAAGTGCTCATAGAGTGCGCAGAGCGCATGAAGCAGGTTTTTGGGGAAGGAAATTTCTATCGGGTGGGAGGCGATGAGTTTGTGATCGTCTGCCCTTCGGTCTCCAAGGAACAGTTCCGGGGAATGGTGAGTGAGCTGAGGGCTGCTTTTAAAAGAGATGAGCTTTGTAAGGCTGCAATTGGGTCCCAGTGGACAGAAAAGCTTATGGATGTGGGACAGGCAGTGGCCAATGCAGACGCCAGAATGTATGAGGACAAAAAGGAATTCTACAGAAATAATCCGGCTTCAAAAAGGTACCGTCATCACAGCGATGAACTGCTTTATCTGACGGACCCTGAAATCCTCAGAGAGGAGATCAGCAGAAACCAGTTTGTAGTCTATCTGCAGCCAAAGATTTCTTCGGCGGACAGGATGGCAGTGGGGGCGGAGGCTTTGATCCGGTATCAGTCAAGAGACGGTTCCCTGGTGCTTCCCGGCAATTTCCTGCCTCTGCTTGAGGAGTCCCAGACTGTCAGCCAGATTGATTTCTTTGTATTTGAATTCATCTGTTCCAAGATAAAGGAATGGAGCAGGGAGGGGAAAAAAGGATTTCCTGTATCCGTGAATTTCTCCCGGTATTCCCTGATCCAACCGCACTTTATAGAGCGGCTTCTCTCAATCTGTGAAAAATATGAAATATCCCCCAGATATCTTGAAATCGAAATCACAGAGACGGTGAGAAGCATTGATAACATAGATATCGGAGTTCTGATCGAAAATCTCAGGGAGGCGGGTTTCATTGTAACGATTGATGACTTCGGCACAGAGTATGCCAATCTGGCACTTCTGTCAGCAGTAGAATTCGATGTTCTGAAGCTGGACAAAAGTATGGTGGATGATGTAGTGAACAATACCAAGGCCCGGGCTATCGTAGGCTCTATTGTGGAGCTGGGAAGGAAGATGGGGATACAGATCGTGGCAGAGGGAATTGAGACGGAGGAGCAGCTTGCCGTTCTCCGCGCCTGCGGTGTGGAGCTGGCACAGGGATTCCTGTTCAGCAAGCCTATCTCTGTGAATGAATATGAAAAACGATATCTGGACAAATGAAAGATCAAATGAAAGCAGATAACAGATAAAAGTGGTTAAAAGATGGGACGCCTTGTAACAGGGCGTCCCATTTTCCATGAGGAGATTATCCCCAGACTTTTATCTTGTTATATCCTTCTTTCAGGCCTTCCAGAGGACCGACAGATGGTGCTTCGCAGCGTTTGGAACCGCTATAGTCAGTGTCCAGAACAATGGATTCACCGTTGGGGCCGTCAAACGGAGCTTCGGGAATCCGGACCATTCCCAACTTTTCGGTACAGATGATTTCAGCAGGGGTGTCAAGCAGCCCTTTTTCTGCATGGATTTCAAGATAAGTTCCATCTTCCTCCACCAAGATTTTTACCTGTGGATCAGACGTACTTATATAATTTTCCTTTTCTGCATCAAAGGCAGGAGCGTTTTTCAGATAAGCGTTGTGATCAATGTATGCAGGCTGTTTTACCTGTTCAAACATTTCCAGATCCTCATTGCCCATGGAGGCAACTGTCTCCATATATTCCTCCAGGGTAGTGGTGGAACCGTTGTAGCCTACCGTTCCGCATAAGGACTGCTCGGTATAGGCATCTGCGCTGCCTACGAAAATGTTGTTGTACAGACGGTCATCTCCGCCGTAAACAGGTGTGGTGCCGGCAACTTCGGTGCTGTGAGGGAAGTGGTAGGGTGTTGAACGGTTCAGGACATCCTCTCTTCTCATGGTTCCGCAGCAAAGGTTGTGGACATAAGCGCCGCCCTGGGCGATATTGTCAAAATTGTAGGCGGAGACAAAAATGTTGTTGTCCACCATGTAAGGACCATGTGTCACTTCAACCATCAGGTCACGGTCATTGTTGTAGTAGAGGTTTTTGCTGACCCGGGTGCCCTGTGCCTGCCAGTCAAGCCAGGTACCTAGGGTACAGTCATGGATATTATTGTTATGAATCTGTACGTCAATGGCTGCGTGCAGCTTGATGCCTGCGATCTCGTAACCGAAATACTCATGTTTTACGGCAATGTTGTAAATATGGTTATTGTAGATCTGGCTGAATACACATCCCATATGGCCTACAATACCGTTCTGTCCGCAGTCATAAATGACATTATTCCTGATAATATGGGAGCCGATCTTTTCTTTGCTCCAGCCAATCTTCAGGGCACGGAACACAGCTTCCATCTGGTACTGGTAACCTGGTTTTCTGTGTCTTCTGGTGCAGAGGTTGTGGCCTGTGGAGGCTTCTTTGCCGATGCTGATACCGCTGCATTTTGCGTCGTGGATGATATTGTTTTCAATGATCCAGCCCTTGCTCCAGTTGGCGCCTATAAGACCCGGCTGGTCAGCGGTTGGAGGTGTCCACGGGCAGGCGGCCTGTGCCATCTCAAAGCCCCGCACGGTGATATAATTCATACCTGTCTTCTCTGGGTAGAAGCAGCATTTGCGCACATTGATCTCAGCCAGTTCTTTGTTAGGGTCAGCGCCCTGGAAATTGGCATAAATATATGTATTATCATGGTCTGTCTCAGCATACCACTGATGGATGGTCCACTCTTTATCTTTGATCGGTTCCGGATGTTTTGTCCACGGCGGGTTGTACCCCTCTGTGCGGATCTGGGGATTTTTCACGTCGTCAAGGGATTTGGCTTCATAAAATGATTTGCCGTTTAAATAGACATCGCCTGCATGGACGGAGTTGTCATCGGGATAGATGAACCAATCACCCCAAAGGGCTTCCTTATAGGGGTTATAATCCCCGAAAAGTGTGTTGGGAACCACTGCTTTCCAGACAGTTCCTTCGATATTCTCCCAGTTTTGGATGCGCTCGGAGCCTTTGATCACAACCTTTTCGCCTTCTGCAGCTTCGTATACGATCCGGCTGATATTGCTGTAGCCGCTGTGCTCTGGTTTCACCCATTCCCGGTATTCACCCTCGTGTACAATGACCTTGTCTCCTGTCTCAGCCGCCTTTGCCGCCCTTGATATGGTCTTAAAGGGATTCTCTTTTGTTCCCTCTGCATGATCGCAGCCTGTGACTGCCACATGGTATTCTCTGTTCATGATCGTTCCTCCTGTCATAAAATGTTTCCTGTAACGGTTCATTACCTTTTCCTGCCTTTAAGTATAGACAATGGAGAGGGATGGAACAAGACGAATTTTGGGGGATTTTTCTTGAAATTTGTGTCACGGTTGTGTCTGGAGACAGAAAGGTGTATAATCAGAAAAAACGAACATATTTTCGAGAAAGAGGTGGTCTGATTGATATTGAGTGTGAGCCGAAGGACGGATGTGCCGGCATATTATGCGGATTGGTTTTTTGGCAGAATAGAGGAGGGATACGCCTGTGTCCGCAATCCCTTTAACCGGCATCAGGTGAGCAGGATATCCCTGGCGCCGGATGTGGTGGACTGCATTGTGTTCTGGACCAAGAACCCTGTGCCAATGCTTGACAGGCTGCCGCTTCTGGAGCGGTATATGTTTTATTTTCAGTTTACCCTGACCGGATATGGAAAGGACGTGGAGCCGGGGCTGCCGGATAAGAAAAAGATTCTGCTTCCCGCATTCAAATCGCTTTCAGGGACCATAGGAGCAGAGCGGGCCGTATGGCGCTATGACCCGGTTTTCTTCAATGCCCGTTATACCCCGCAATACCATCTGCAGGCCTTTGCCCGGATCGCGGAAGAACTGGAGGGGTACACAAAGCAGGTGGTCATCAGTTTTCTGGACTATTATCCAAAGATAAAAAAGAACTTGGAAAAGCTGGGCTGTGAAGCTTTTGAGGACAAAAGCCTGGGTGAATTTGCCGAAAAGCTGGCTCATACTGCAAAAAATCATGGTATGCAGATCGTGACCTGCGCGGAGAAAGCGGATCTGCAGCAATACGGGATCGGTCACGGGAGCTGTATTGACGGGGAACTGATCCGGCACCTGTGCGGGTGCGGCCTGGATATAAAAAAGGATAAAAACCAGAGGAATGAGTGCGGCTGTATGGAGAGCATAGACATAGGCTCCTACGATACCTGTCCTCACGGATGCCTCTACTGCTATGCCAACCGGAGCAGAGCGGCAGCGGCTGCGGGAAGGAGTCGGTATACGGCTGATTCACCCATCCTCTGCAGTGAGATTTTGCCCGGGGATGTGGTGACAGAGAGAAAGGTGAGATCCCTGAAAAACGCACTCTAGATCTCTTCCAGAAACTCTTTCACAAATCCAAGCGCCGCACCCACAGGCACAGAATCCTTTGCCGATTCAGACAAAAAGATAAAGTCCTGCTCATCCGGAAAAGCGGATTTCTCCCGTACCTTTTCGTGCAGCACCTGCAGATCTTCTTCTGTCAGATATGGAGCCATATGTCCTCCAAGGATCACATCACAGTCCATCACCATGTGCAGGTTATTGACTGCTGTGGAGAGGTGATCCAGGTATTCATCAAACCTTCCCTTTTTCTCCTTATCCCCATCCCTCAGTCCGGTGAAGAATTCCTCCAGTGTCTCTTCCTCCAAAAGCAGTGCGTTGACAGAGCAGTAGGTCTCCATGCAGCCGGACTTGCCGCAGTAGCACTGCCGTCCTTTGGGGACCAAAGTCATATGCTCCACAGCACCGCCATGGTTTTGTTTTCCCATCACAGTCTGGCCGCCGATGATCACAGCGCCGCCCAGATGTTTGCCTATAGAGAGATATATGGCATCTGTCAGATCTCTGCGGTTCCACAGCTCTGTGGCGGCAGCGCATTTGGCGTCGTGGAGGAACATGCAGGGGTATTCCAGATATCTGGAGAGGGCTGTGATCTTAAGACCGGTATATCCCAGGGTTTTTCCGAAGATGATCTCCTGTCCGTCAGCCGTTGTCAATCCCTGTACAGCAAAACCAATGCCGAGAACCTGCTTTTTCATAAAGCCGCTTTCCCGGATAAAAGTGCTGACAAATCCTGCAATCTCCTTATAATAAGCGTCATCATTTCTATAGAGAAGCTTTTGTTCTGTACAGCCACAGATCCTGCCTTTTAAATCCACCGCCAGGATCTTTATCTGTTTCTTTAAAATCTCCACACCGATCCCGATTCCCGCCTGAAGACATATGGTGTAGGCAACCGCTCTTCTTCCCACCTGCGATTCAAACTGTCCTCCCTTTTTGAGCAGCCCTGCTTCTTCCAGCGCCACCAGATTCTGCGTTACTGTGGGCAGACTGAGATGGAGTTGGTTGGCAATCTCCTGTTTGGAGAGCTTTTCCTGTTCATACAACAGATTATAGATCAGAGAATAATTGTTTTTCTTTATATCAGTCAATGTAATATTTCCCATAATGGTATTCTTTCCTTTCTGTATATCATCGTATACACCGGTATGGAATAAGGGCGTTTCCGTATTTGTAAAGGAGATTTATAAAAAAACTTTATACAATAGAGTATAGCACAAATTTTCAGAGAACACCTTTAGTAGAAATTCATAAAAATCACCCCTTATATTTGGATGGTTATACATATTGACGAAATGAACTGGGAGGATTATTATATAAATATATTTTACAAAATGATTTTACAAAATTAAATCACAAAAACGAGCAGTACAGAGAAAAGGAGAAAAACTATGGGTATTATCGAGAAAATGAGACTGGACGGAAAAGTATCTTTTGTAACAGGAGGTGCCAGAGGTATTGGAAAGCAGATAGCCATCGCCCTTGCTGAAGCGGGCAGCGATGTGGCAATTGTGGATGTGGATATTGAGGAGGCAGAAAAGACTGCGGCCGGTATCGCAAAAGAAAACGGTGTGAAGACCATCACCATAAGGACCGATGTTACAAAGCCGGAGGAAGTCAACGCCATGATGGAAGAGATCATGAGTACATTTGGCAGACTGGATGCAGCCTTTTGCAATGCGGGTATCTGCATGAACATCCCCTGTGAGGAGATGACCTATGAGCAGTGGAAAAAAGTTATTGATATCAATTTAAGCGGTGTCTTCTTAACTGCACAGGCGGCGGCAAAACAGATGCTGAAACAGGGACACGGCTCCATAATCAACACAGCCTCCATGTCAGCCCACATTGTAAATGTACCCCAGCCCCAGTGTTCCTACAACGCATCCAAGGCAGGTGTTGTCCAGCTTACAAAATCCATGGCCATTGAATTTGCAAAGCGCGGTGTCAGGGTAAACTGCATCAGCCCGGGATACATGGGAACAGAGTTGACACTGAACTCTCCAAGCCTGAAGCCTTTGATCGAACAGTGGAATGCCATGGCGCCTATGGGACGTATGGGACGTCCGGAAGAACTGCAGTCTATTGCGGTATATCTGGCAGGAGATACCAGCAGCTTTACCACTGGTTCAGATTTCATTGTGGATGGAGCTTTCACCTGTTTCTAAAAAAGAGCCAACGGCTGCAGCTGCTCGGCAGATCTGCGGGTACTGAGCAGTTACAGCCAGCTAAAAATGTCTGCTGAAGGAGAACAGTAATGAAATATTTATTAGGTACGGATATCGGTACATCCGGTACAAAAACTATATTAATGGATACAGAGGGGAATCTCATAGCAAAACATCTGGTGGAGTACGATGTGCTGACACCCCGCCCCTTATGGGCAGAACAGTGGCCCCAGGTGTGGCTGGACGCAGCACTTGTATCTATCAGGGAAACAGTGAATAAATCCGGTGTGGCAAAAGAGGACATCAGCGGTCTTGCTGTCAGCGGTCTCTACGGAGGTTCCGGTATACCTCTTGATAAGGAGATGCAGCCGGTCCGCCCATGTTTGATCTGGATGGACAGAAGGGCACAGGAGGAAAGTGACTGGGTTCTGTCACATGTGGGGGAAGAAAGACTTCTGGATATCACCCAGAATGGCGCTGATCCCTACTATGGATACACAAAAATGCTCTGGATAAAGAATCATGAGCCGGAAAACTGGGAAAAGACAGAACTCTTTCTTCCTCCCAACGATTATGTGATATATCATCTGACAGGACAGATTGTCATTGACTATTCTTCAGCCGGAAATATTGGCGGGATCTTCGACATGCGCACAAGAACCTGGTCAGAGGAAATGATGGAGGCTATGGGAATTCCCATGGAGAAGATGCCCAGGAAGCTTGTGGAATCCACAGACATTGCAGGAGGCCTGACAAAAGAGGCAGCACAGAGTCTGGGGCTTATGGAGGGAATGCCGGTCATTGCAGGGGGCATTGACTGCGGCGCTGCCAATATCGGATTGGGTGTGCTGGAATCCGGCATCTACGCAGCGGCCATCGGAACCTCCATGTGCGCGGCGCTGATTTCTGATAAGCCGGTAAAAGGAAACGGGCTGATCGTATGGCCCTACCTGTATGATGCGAAAAATCTTTCCTATTACTTTGCCGGGGGAGCAACAGCAGGTGCTATAGTAAAATGGTTTAGGAATACCTTTGCAGAGGAAGAGATGCGCGCGGAGTCAGAGGGGAGAGGCAGTGCCTATGACCTTCTGAACCATCAGGCGGAAAAGATATCGGTGGGAAGTGACGGACTGGTTGTTCTTCCTTATTTTATGGGGGAGAGAAGTCCGGTCTGGGATTCCGACGCAAAAGGTACTGTAGTGGGGCTGTCCCTGGCGCACACCAAGGGTCATCTGTACCGGGCATTTCTGGAGGCGGTTGCCTATTCCCTGAGAGACGCCATGGAAGCCACAGGAGAGGAGCTTGGTGAGTATATCCTCCTGGCCGGAGGGGTGACAAAATCAAAACTGTGGAGACAGATTTTCGCTGATGTGACCGGCTATCCGGTGGTCTGTCCAAAACAGGATGTGGAAGCGAATATGGGAGATGTGATCCTGGCAGGTATCGGTACAGGCATTCTGTCCTATGAAAAAGTGAAAAAATGGCAGGTGCTGGGCGAAAAAATCATGCCGGATGAGAAGAACCATGAAAAATACAATGAATATTTCAGGTTGTATCACTCTATCTATCAAAATTTGAAGGAAGATATGAAGCAGCTTACAAAACTGGCAGAATAGGGACTGTCATGGAAAATAAGATGTAAAAAAGATAAAAAAGAAGGAAGAAAAAGATTTAAGGAGGAAGGAATATGGAGCAGGCAGAGTGTTTGCAGAACATCCCGTCAGAGGGGAATGGCGCTGTGACATCAAAGTGGAAAAAAAGGATTGGATACGGGGTGGGGGATCTCGGCTGCAATCTGGTATTCAGTACCATGGCGTCTTATCTGATGATATTTTATACAGATGTGTTTGGAATATCAGCGGCCGTAGCGGGTACGCTGATGCTGGTCACAAAGTTTATTGACGCGCTGACTGATACGGGAATGGGGATTTTGGTGGACAGGACCCACACAAAATGGGGACAGGGAAGACCTTATTTTCTCGTGGGAGCAGTTCCGTTTGCTGTCTTTACTATCATGACATTTTTTGTGCCGGATTTACATATGACGGGAAAGATTGTCTGGGCTTATGTGACCTATTGTCTGCTCTGTACAGCTTATACAGTGGTGAACATTCCGCTTAACACCATTGTTCCGCGGCTTACTTCAGATTTACATGAGAGAAACTGTCTGGTTTCCTCCCGTATGATCTGCGCCATGATCGGAACAGCAATCGTTATGACCATCACCTCACCCCTTGTGGAGTTTTTTGGAAGAGGAAATGCCAAAAAGGGATATCTGGTGACTATGACCATCTACGGAATCGCAGCCATGCTTATTTTTGTAGTTACATTTTTAAATACGGAGGAAGTGGTGCCGCCCTCTGTCAAGCGGGAGAAATCTTCGCTTGCTCAGGATTTAAAAGGGCTGACAGGACAGAGCGTGATTTTCTTTGCAGTAAATTTCCTCTATTTTGCCATCTATGTGGTACGCAATACTACAGTTATTTATTATTTTACATATAATCTTCAGAAGACGGAATGGCTGACCTTTGTGGGATTGTTTGGAATCCTTTCGGGCCTTCCCATGCTTCTTGTGCTTCCATATCTGGAGAAGAAGATGTCAAAGCGAAATGTTATGTTTCTGAGTGTGATCATTTATATAGCGGGAGATTTGATCATATACCTTGGTAAGACTTCCGCAGTATGTCTGATTATCGGCCTGGCAGTGACAGGGCTTGGTATCTACGGCATATTCGGAACCACTTTTGCCATTCAGCCTGATGTGATCGACTATTCTGAATACAGAAAAAATAAAAGCGTTTCAGGCCTTATCGCCGCTTTCCAGGGCTTTTTTGTAAAAGCGAGCATGGGCCTTGCCAGCGCAGTGATCGGTCTTCTTCTGAAACAAGGCGGATATGTGGCAAATGCAGCGCAGACACCAAAGGCACTTGCGTATATTGAAGCCAGTTTTATCTGGATTCCCATGGGGCTCTGCGTGGTCATCTGCGTGGTCATGTGTTTTTACAGACTGGATAAAGAGCGGGGAAATATGGATGAAGAGCTGGAGAGAAGAAGACGTTCCCTTAACGCGGGCTGAGTCCCGGTATCCGGCCAATCGCAAAGCAATATTTCATGCAGGAAAAAAGGGACATTGTGAGGAGCCTATTGACATTCTGCCAAAACAGTCATAAGATGCGAAAAAAGGCTGTGGAGGTAGAATGTGATATGATATTTCAGAATAATAAAAAGGCATGGATCGTTTTTGCTGTGACGGTGATTGCTGCTATTCCTGCGTATTTTGTCCTGAGGCAGGAGACGGAAATCTTTGTGTTTCCTGCCGTACAGGCTGCACTTCTCATATTGGGCAGCATGGAATCTGTGAAAACCTGGTGCATGAATTATAAAATGAGTGTTATGCGAAGTGAACATCAGTATCATTTTATGTTGTTTCTGGGTGTTTTGCTGTTGCTGTTTGTAGGGATCGGATACTTCTATACCACATATACAGAGCTGATATCCCTGCGTGTATCCTGAAATTTATTGTAGATATTTGTCATCTGTTACGATATAATAAGTCAGAAGTAAGCTTGTGTGTTTATTGGACCGCAAAAGGCAGTTATAAAAACAATTCACAGACAGATGAGTGAAAGCAGTGAGATGGGAGCGCGAGAGTGAAGGAGATAGAGGAATCACTTAGGATCATATTCGGTGCGGATGGGATACGGCAGTCCAGCCGGGAACATCTGGCCCGCTACAGTGTGCTGCTGGAAATGAAAAAAGGGCAGCATCTGTATCGGGAGAGGGAAGAAATCGTCACAGTATATGCTGTGGTCAGCGGGACGGCTGCGTTATATAAGATGAATTCCATGGGAGAAAAGAAAGTGATCTTTGTTCTGGGCAAAGGGAGTCTGCTGAATGAGGAAGTGCTTCAGGATCTGCCGGAGCCTGTGAGCTGTGAGATCATGGAATCTGCCCGGATCCTGGCCATTCCCAGAAAGCAGCTTCTGGCGTTGATGGAGACAGATGCTAGACTCATGCGTTTTCTCTTTTCCTCCCAGTCCCATAAAGTGCGCAGGCTGTACCGGCAGCTTAAGAATACCACCAATGCCACAAGAGGGGAAAAGAAAATGGCAGCCAAGCTGTGGAAACTGGCCCGTGATTATGGGAAAAAGGAGGAGGTCGGTGTTCGCATCTCCCTGAAACTAACGGTAACCCAGCTTGCGGATATGCTGGGCACAAAAAGGGAGACCGCGTCCCGCCAGCTTAAAGTCCTGGTAGAGCAGGGGCTTGTCCGTTATGACAGGAACACATTTGTGATACCGGATACGGACGCACTGAACCGATATTTTAAAGAAGAGTAATTGTCTGAAAACCGTGATTTTTGTCACGGTTTTTTTGCGTATATGGCGTTATCCTTTTAAATAGAAGAAAACACGGATGACTACGTGATATTTCAGGGAAAAAGAGGAGGAAGTCATGAAGAAAATACAATCCACCTGCAATTACTGTGCCATAGACTGTAATCTGGATTTTTATGTGGAGGACGGCAGGATCAGGAAAGTTGTCCCAACAAAAGGCTATCCGGTCAATGACGGATTCTGCTGCATCAAAGGCTTGTCTCTGGACAAACAGCTTACAGTAAAAAAACCATCCCCCCTTCCAAAGATCAGACAGGCAGACGGAAGTATGAAGGAAGTACCTTGGGAGGAGGGCTTTCAGTACGTAGCTGACAAGCTTAGAGAGCTTCAGGAGAAATATGGAACAGAGAGTGTGGCAGGTATCAGCACCGGGCAGCTTACCATGGAAGAGTTTGCCCTGTTCGGCCATGTGATGCGCAACTATCTGAAGACAAATGTGGACGGCAATACCCGCCTCTGCATGGCTACCGCGGTAGTGGCGCATAAGCAGAGCTACGGCTTTGATGCCCCCGGCTATACACTGAAGGATCTGGAGCTGTCTGACACCATCATACTTATCGGGGCGAACCCTGTGGTGACACACCCGATTGTATGGGGAAAGATCAAAGAGAATCACAGCAAAAAACTGATCGTCATAGACCCCAGAAAGTCTGAGAGTGCCAGAAACGCGGATTACTGGTACGGTTTGAAACATAAGAGCGATCTATATCTGTATTATGCCATTGCCAATCTTCTGATCGAGAAGGATTATCTGGATAAAAAATACATAGAAGCGCACACCGAAAGGTTCCGGGAATTCAAAGCATTTGTAAAAGACTACACATTGAACCGAGCAGCAGAGGTGACAGGTCTGTCGGAGGGTCAGATCCTGGAGCTTGTGGAACTGATCCACACAGGAAAACGCGTATCCTTCTGGTGGACCATGGGCGTGAACCAGGGGTATGAGGCTGTACGCACAGCCCAGGCTGTGATCAATCTGGCATTGATGACAGGAAATATGGGGCGTCCCGGAACAGGTGCCAATTCCATCACAGGCCAGTGCAATGCCATGGGTTCCCGTGCCTATAGCAATACAGCAGTTCTCTACGCAGGCGGTGACTTCACGGACCCGGCCAGAAGAGCAAAAGTTGCAAAAGCGCTGGGCGTGGAGGAAAGCGTGCTGGCAGAAAAGCCCACTAAAACCTATAACCAGATCATTGAGGGCATCAATGCGGGAGAGATCAAAGGGCTGTGGATCCTTTGCACCAATCCGAGACACAGTTGGACCAACAATGAAACCTTTGCCCAGGCTGTAAAAAAACTGGAATTATATGTGGTGCAGGATATCTATGATACGATCGAGAGTGCAGAAGGCGCAACTGTGTTCTTCCCGGTGGTGTCCGGCATGAAAAAAGAGGGAACGTATATCAATCTGGAGAGAAGGCTTTCCGCCATGCGTCAGGTACTGCCGAGAGAAGAAAATGAGATATCCGACTACGAAGCCATATTAGGCGTGGGAAAGGCTCTCGGTATGGGAAATCTGCTCAGAGGCTGGGAGACACCAAAGGACTGCTTCGCGCTGATGAAGGAATGCTCCAGGGGAATGCCCTGTGATATTACGGGGGTGAAGTGGGAAGAGCTTGAGAATTCCCACGGCATCCAATGGCCCTTCAGAGAGGGAGAGAAACTGCAGGAGGACCAGAGAAGGCTTTATGAGGACGGACAGTTCTTTACACCCTCTAAAAAAGCGCAGTTTATATTTGAAAAGCCTCTGGAAAATCCCATGCCTACAACCGAAGAGTTCCCCTTTGTATTCAATACGGGACGCGGTTCTGTGGGGCAGTGGCACACACAGAGCCGGACAAAAGAGGTGAAATTTGTAGAGGATGTCTCTCTGAAAAAAGCATATCTGTACATGAACCCGGAGACTGCCAAAAGCCACGGTGTAAAAGAAAATGACAGGATCTGTGTGTATTCTGCCAACGGACAGAATGCGGATTTTACAGTGAAGATCACGGATAATGTCAGGGAAGATGAACTGTACGCGCCCATCCATTATATTGAGTGCAACAAGCTTACACCTTCCATTTATGACTCCTATTCCAAAGAGCCATCCTACAAATCAGCGGCAGTCCGCTTTGTAAAAAGATAAGGGGGTACGAAGATGTATCGGATCAAAATAGACCGCAGCAAATGTATCGGCTGCCTGACCTGTGTCACCGCCTGTGTGGTCAGTCATGAGACGGACAGCGGAGACGCCAGAAACCGTGTGGTGATCGACAGTGAGACGAAGCCGGCACCTATATTCTGCCGGCACTGCGAGAGGCCGGAGTGTGTATATACCTGCATGACAGGGGCTATGAGCAAGAATCCAGAGACAGGCTATGTGGAATATGACAAGGAGCGCTGCGCGAGCTGTTATATGTGTATCATGTCATGTCCCTTCGGCATTCTGAAAAGCGACAGTCATGACCATAAGGAGATCATGAAGTGCAATATGTGTATACACAGGAGCAGCGATAAAAAAGGCGCCCCTATGTGTGTGGAAAAATGTCCCATGCAGGCGATCACGTTTGAGGAGGTATAGGTTATGAAATATGTGATTCTGGGTTCCTCAGCAGCCGGCGTCAATGCGGCAAAGGAAATCCGCAGGGTGGATAAAGGCGGAGAGATCGTGATGATCTCCGGGGATGAGACCATTTACTCCAGATGTATCCTGCATCATTATCCGGGAAACATCAGGACTGTACAGCAGCTTAACTTCACGGAGCCTGATTACACGGAGAAATACAGGATTCAATTTATGAGGGGCCGGGAGGCTGTCTCTGTAAACTGTGAAGAGCGCACCGTTCTTCTTAAGGACGGAGAGAGCGTTGGATTCGACAGGCTTCTCATAGCGACAGGCTCTCATACCTTCATTCCTCCTGTAAAGGGGATGAGAGAAGCAGGGAATGTGATAGGATTCAGGAACTTAAGTGATATAGACAGGATTAAGGAGATTCTGCCAAAAGCAAAACATGTGGTGGTCATGGGTGCTGGGCTTGTAGGACTAGATACAATTTCAGGCCTGCTTGACAACAACGTGAAGCCCACGGTGGTGGAACTGGCAGACCATCTGCTGTGCAGACAGCTTGATAAAGAGGCGGCATCCGTCTATGAACCGGCTATGGTGGAAAGGGGAGTAAAACAGTATTACGGCGTTAGCGTGCAGGAAGTGTTCTGTGACCGGGAGGGAAATATAAAAGAACTTGCCCTCTCAGACAGCAGCAGAATTCCCTGTGATTTTCTTATTGTGACAGCCGGTGTGCGCGCCAATGTGGAGTTTCTGGAGGGATGTCAGGTGGAGACAGACCGCTTTGGCCTTCTGTTCAATGTATTCGGAGAGACTAATGTACCGGGGATCTATGGAGCCGGAGATGTATCCGGCAGAGCTCCGATCTGGCCTGTGGCTGTCAAGGAGGGCATTATTGCCGGCAGCAATATGGCAGGAGTGAGGCGGAAGATGACAGATTTCTTTGCCAGCAAGTCTACCATGAATTTCTTCGGTATTCCCACTATGTCTCTGGGGCAGCCGGATCCTCAGGATGAGACGGAGCTGGTGGAGACACAGGAGGGAAAGGACGGATATAAGAAGATCATCCACAAGGACGGACGTATCCTGGGTGCTGTTATCCAGGGGGATCTGTCCTACAGCGGAGTTCTCCAGCAGCTTATAGCTAGAAGGATTGACGTGTCAAAGGTAAGGAAACCTTTATTTGAGATAGATTACTCTGACTTTTTCCATGTGAGCGACAATTTTGAATTTTATTATCAGGAGGACACAAACGATGAATAGACTGGAAAAATTACCTGTGCCTATACTGCCCACTTTCGTAGGCGCGCTGACTCTGAGTAATGTTTACGCGGGATTTGGCTATAGCTGGCTGAGACATTTTATGATGTGGACAGCAGCAGTAATCCTGATCTGTTACATTGTCAAGCTTGTCCGGTTTCCAAAGACATGCCTGGAGGAGTATAAGGCAGTGGTGCCGGGTAGCCTCTATGCGGGATTTTCCATGGTCACCATGATCCTGGGGAGTTATTTTTTTGAATTGGGATTCTCTGGGGGAAAGTTTATCTGGGGAGCAGGCCTTGTCATCCACAGTGTACATATCCTTGTGTTTACAGTCCGTAATATCCTTATGAAGCGTGATATCAATACTTTTGTGCCAAGCTGGTTTGTTACCTACAATGGTATCATGGTAAGCTGCGTGACAGGGGCAGCCATGAACGCCGGGAAAGTTTTGACTGTGGTCACATATTACGGTATTGCGGTCTATGTACTTCTGATCCCCTTTATGATATGGAGACTTATGAAAGTGGAAGTAAAACCGGCAGTCTATCATACCATGGCTGTCCTGCTGGCACCCTGCAGTCTCTGTGTGGTGAGTGTGCTGAATATACTGGAAAACCCCAACCGTTTACTAGTCACCCTCCTTTATCTCTGCGTACTTGCCTCTCTGCTGTTTATTATCATCAAGCTGCCTGCGTTTTTTTCATTTCCCTTTGCCCCGGGATTTGCCGGAATGACATTCCCCATGGCGATCGGAATCGTGGCATCTTCAAAAATGGGAGCGTTTCTCACCGCAGGAGGGCAGGAGGCTCTAGGTAATGCCGTGACACAGCTTGCAGGTTTCCAGACCTTTCTTACAACAATGATCATCGGTTATGTACTGCTCCGTTTTCTTATGATGTTCATGAGGATAGAAATGAAGCCGGTTTCTTAACCGTTGCTATTTCCTTCATTTATGATATAATACAAAATAGGTATGTGAACAAGCAGGAATTTTAAGTCAGAGCTGTTGTTACAGATATAAATGGATTATATTGCTGAAGGAGAAAGGCATGGAATGTGGAAGAAATACGGACCGTACAGTAACTGATAAAGGCAGGGAGCCATCCGGTGAGGGCAGCAGGCTGCCAGGCCCCGGGAATGGGAGCTGTCACGATCTGGAGGAAAAGGCCGATTATTTTAAATGGATGTTGGATGAATACGAGGGAAATGCCTATCTCTCCGATATGGAGACCTACGAGCTTCTCTACCTGAATCCATCTTCCTGTGAAACACTGGGCCGAAAGTTTGAGCAGGCGGCAGGAAAGAAATGTTATGAGGTGATACAGGGAAGGACCAGCCCTTGTCCCTTTTGTACAAACCACCTTTTGACGGAAGATGAATTTTATGAGTGGGAATTTTATAATCCTGTACTGGAACGCACATTCCTGATCAAAGACCGTATTGTCAATTGGGAAGGGCGCAGGGCACGCCTGGAGCTTTCCCATGATAACTACAGCATGGAATATAACCTGGCCAAAAAGGACCGGGAAAAGGAAGCCATCGTCAGGACCATTCCCGGCGGATTTGCCCGCATGGACGCAGAGGACATGAAAAAGGTTCTCTGGTATGGCGGAGGTTTTTTGGAGATCATTGAGTATACAAAGGAGCAGTTTGAATCTGAACTGCATTCCAGATGTGACTATATACACCCGGACGATCAGGAACGCACGCTCAGGGTTATGGAGGATTCCAGAAAAAACGGGAAGGATACCAGTATTGAGGCCCGTATCATCACCCGCAGCGGCAGGACCAAGATCCTGACCGTGACCTTTAGTTTTGTAAACGGTGAGGACAGTTGGGATGGTATTCCATCCTTTTACAGTGTAGGGATTGACATGACCAGTGAGCGGGAGGAGCAGCAGAGGCAGCGCGTTGCCCTGGAAGAAGCCTATCAGGCAGCCCATGTAGCAAGTATGGCTAAGACCAATTTTCTCTCGTCCATGTCACATGATATCCGGACACCCATGAATGCCATTATGGGAATGGCGGCAATTGCCCAGTCTAATATTGATTCACCGGAAAAGATACGCGATTGTCTGAACAAGATCGGCACTTCCAGCCGCCATCTGCTCAGTCTGATCAACGAAGTCCTCGACATGTCAAAGATTGAAAGCGGAAAAATAGATCTGAATCCGGAAAAAGTCAATCTTCCGGATATGATCCAGAACATAACAGATATATGCCGTCCTCTGGTCATAGAAAAAAAGCTGGAATTCCAGATCAGTATCGGTCAGGTACGGCATGAGAATGTAGTTGCTGACGGTGACCGTCTGCAGCAGATATTGATGAATCTTTTATCAAATGCCATCAAATATACCCCTGAACAGGGACGAATTATACTGCGTATCAATGAACTGTATTCACCGTCTCCCGGCAAAAGCCAGTATGAATTTATCTGTATCGACAGCGGCATAGGGATATCAGAGGAATTTATACCCCGCATATTTGAACCTTTTACCAGGGCAGAAGACCCCCGTATCAGCAAACTACAGGGAACAGGTTTGGGCATGACCATTACGGAGAATATTGTCAGAATGATGAACGGTTCCATTGATGTACAGAGTGAGCCGGGTAAAGGCAGCAGATTTACAGTTTCTGTCCCCTTGGAACTCTGTCTGGAAAAAGAGGAATATGGCGATGAACTGGCCGGGCTGCCGGTGTTGGTTGTTGATGATGACAGGATCACATGTGAAAGCGCAGCGGCACTGCTTGATGAACTGGGAATGCGCGGACACTGGGTCATGTCCGGAAGGGAAGCCGTCCATCTTATTGTAAAGGCTCACGAAGAGAAGGATGACTATTTTGCTGTTATACTGGACTGGAAGATGCCGGAGATGGATGGACTGGAGACTGTGAGAGCCATCCGTGAAAAGCTGGATACGGATGTGCCAATCATAATCGTCTCAGCTTATGATTACTCTGAAATAGAGGATGAATTTTTGCAGGCAGGGGCAGATGCGTTTATCACAAAGCCTCTCTTTAAATCAAAAATGCTGCAGGTCCTCCATGTATTCCTCTCATCTGACAGTGGTGATGAAAGAAATGTGCAGGAGGAGAATATACATACCCGGATGGACTGTAAAAAGATCCTGCTGGCAGAGGACAATGATATGAACCGTGAGATAGCAGTGGAACTGCTTCAGATGCAGAATATCCTTGTAGACGCAGTGGAAAACGGACAGCGTGCTGTGGAAGCGTTTGAAGCTTCCGCCATAGGTGAATATAATGCGGTCCTGATGGACATACAGATGCCGGTCATGAATGGCTACGACGCGACCACTGCCATTCGGTCACTGAACCGGTGCGACGCCGGAACAGTGCCGATCATAGCATTGACAGCAGATGCATTTACCGCGGATGTGGCAAAAGCCCGCAGCAAGGGAATGAATGACCATATCGCAAAGCCCATTGAAATAAAAAGGCTGCTTGATGTGTTAAATAAATGGATGGAATGACCGGATTCCCATGGCGGTGAGCTGTTCTGCGGTAAAGGCCAGTTCAGATTGGAGCAGTTCTTCCAGTTTGGCGGAAAATTCCTCCCAATCGGAACGGCTGAGACATTCCAGAAAATGATCAAGGGAGGCAAGGCAGATTTTTTTTGATTCTTCGCTGTCTTCCTTTATGCTCCGCAGTGGATACCCCCACAAAAGCTGCCGAAACAATTCACCGTATACGATTCGGATGGCCTGCAGCGGTGCAAAGTGTGTGAGCAGTTCCAGAATGCCGTAGACAGCCAGTTCATATCTCTGAAGGCGTCGCAGCAAAGTCAGCCGCTTTATAAACTGAAGCCTTGCCTCCTGATCCAGGGATTCCACAGTGATTTTTGAAACTTCCCTGCATGATAAAAAGAGGATCTGGAGGCTCTGTGCATAATCCGAAAGGCGTCTCCTGACAGCAGGCTGAGTCAGGTCGCAGTTTTCTGAAATTTCATTCTTATGCAGTATTTTGGTGCCGTGCCCGTTTACGGACTTTGTGACCCCGATACTGTTGAGCAGGGAAAGGGTGCGCCGTATGGTGCTGACTGAGACCTGCTTTTCTTTTGCCATTTTTTCCAGGGAGGGCAAAAAGCTTCCGGGAGTATATCGGCCCCTGTTGATATCCGTCAATATTTCCATGCCAAGGGTATAACAGAGCTGGGAGGCTTTTTTATAACTGTTCCAATGGAAGGCTGTTTGGGTTACGGGTTCCCCGGAGTCTATATTATTTTCATAGAAATCGTATAATACAGATGCCAGGCGGTCCTGAAAGGCTTCCACGGAAGTCCGGAGCGAAGGCCAATTTTGTTCCCGGCATAGTTGGAGCGTGTGCAGCAGAGGGCTGTCCTTCCACTTAAAGTGCTTTATATTTTGTGGAACGCTGAGAAAAGGAGCCTGAAAAAACATGAATACCTGCCAGACCAGGCGCATGAGGAGATCATTTTTCAGGGAACCGTAGATGTGCAGCATATACTGTATCAAGGAGTAAGAGGCAAGGCAGTCCTGCTGCGATGTGATGGACTCGATCTGATCCAATAATTTTGGTCCGGCATTTTTTAGACAGACACATTGGATATGGGCAAAAAGCGGCTTCATGGAGAGACTCAGATCAAGCATGGCATTTTTTCTCAATGCAAAATAAGACAGTATGTGACTGCTGATCTCCTGTTCGTTAAATTGAACGGCAACGGCAGCTCCGATGTGTTTGGAAAGTGTGATATACCCTTCCTTTTTCAGACGTAAATAGGCGGAACGGACAGTGTCCGGGGAAACGAACAGCAGTTGGCCCGCCTCCTCTATTGTCGGCAGACGGTCACCTAAGCGATAGGTGCCGAATTCTATCTGTGTCACAAAAATATGGTAGATCACCTGCTGTAATTCCATTTCACTTCCCACAATATTTTCCTCCGTAATTATTTTCTCTATATATCATGCATGTTCTTCAGTCAATAATATAACATTATTTTTCGGGGAATGCTACCGGACAGGCAGAAATACTGCCCGCAGGAATCCCGCGCCTGTGTGTGAAGGCCTGGGGGTCTCTTCTGCAGCAAAAAATCAGGTATCAGACGATACCTGATTTTTTGCTGTCCATTCTGTGTACAGAAGGCTCAGAGTGTATCAGAGATAAAACCCAAGGTACTGTCAGCCGCTGTGCCGCTGATGACATAGCTGGCTGTATTCCGGCAGGATTCCGAGTATACAAATATCTGATGGGCCTCCCGGTCAGGCCCCTGCGGAATTTCCGCATAAAAGGTTATGCAGGAGCCTTCCGGTATTCCGTGATCCTTAAGGCTTATGGTGGCGGAAGCACCGGTGGCGAGCATGGTGCGTCCCTTCTCATAGATCCGGCTGCCCCGGCAGTCCACATAGACAAAGCCGGGGCGCACTATGAAGTCTCCCTTGTTTTGTAATTTGATATGGCTGATCTCTTTCATGTAAAGACTCCTTTTCACAGAATATCTTCTGTAGATACTCTATGCGGGAATCCTTCAAATCAGTATACTTACTTAAATGCAACCTCCAGGCGCACGGGCTGGTGGTCTGTATGTTCAAATCCCACATCAATGACATTTACACTTCTGACTGCCAGGTTGTCAGACACGATGAAACCGTCAATGACATATACCTGAGAGGTGTCATAAGATCCTGTGTAAGGGGCATTCAGCAGACGGCAGGTGGGATAGGAATCGTCAATGGCAAAGGAAAAGTGATCGGGCAGGTCACTGTCTCCGATGATACCCGGGGTCCAGTCCTCCTTGTTGGTGACAGGGTATTTGTCAACGCCCTGGAAAGTCTGGTTAAAATCTCCTCCCGCAATGACATAGTTTCCTTTTTCATATTCTTGGGAAAGTATATCTGCAAGCATTTTGCTCTGGGCTATTTTCCCCTCTCCGCTGTCGTAAGCCTCCAGATGGAAATTGATAAGCACTAATTCGTTGGAGGAATCCTTTAGCGGGAACCTTGTGACCAGAAGACAGCGCTTCAGGTTACAGGTCTTAACAGGCCAGGAGAAAGATTCCGGCAGTGAAATTCTGGAAGCATCTGTCACATAGTTATCCGTTAAAGTTACCAGGCCGCTTTCCACATGGCCAATGGGAGGAAGCGGATAAGGTACGAAATCGCACTTGAAATTATACGCAAAGAAGCTGTTCTTATTCAGCGCTTCGCTGTAGGCAGTGCGCTGGTCAATGCCGTAAGAGCGAGTGGAATTAATGTCAACCTCCTGTAGAAAGTACATGTCGGAGGGATTGTCCTTTAGGACGTTTGTGATACCGGACAGATTGTCTTCTACCAGAGCTTTGGAATCCGGTTTAACTTTGCTTCCGCCGTCCATGAAAAAATCCTCGTCCTTGCTCAGCGATGCATAGCCGGTGTTGTAGCTCATGACAGAGAATGGACGGCTAAGGGAGAGGAGTTCCCCGTCTTTGTAACTGCCTGTCAGAGTCTCCTCCGCCTTTGGCCGGTATTCCCGTATTGTCAGGAAAACCAAAAGAAGCAGTAAGATTCCTGCAAGTATCAGTAAAAGGATACCAATGCCTTTCAAAACGGTTTTTGCTTTTTCCATAATGTACCTCCTCTTTTTCGCTATATTTTCATTATAATCGACTTGCCGGGAAACTGTAAAGGAGTTTATTCATTATCAAATTGACGCGGCATCCCTGCTCCTATATAATAGATAGAAAAGGCAGAGAGCCGGAAATCGGGAAGAAGGAATACTATGCAGAGAAAAAAGAGGTGGATGACAGCAGTTCTTCTCATCTTTGCAATTGGTTTCATAATAGGAGCATCCTTTTACTATGCTGCTTATATTCATGACATTCTGGAAAATGAAACGAATGCCTATGCCCAGGAGCTTGCGCAGCAGAGTATCAAGCTGATCAATGAGAGGGTGAATAATGACTATCTGTATCTGGAAGGGATAGCCGATTCTATCGGAGGACAGACAACGCCTGTCAATTCCCAGAGAGTTTTAGATATTCTGGAGCAAAAGTCAAAGATTACACGTTTTACCAGGCTTGCTGTGGTGGATCTGGACGGGAATATGTATTTTAACGGCATGGAACAGCAGAGGAATGTGAAGGTCAGGGGATATTTCCAAAAGGCCGTTCAGGGAGAGAGTTCGGTGGAAAGCGTGACCGGCACCAACAGCGGCAGAATGATGGTGATCAGCGTACCTATTTATCGTGACAATGAGGTGAAAGGTGTTGTGCTGGGACAGTATACCATGGACGAGCTGGAAGATCTCATGTCCATTCAATATTTTAACGGAGAGGGATATAACTATATCACAGATTCCACAGGCGAAGTTTTAGTGCACTCAGAGCAGGGGAACGCAAAAGAAAATATACTGGAGGATCTGGAAAATGTGATCGGCAGAGCGTTCAGCAGACAGGATCTCCGGGAGTTTGCGGATCACATGAAAGAAAAGGAAAATGGGTATATCCGTTATCAGAAAAGCGGCAAAGAGTATATATTGGAATATACGGCTGTAGGGATCAATGACTGGTATCTGCTTTTGGTGATCCCCTGTAATGTGGTGGATGCCAAGACAAAAGACATCATTGACGGCACTGCGGTTTACTGCGTCGCAGTTCTTCTGGTGCTGGGGCTGATGGCATTTGGAATGCTGAACAGCCGCCGCAAAACCCATAAAAAAATAAAACAGGCGTATGAAAATATCCGCTCTATTTACCGGACTGTGCCCAGCGCCATAGTGCGTTTTCGCCTGGAAGGGGATCTGCCGATCCTGGATTCAAACAATGGGTTCTATCAGTTTATGGAATATTCTGCTGAGGAGTACCGGAAAAAGTATGGTACGTCCCTTCAGCCGGTTTTGGATGAGGAGGACCGGGAGTGGTTTTTGAATCTCAGGGAAGGGCTGGTCTCCAGAGAATTTCTCATACAATGCAGGAATGAGCAGAACAAATGGGCATATGGGAATTTTGATGTGCAGAGACAGGAGGGCAGCCTGGTGGTACAGTGTGCCTTTATAGATATCAGCCATCAGAAGCAGCAGCTCAAAGAAGCTGTCAAAAGCGCAGGCAGGGATTCTCTGACCGGTTTAAAAAATAAGAGGGCCTTGGAACAGGAGATGGACAAAATGATCGAGGAGAGCGGTAATACAGGAGCGTTCCTGATCATGGATCTGGATAATTTTAAGAATGTGAACGATACGCTGGGACATCCCCAGGGGGACAGGGTGCTTCAGCTCTTTGCGGCCTGTATGAAAAATACGTTCCGCCAGGATGATTTTATAGGGCGTATGGGCGGTGATGAGTTTGTGGTATATATTAAAAATGTCAATGAACGCCAGAAAATTTCCAGGAAGACCGGGCAGCTCATGGTGAATTTCCAGAGCAGCCTGCCGGAAGGGTTTGGCGGATGCAGATTGTCCGTCAGTATAGGCGTGGCGCTGGTTCCCCGGGACGGGACAGCCTTTTCTGAGCTTTATCAGAAATCGGATAAGGCGCTCTATGAAGCAAAAAAACGCGGGAAAAACCAGGTCTGTTTTTATGAGGAATAGAGGAAACAGTTGAATAGAGGAACGGGAGCAGTCAACCGGACGGCTCCCGTTCCTCTTTACATGTTGTGCAGAAATTCATCAATATAGTATAGGGCGGCGCCCACAGGTGGGGCAAGCTGTCCGTGACTGCTCAAAAAGATAAAATCATTCTGCTGTTTGAAGGGTGAGATGTCTGTGATCATTTGTGTCAGCAGTTCCAGATCCTCCGGGAGAAAAAAGGGGGCCAGATATCCGCTTATGATGACATAGCAGTCCAGCACCACATTCAGGCTGCAGACTGCAAATGCCAGGTGCCGCAGATAATCCTTCCAGATTTTAGAAAATGCAGGATTACCGAGACGCAGCTCCGCGAAAAAGGAGGGAATATCAGTACCGGCAGCATGCTCCAGGCTGTCTGCGGAACAGTAGGTTTCCAGACAGCCCCGTTCTCCGCAATAGCAGAGGGGACCATCGGGATTGATGCACATATGTTCGATGGAACCACTGTGCATACCCAGGCCGTTATGTACTTTTCCGTCCAATATGACGGCGCCGCCCAGATTCTGGTTCAGCAGAACAACAATGGAATCACGGAATTTTTCCTGATGCCAGGTCTCCAGATAACCGGCAGCCTTGGAGTCGTGCTCCAGACGGCAGGGGTAGGGAATATGGCGGGAAAAATCAGAAAGCTTCATACCCGTATGGTCCAGTACCCTGCCATAGCTAACCGAAGAGCCGTCAGTGGAGATCAGACCCTGGATCGCGATTGCGGCCCCCAGGATCCGGCTTGGGGAAAACGCGTATTTTACCGTGAAAGCATTTACCTTTTGCCCCACCTGTTCACAGTAGGCAGAGGAAACCTGGAAAGGGATGGTGTAGGATTCCTGCTCCAGAATATTGCCGTACAGATCCACAGCGGCAATATGAAGCCTTTTCCTGAGGATCTCAATGCCGAGAGAAATCCGCGCCGTTGGCAGGATGCGGATCGCCCGGGCCTTTCTGCCTCCTGTAGACTCAAAGCAGCCCTTCCGCTCGATCATACCCTCTTCTTCCAGAAGCTTCAGATTCTGTGTGACAGTGTTCATACCCATCTCCAGAGCAGAGGCAATTCCCTGCTTGGAGATGGTCCTGCTGTCATATATGAGATGATATACTTTGCTTTTATTTATTTTTTTTATTTCCATTGTGGTCATTCCAGTTGTCTTCATAAAATTCCTCCCGCTGTCTTGCTGATTCTATTTTAGTATGCAGAAAAGAAAAACACAATTACTAATCAAAAGATATAGCAAAATGAATAAAAATTTATATATAATATTGGCATTATTGTCAATTGTAATCGTTTGTCCTTTGCTATATAGTGAACTTATGCGTAATACATAATCATAAGTTGGATAATTTATAGTTCAGGAGGATTCGGATATGAGAAGTGCGGTATTTTACGGAAAACATGATCTGAGGGTGGAAGAGCATGAGGTGCCTGCTGTGGGCCCCCATGATGTACTGATCCAGGTTAAGGCATGTGGTGTGTGCGGAACGGATGTCCATATCTATGAGGGGGATAAGGGGGCTGCGGAAGTGACTCCGCCCACTATTTTAGGGCATGAATTTGCCGGCATCATCAGTGAAGTGGGAAGTCAGGTGAAGAATTACAAGCCGGGAGACCGGGTATGCATTGACCCCAACTGTTACTGCGGAGCCTGTGACCCGTGCAGGAATGGGGTTGCACACTACTGTGAGAATATGATAGGATACGGAACTACCGTGGACGGCGGTTTTGCAGAATATTGCTCGGTAGATGAACGTCAGGTATATCTTCTGGGAGAGAATACCACCTTTGAACAGGGAGCTATGGCAGAACCTGTGGCCTGCTGTCTTCATGGGATCGACATGTGTGAGATCCAGCCCGGACACCAAGTGGTCGTTATCGGAGGCGGAATGATCGGCCTTCTGATGCTTCAGCTTGCAAAGCTGGCCGGAGCAGCTAAGGTGGCACTTCTGGAGCCGGTGGAAAATAAAAGAGAAGTGGGAAAGAAGCTGGGTGCTGATATCTGCATTGACCCCATGAGAGAAGATGTAAAAAGCCGTCTGGCAGAATGCGGGATGAACTGGGTGAATGTGGTGATCGAATGTGTGGGACGTCCGTCCACAATTGAGCAGGCCATTGACATAGCAGGGAATAAAGCAGTTGTGATGATGTTTGGACTGACAAAGCCGGATGAACAGATTGCAGTGAAACCATTTCAGATCTTCCAGAAGGAGCTGGTGCTGAAGGCATCTTATATTAATCCTTATACACAGAGAAGGGCCTTGGACCTGATCAATTCCGGAAGACTGGATGTGAGCAGTATGGTGTATGAGGTATGCGGGCTTAATGAATTGGAGGATGTATTGAGCAGGCCGGAGATAAGGGCCAATGGGAAGTACATTATCTCTCCGGAAAAATAATGTGATATTGTGAGAGCTGCCGGGTGGAAGATGAAAGATTTTCACCCGGCAGCTCTTATCATGTTCTGTGAAAGTATCCCTTTTTTCCAAATGGAAGCCTGCGTCTTTCTTATGATAATAAAGCTCTGAAAAATACCCAGATCAAACAGAAATTATGTGATCTGGTCACATAAGATTTATAAATATGAAATTTATGGAGAAAACCTATTGACATTTGTAACTGTAACTAATATAATTTCAGTATGAACTGTAACAATGAAAATAACAATATGGAGGTTATACCATGAGAAGACGGAGACAGTATTTGGCGGCAATGGCAGTGACAGCAGTGGTAGCGGCCGGGGTACTTGCAGGTTGTGGAAATAAAGAGGATGATACAGCTAAGACAAAGGCACAGACTGAGGAGAGCGCAGAAAGCCAGAAAGAGGAAAGTGCAGTTTCCAAAAGCGCAGGCAAGGATGCGTCTGAAGAAAACGTGCAGGCAGAAGAAGAGAAAAAGCAGGACACTGGAACGGACAACAGCCAGGCAGAGACAGCGCAGGCAGATGCCCAGGCAGATGCCCAGGCAGACAATACAGCAGAAGCGTCTGAGAAAAATGAGATCTTCGGGGAGTTTAAGACAAAAACTCTGGACGGTGAGGAGGTGGACCAGGATATATTTGCAAAGGCAGATCTGACTATGGTGAACATCTGGGGAACCTTCTGCGGGCCATGTATCAGGGAAATGCCGGAGCTTGGAGAACTGAGCCGGGAATATGCAGACAAAGGATTTCAGATGGTAGGCATCATCAGCGATGTGAGCCAGCCGGAAGATGACACGGCACTTGAGATCGTAAAGAAAACAGAGGCGGACTACACGCACCTGGTGATTCCCAAGGATGCAAATATGCAGTACAGGATCCTGAAAAACGCGCAGGTAGTGCCCACAACCATCTTTCTGGATAAGGACGGCAATCAGGTAGGCGATACTTATCCGGGGGCAAAGAGTAAGAAGCAGTGGACAGCAGTTATTGACGAAATGCTTGAGAAGGTGCAGAATGAGTAATAGAAGAGCGGCAGTGATCAGAACTCTGCTTCTCGTTACGGCGGCAGCTTTCATAATTTTTGGAGTGAGCCGGGGAGAGGCAGATACGGTACTTACAAAAGCGATCAATATATGTTTGGAGTGTATAGGAATTGGCTGATATCTTGCAGAAGATGAAAAACAGGCTGCGGCTCATAGTGCAGGTGGGATTCACTGCTCTGACAAATGGCTATGTTTTAGGATTTATCAAAGGAAAAATATATAAAGGGCCCACCAAGGCACTGTGTGTGCCGGGACTTAACTGTTACTCCTGTCCGGGAGCGCTTGGGGCCTGCCCCATTGGTTCTCTGCAGGCAGTGCTGGGGAGCCGGAATTACCGGTTTTCCTTTTACATCATTGGTTTTTTGATCTTTATCGGTTCCCTGATCGGAAGATTTGTGTGCGGGTGGCTGTGCCCCTTCGGGCTTATACAGGATTTGCTTTACAAGATCCCATTTTTCCGAAAGAGGAAGAACCTGCCGGGGCATAAGCTGTTAGTATGGCTGAAATATGTGATCTTAGTGGTGTTTGTCATACTGCTGCCTATGTTCTATGTGGATATCATCGGACAGGGAAGTCCCTGGTTCTGTCAGTTTATCTGTCCCAGCGGAACCTTGACAGCAGGAATTCCCCTGGTACTTTTAAATAATGACCTGCAAGGGGCCGTCGGTTTTCTGTTTGCCTGGAAGGCTGCAATACTGGCAGTGGTGGTACTTCTTTCCATTATGGTATACAGGCCGTTCTGTAAGTATTTATGTCCTCTGGGAGCGATTTATGGTCTCTTTAATCCCATTGCCCTGTACAGATATCAGGTGGATGAGACCAAGTGCAATCAGTGCGGAAGCTGTCAGAGAGCCTGCAGGATGGATATCCGTGTATGGGAAAATCCCAACAGCAGAGAGTGTATCCGCTGCGGCGACTGTATCAGGAGCTGTAAACGGGGCGCTATATGCACAAGTATAAAAAAGAACAGGAGTGAGGGTGAGAAAAATGACAAGTGAATTTGCAATTGCAGTACATGCGCTGGTTTATCTGAACCATAAGCAGGAGACTCTGGCCAGTGAGGAGCTGGCCAAGAATGTCTGTACCAATCCTGCACGTATCAGAAAGGTTATGGCAAAACTGAAAAAGAAGGATCTCATTGCAACAAAAGAGGGACAAAATGGAGGGTATCACACTTCCATGGAGGCGGCAGATGTGAACCTTGCCATGATCTATGACGCATTGGAGACAGAGGCAGTGTGCCCTTCCTGGAAGTCCGGCAATCCTGATATGGACTGCATGGTGGCCTCGGGAATGGCGGATATCATGGATGACATTTACGGACAGCTCAATGAAGTGTGCAGAGAAAAATTGAGTCAGATCACAATAGAGGATATAGACAGAAAGATTTTCCAAGGAAAGAAGGGGAAAGGAAAATGAAAAAATACGATGCGGTGATTATCGGTTTCGGCAAGGGCGGCAAGACACTGGCGGGTAAGCTGGCAGGACAGGGGAAAAAGGTGGCAATGATCGAGAAAGATGCGGGTATGTACGGCGGAACCTGTATCAATGTGGGCTGTATCCCGTCAAAATCTCTGGTCAGAAGCTCCGGACTTGCATTTAATAAGAAAGACGCTTCCCTGGAAGAGAGGGCTGCGGATTATGAGGCGGCTATAGATGAAAAGAGACGGCTCACTTCCATGTTAAGGGAAAAGAATTTCAAAAAATTGGATGACCTGGCCAATGTGGATGTATACAATGGAACCGCGTCTTTTGTCTCCAACACGGTTGTGGAAATAAAGACGTCTGAGGAAACTCTTGAAATTGAAGGAGAAAAAATTTTTATCAATACAGGAGGAACTCCTGTGATCCCGCCCATCAAAGGTCTGGAAGGCAATCCCTATGTATACACCAGCGCGGAACTGATGGATCTGAGAGAATATCCAAAGCAGTTGGTGATCGTGGGCGGCGGTTATATCGGACTTGAATTTTCTTCTATGTATTCCGGTTTTGGGACAAAAGTAACGGTCCTGCAGGACGGGGAAGTGCTGATCCCAAGAGAAGACAGAGATGTAGCGGAGGCCATTCAGGGTGTACTGGAAAACCGCGGCGTGACATTCAAACTGGGAGCACAGATCCAGGAGATTGTCCGGGCAGACGGGCATGCCCGGATAAAACTGACATTCAAGGGACAGGAGGAAATCCTGGAGGCAGATGCCGTGCTGATCGCAACAGGAAGAAAACCAAACACAGAGGGCCTGCGCCCGGAGCGGGCAGGGGTTGAGCTGAACAGGAGAGGCGCGGTAGTGGTGGACGATGAGCTGAAGACCACGGCTGACAATATCTGGGCCATGGGAGATGTACACGGGGGCCTGCAGTTTACCTATACTTCCTTAGATGATTTCAGAATTATATGGTCTTTGATGAACGGCGGCAGCTATGCCCTTTCAAAGAGAAAGGCGGTTCCCTACAGCGTATTTATCTCCCCGTCTTATTCCCGTGTGGGAATGAGTGAGACGGAGGCAAAAAAAGCAGGCATTCCGGTGAAAATTGCAAAACTTCCCGCGGCAGCCATTCCAAAAGCACAGGTTTTGAAGAACCCTCAGGGAATGTTGAAGGCAGTGATCCAGGAAGAGACAGGACAGATCCTGGGAGCAATGCTTCTTTGTGAGGAGTCCTATGAGATGATAAATACCATAAAACTGGCCATGGATCTGGGCGCTCCGTATCAGGTGCTGCGTGATCAGATCTATACGCATCCTACCATGAGTGAGGCGTTCAACGACCTGTTTGCGGTCTGATGAAAAAATAATTGCTATTTTTCCTGTTTCTGCTATAATAAAGTCCAGTAACGGTTCAGTGCCTTCTGGCTGATGCGCAGAGGGTCTAGAAAGAGAAACAGGGGAACAGCATGAGAGACAAGCGAGATTTTGGCTGTAATATTGTCCTGATCGGATTTATGGGAGCGGGGAAATCCACAATTGCCCGCACACTGAGTGATATGTATGGCCTGGAAGTGGTGGAGATGGATCAGCTTATATCCCAGCGGGAGAATATGAGCATACCGGAGATATTTGAGTCACGGGGGGAGGAATACTTCCGTGATCTGGAGACAGAACTTCTGATAGAGCTGCAGAACAGAAAAAATGTAGTCATATCCTGCGGAGGCGGTGTGCCCATGCGGGAGCGCAATGTTGCGGAGATGAAAAAGAACGGCAGAGTGGCACTTTTATCAGCCTCACCGGAGGTGATCCTGGAGAGGGTAAAGGACAGCCATGAACGTCCTGTCATTGAGGGCAACAAGACTGTGGAGTACATCAGTTCGCTTATGGAAAAGCGCAGAGAAAAATATATGGCAGCCGCAGATTTTATTGTGGATACGGACAAAAAAAGCGCAGAAGAAATCTGCAGGGAAATCGTGGGAAAATTGTAAATATTTAACAAAAATATGGGATAATGTTACATAGAAAAAGGGCATTTTGTGGTAAAAAAATCTGCAAAACGCCCTTTTTTTGCCTTCTTAAGGAGTCTTCAGAAAATGTTTTGTTGCCTTTTCGTAAGATTTATAGTATTATTAGTTAGAATTATCGTAGCCAGCTGATACAGTAAAGTGTAGATGGCTGCGAATTATTAAGAAGAGAAGGTGATAAACCTTGATAAAAGAGAACCAAAAGCATTTCAACCGTCTGCAGGTGGTGATCGATGCTTTTGTGATTGCACTCTCTTATTTTCTGGCGTGGGTCATTAAGTTTTATGTACCTTTCCTGAACGACAATGAAGGAAGATTACCTTTCCGGGTCTACATGTCGGCGCTGCTGTTCATTGTGCCCGGATATTTGATATTAAATTATGCGTTTAATATGTATACGCCTAAGCGTATGCAGGGAAGAAGGCTGGAGCTTTCCAATATCATCAAGGCCAATACCATTGGGATGTTCCTGTTTGTCGGGGCCTTATATCTGGTCAAACAGATAGACTTTTCCCGCCATGTCATCTTTATTTTTTACGTGGTCAATATTATTCTGGAGACAGTGTCCAGAAACCTCATACGCCTGGGACTGCGTCAGATGCGCTCCAAGGGATATAATCAGAAGCATGTGCTTTTGGTGGGCTACAGCCGTGCAGCAGAGGAATATATAGACCGTATACTTGCCAATCCCCAGTGGGGATACAAGGTGAGAGGGATTCTGGATGACCATATTGAAGCCGGTACAGAGTATAAGGGAATCAAAGTGCTGGGGAGGATAGCAAACTTAATGGTGATCCTTCCGCAGAACCATTTGGATGAGATCGCTATAACTCTCGGGCTGAATGAATATTACCGTCTGGAACAGATTGTTGCGCTCTGTGAAAAATCAGGTGTGCACACGAAGTTTATACCGGATTATAACCGTATCATCCCTACAAAGCCTTACACAGAGGATATTCTGGGCCTGCCGGTCATCAATATCCGATATGTGCCCCTTTCCAATACCTTTAATGCTCTGATCAAGCGCATTATGGATTTCGGAGGTGCACTGGCCGCAATTGTATTATTTTCACCGATTATGCTTTTCTCGGTGATCATGATAAAAATCACATCTCCCGGGCCGCTTATTTATAAGCAGGAGAGGGTGGGTCTGCACAACAGGAATTTTATGATGTACAAATTCCGCTCCATGGATGTACAGCCGCCTGAAGAGGAGAAAAAAGCCTGGACCGTTAAGGATGACCCGAGGGTCACCAATTTCGGCAAATTCATGAGAAGAACAAGTATTGACGAACTGCCTCAGCTTTTCAATGTACTGCGCGGAGAGATGAGCCTGGTTGGTCCCAGACCGGAGCGCCCCTTTTTTGTGGAGAAGTTCCGGGAGGAGATTCCCAGATATATGATCAAACATCAGGTACGCCCAGGACTTACAGGATGGGCTCAGGTGAACGGATACAGAGGAAACACTTCTATCCGTAAACGAATTGAGTATGATCTGTACTACATTGAAAACTGGACCATCGGACTTGACATAAAGATACTGTTTCTCACGGTGTTTAAGGGCTTTGTAAACAAAAACGCTTATTAGTAAATAAGGGGAAGTGAAATGGCAAAAAAGAACAAAAGCGTCAGAAGGCGCAGAAAAAGAAGAGTGCTTTTTGGTATTGAACTGTTTGTACTGCTGATCTTGGTGGGCGGACTCTTCATATACGCGAAAGTCAATGAAAAGATGAACAAGCTGGATCTTGACAACAACTCGGAGGAAGCAAGCAAGGTTGAAGTCAATGAGGATGTAATTGGAAGTAAAACGTTGAAGGGATTTACCAATATCGCTTTGTTTGGTGTGGATAATAGAGAAGAAAATGTAAAATCAGGACAGAGTGATACGACCATTATTGCCAGCATCAATAATGACACTAAGGAAGTAAAGCTGGTTTCACTTTACAGAGATACGTATCTGAATATCGGCAATGACGTCTATACCAGATGTAATGCCGCATATAATACCGGCGGTCCCACACAGGCAATGTCCATGATAAACACCAACCTGGATTTGAATATCACCAATTATGTGGCCGTGAATTTTAAGGCTTTGGCTACGGCAATCGACTGTCTGGGCGGTTTGGATGTGGAGATGACCTATGTCGAGATCAAGAATATGAATGACTACTGCGTTGAGACTTCAGAGGTGACAGGCATGGATTATGAGCCTATCGAAATGCCGGAGTATCCCGGTGATGACAAACAGGAATCAGAAATCCTGGGATCCTTTCATCTGAACGGTGTACAGGCAACTTCATACTGCCGTATCCGATACACCAGCGGCTGGGATATGAAGCGTACGGAGCGTCAGAGATATATCATTTCCCTCATTGTGGAAAAAGCCAAAAAAGCCAGTCTTTCCACGCTGAATGATATTATGGATCAGGTATTTCCTATGATCGCCACGGACTTCAGCAAGAGCGATCTAGTAAAGCTGGGCATGGGTATTTTATCCTATAAGCTGGGAGAGACCAGTGGATTCCCCACAAGCAACATAATGGGAGAAGAGGTGAAGAGAAGTCCGATTGGCCAGGATTATGTGATACCTACAACTCTGGAGACAAATGTCAAGGCGCTGCATCATTTCCTTTTTGGCGAAGAGAGCTATGAACCTTCTGAAACGGTAAAGAAGAGGAGCGATTATATAGCAGGTTTTTCAGGATTTGGAAATTCGTATGTTTCAGATGAACAAAAAGGATTGATATCGGAACGGGCATCTACTTATGACGGGTCAGCTCTGAAACAGTCAGGCGGCAGCGGTTCTGTCAGTTCCAATGATAATAATGACAGTGATTACAGCGACTATAGTGACTACAGCGACAGCGGATCTTCCGGTTACAGTGATTCCGACTACAGCGACAGCGGGTCTTCCGGTTACAGTGATTCCGACTACAGCGACGACGGCTCCTCTGATTACAACAGCGGAGACGATTATGATGATTCCAATGACTCTGGCAGCAATAATGACAATGGTTACAGTGACGGCGGAGACAGCGGAGACAGCGGAGACAGCGGATATAGCGACGGCGGTTCAGATGATTCCGGTGACAACGGAAGCAGCGGAGAAGAATCTTACGAATAAAAATAAGAAAAGCGGCAGGGGATGTTGTGTGTATAACACGGCATCCCCTGTGCCATATAAAGGAGGGATCCTATGGATTCTTATACAGTGACAGTGATCATACCTGTATACAAACCGGATGAAAAGTTCAGGAGACTGATGAATGGGCTGAAGAGACAGACCTATCCCATAAAAGAAATCCTGATCATGAATACAGAAAAAGAATACTGGAAATATGCCTGGATCCAGGGAATCGAGAATGTCCGGGTGGAGCATTTGAAAAAAGAGGAATTCGACCACGGGGGAACAAGGGCCAGGGCGGCGGCCATGAGTACAGGTAATATACTGGTATTTTTTACACAGGATGCAGTGCCGGCAGATGAACATGTGGTGGAAGAACTGGTGAAGGCCTTTCAGGATCCGCGGGTAGGGGCAGCCTACGGCAGACAGCTTGCTGACAAGGACTGCAGGATCATTGAAAAGTATACACGTTCCTTCAACTATCCGGCAGAGAGCAGCATCAAGAGCAAAGAAGATCTGCCGGAGCTGGGAATCAAAACTTTTTTCTGCTCCAATGTATGCGCGGCTTACAAAAGGAGCACATTCGAGGAACTGGGAGGGTTTATCACGCATACTATTTTCAATGAGGATATGATTTTTGCCGGGCGGCTGATCCTCAATGGCGGCAGTGTGGCATACCGGGCAGATGCCAGGGTGATCCATTCTCACAACTATGGATGTATGCAGCAGTTCCGGCGTAATTTTGATCTGGCGGTCTCCCAGGCTGACCATCCGGAAATCTTTGCAGGTATCCGCTCTGAGAGTGAGGGCATCCGTCTGGTAAAGCAGACAGCAGGATACCTGTGTAAAATACACAAGCCCTGGCTCATCGCAGAGCTGGTTGTGAAGAGCGGATTTAAATTTCTGGGATACCGAATGGGAAAATCCTATCGCCGTTTGCCAGAATTCGTAATAAAATTTTGTACCATGAACGCTTCTTACTGGACATCAACACAATAATCTGCTAAAATAAGCCATGTTTCATGGATAGAAAGATAAACACACCGGATAATAAGATAAATAGTGACTGCAAGGGTACGGAACAGTTACGATAAATCTTATGAAGAGGAATCCGGCTACATGGAGGAAATGATTATGTGTGGAATAGTTGGTTATATCGGAGAAGAACAGGCAGCGCCTATTTTGCTGGAGGGCCTGGAGAAACTGGAATACAGAGGATATGATTCCGCGGGGATCGCTGTCTATAATGGAACATCCATTGAGATGATGAAATCCATGGGCAGATTAAAAATTCTGGATGAACTCACCCACGGCGGGGCAACTCTTCCGGGAACAGTGGGAATCGGGCACACCAGATGGGCAACCCACGGCTCGCCGTCTGATGTCAATGCTCATCCTCATTTTAATAAAGACAGATCCATTGTGGTAGTACATAATGGGATCATTGAGAACTATATGAAGCTGAAAAAGAAGCTGGAATCCAAAGGCTATGAATTTGTGTCTGAGACAGATACAGAGATTATCGCCCACCTGTTGGATTATTACTATAAAGGGGATCCGCTGGAGACTATCGCAAAGATCATGCACCGCATGGAAGGCTCCTATGCGCTGGGAATCATGTTCAGTGATCAGCCGGATAAGCTTTACGCTGTTAGAAAAGACAGTCCCCTGATCGTGGGCAGAAGCAGTGTGGGCAACCTGATCGCTTCTGACGTACCGGCAGTGCTGAAATACACAAGAGATGTGTACTTTATTGAGAATGAAGAGATTGTCTGCATGACAAAGAATGACATTACCTTCTTTAATATCGATGAAGAGGAGCTGGAGAAAGAGCCAACCACTATTGAGTGGGATATAGATGCGGCTGAAAAAGGCGGTTATGAGTTTTTTATGCTCAAAGAAATGTATGAACAGCCCCAGGCAGTAGGTGATACACTGAATCCCCGCATTAAGGACGGAAATGTGGTCATTGAAGAGCTGGGCATGTCCGACGATGAGATCCGCAGTATACGAAAGATCTATATGATCGCCTGTGGTTCCGCTTATCACACCTGCGTGTCCGCAAAATATGTATTTGAGGGGCTTGCGAGAATTCCGGTGGAGGTAGATCTGGCCAGTGAGTTCCGCTACCGCCATCCCATCTATGAGCCGGATACCCTGGCGATCATCGTGAGCCAGTCAGGAGAAACTGCGGATTCCCTGGCAGCGCTCCGGGAGGCGAAGGAACACGGGATCAAGGTGTTGGGAATTGTCAATGTAGTGGGAAGCTCCATTGCCAGAGAAGCAGACAATGTGATGTATACCTGGGCCGGTCCGGAGATTGCCGTTGCAACCACAAAAGCATACAGCACACAACTGATCGCCCACTACCTGCTGGCACTGAAATTCGCAAAAGCCAGGGGTGAGATCGACGATGCGCAGATGGCAGAGATGGTGGAGGATCTAAAGAAACTTCCGGGACAGATTGAAATGCTTCTGGAGAACAAAAAGAGGATCCAGAAATTTGCCAACCGTTATCTGGCTACAGAGCATGTGTTTTTTATCGGCAGGGGTCTGGATTATGCGATCTCACTGGAAGGTTCCCTGAAATTAAAGGAAATCTCCTATATCCATTCAGAGGCGTACGCGGCAGGGGAATTAAAGCACGGCACAATCTCCCTGATCGAGGAGGATACCCTGGTGACCGCGGTTGCCACCCAGGAGGAGCTGTACAAGAAAACCCTCAGCAATATCCAGGAAGTCAAGACAAGAGGCGCGTTTGTGCTGGCTGTGACAAATGTGGGCAACACAGAGATTGAAAAAACAGCAGATTATGTGATCTACCTGCCAAAGACCAATAAATATTTCACCAACTCTCTGGCAGTAGTGCCTCTTCAGCTTTTTGCATATTACGTATCACTGGGAAAAGGCCTGGATGTGGATAAACCGAGAAATCTGGCAAAATCTGTGACTGTAGAGTAGAATTTCATCTTTTCTTTGCTGTTTTATCACAATTTGAACACAAATGCCTGGTAGACTATGTTCAGAAAGATAAAAAGGCAATGTAACTGTTCAGTACCCTTACAGAATAGTTACTAAAGTAATAGATAGCAGCGAAGGGAGAATGTGTTATGAGTGAAGAATTTAAAGAGGGCATGAATGAGGACCGCGGTATGGCGGAAGAACATAAGGGACCGCAGGAGAGTGCTTCCGGTATGGAAACTCCTGGTGGAGTGAACTTTACCATGAAAGATACAGCAGATGAAAGGCCGTCACAGCCGGAACAGGCAGCACCGGTATCACCGGAACAGGCAGCACCTGGTCCGGCAGCAGGAACAGGGGCACCCAACTATGGGAATGGGGACATAATGGCGGAAGCGGCTGCAGCCAATGAACAGCAGACCGGCAGTACACAGCAGTCCGGCAGCAGCACACAGCAGCCTGACAATGCACCGCAGAGCAAAGGTGATCCCGCTGCAGCTCCCACGCCGGAGAACCCGGTGTACGCCAAATCTTACAAGAGCGAACCGAAAAAAGAAGAATGGTATGAGAAGGAACAGAAGAAAAATTATGATTCCTACAGATTTACTTCCCCAGTTCCTCCGGAAAATAATAAAAAAGAGAAGCCAAAAAGACCACAGGGCGGGATCGGAAAGAAGCTGGGCACAGCGGCAGCCTGCGCAGCAGTCTTCGGTCTGGTGGCAGGTGTGGTTTTTCAGGCTACGAATTATGTGGGCGGCAAGGCAATCCCAAAAGAGAATATAAAGATAGAGAGCACCCAGACCACAGGAGACAACGCATCAAAGGGAAATGACGCCATCAGCACAGGCAGTTCCGATACATCCGGTGCAACCGTTGCACAGGTGGCTAAGAATGCCATGCCTTCTATTGTATCCATTGTGGGTGTGAGTGTTCAGGAACTTCCTGACATCTACAAATATTTCTACGGCAATCAGCCTCAGGAGGCAAAAAGCAGCGGTTCGGGAATCATCGTCAGCCAGAATGACACGGAACTCCTTATAGCTACCAACAATCATGTGGTGAGCGGCGCGGATTCTCTCACTGTATTTTTTACCAACCAGGACGGCAGCGCAGTTACAAGCTCCCAGGTAGAGAAGACCAGCAGCGGACAGAATGATGCCAATGATGATTCTGATAATCCGGGAAGCGCAGTTGCAGCTCAGGTGAAAGGCACAGATGCCGACAATGACCTTGCAGTGATCTCAGTAAAGCTCTCTGACATTCCTCAGGATATTCTGGAGGAGATCAAAGTGGCATCTATCGGTGATTCCGATGCCCTGGCAATGGGAGATCAGGTAGTGGCTATCGGAAACGCCCTTGGTTACGGACAGTCTGTGACCAGCGGTTATGTGAGTGCCCTGAACCGCCAGGTAAGCTCTGAGAATGCCAACAGTACCTTTATCCAGACAGACGCAGCGATAAACCCAGGCAACAGCGGCGGTGCGCTTTTGAATATGAACGGGGAACTGGTAGGCATCAACTCTGCAAAAATCGCGTCCAATGAGGTGGAAGGTGTGGGATTTGCAATTCCGATCTCCAAAGCAGAGCCGATTCTGGATGATCTGATGAGCAAAGAGACCAGATATAAGGTGGAGGATGAGAGTAAGGCGTCATATCTGGGAATTACGTGTACGGATGTGACATCTGAGGCTGTTCAGGTATATGGTATGCCGGTAGGTGTCTTTGTCTACAGCCTGGAAGAAGACGGTCCTGCAGCACAGGCAGGAATCCAGAAGGGTGATGTCATCCTGAAAATTGACGGCACAAGCTTAAATACCAGGGATGAGCTGATCGAGAGACTGCAATACTATGAAGCAGGGGAGAGCGTGGATTTTGTCATCTCACGTGCTCAGAACGGGGAGTACAAAGAGCAGACCATCACAGTGACTCTGGGTGCCAAGAAAGATGCCAAGACAACAACCACAGAAGATGAAAAGAACCGTTAAGGTCCAAAAGTATAGAGAAAGGTGTCTGCCTGTATGCGTCAGCGTGCAGGCAGACACCTTTTGGTTAGTTTGGGAAGGCAGTTAATGAAAAGTTTACTTGTTACTCATACAATTTTGTGATAAGATACCCACAAACGATGCAGAAACTTTTTAGTGTGGATTTTATATAGAAAAGGCAGGTATAACAGGAAATGGCAGACGATAAGGACTATTTGGAGAAATCCGATAAAGACAAAACAACAGCAGACAACGCCTCAAATGATGAGGAAGATTATGAGAAGATATGTTTCATGTGCAGAAGACCGGAGAGTAAGGCGGGGAAGATGATCGATCTGCCGAACGATATCCATATCTGTGTGGAATGCATGCAGAAGAGCTTTGACACAATGAACAACGCGCCTATTGACTACAATGATTTAATGAAGAACATGCCAAATGTAAGCATGATCGATCTGAACACGCTGCAGAACCAGATTCCAAAGCGTCAGCGTGTGAAGAAGAAAAAAGAGGAGCCAAAGCAGGAGAACACAGCGCCAAAGGCATTTGACATCAGAAGTATTCCCGCGCCTCACAAAATAAAAGCCAGCCTGGACGAATATGTGATTGGACAGGAGCGGGCAAAGAAAGTCATGTCAGTGGCTGTCTACAACCACTATAAGAGAGTGTTTGCGGACAGGGAAGATGATATCGAAATTGAAAAGTCCAACATGCTGATGATCGGGCCGACAGGAAGCGGCAAGACATATCTCGTGAAGACCTTAGCCAGACTTTTGGACGTACCCCTGGCCATCACGGACGCCACCTCCCTGACCGAAGCGGGCTATATCGGTGATGACATTGAGAGTGTTGTCAGCAAGCTTCTGGCGGCTGCGGGCAATGATGTGGAGCGCGCTGAACACGGTATTATATTTATTGATGAGATTGATAAAATTGCCAAGAAAAAGAATACAAACCAGAGGGACGTAAGCGGTGAGGCTGTACAGCAGGGAATGCTGAAGCTTTTGGAGGGCAGCGAGGTGGAGGTTCCAGTGGGAGCCAACAGCAAGAATGCCATGGTGCCCCTGACCACTGTGGACACAAGGAACATTCTGTTTATCTGCGGCGGGGCATTTCCGGATCTGGAGAATATTATCAAGGAGCGTCTGAATAAGCAGGCATCCATCGGCTTCTTCGCGGATCTGAAGGATAAGTACGACCATGATGCCAATATATTGGATAAGGTTATTGTGGATGATCTGAAGAAGTTTGGAATGATTCCTGAATTTTTGGGACGTCTTCCCATAATCTTCACACTCAGCGGGCTGACAGAGGAGATGCTGGTACAGATACTCAAAGAGCCTAAGAATGCCATTTTAAAGCAGTACCAGAAACTGCTGGCACTGGATGAGGTGAAGCTGGAATTTGACGACGGGGCTTTGGGCGCCATCGCTAAGATGGCGTTGGAGAAACACACAGGAGCCAGAGCGCTGCGCGCTATTTTGGAGGAATACATGCTGGATATCATGTATGAAATTCCCAAGGATGAGAATATTGGGGAAGTGATAATCACTAAGGAATATATTGAACACACCGGCGGTCCGAGAATCCTTCTCCGGGGCCAGGAGGTTCCCAGGATCGGCATGAACTGACCTAACATGAACTTGACAACGTTGGCAGGAAGATCCTGCCTGCGGGGGCCGGCAGCTCCCCATACAATGCAACACCTCCCGGAATAGTGGAAGGCTGAACTGTTACTCAATAAAAGGACTGCGCATCAGAGGTTTTACCTGATGCAGCAGCCCTTGAAATATGGGATATCTCTCCCATGCATTGGGGATCATTTGGCGGGAACAACCTCCAGCCAGTAGCCGTCTGGGTCTGAGATGAAATATATGCCCATATCATGATTTTCAAAACAGATACATCCCATTTTTTCATGAAGACTGTGGGATTCTTCAAAGTTATCTGTCCGGAAGGCCAGATGGAATTCATTGTCACCCAGATTGTACGGCTCTTCTCTGTCGCGGAGCCATGTCAGTTCCAATTCAAAGTCTGTTGTCTCATTTCCCACGTACACGATGATAAAGGAACCGTCATCAGCGGTGATACGCCGTTTTTCCGTAAGCCCCAGTGCCTCCTCATAAAATGCCAGGGAGCGTGACAGGTCTGCTACGTTATAATTTTCATGTATCATTTGAAATTTCATAAAATTCAGTCTCCTTTTCTTTTTTTATATTATAAAATAAGAAAGGGAAGATGACAATAAGATATATTATTCTTTTGCTTTTTTCCAGAAAGTATGATAGGATTAAAAAAGAAACGGAAATATTCATAGATCTATTCATGTCGAATCAGACGATTACCCATTTGTTACGATTTTTGTCCGCAGCCGTGAGTGTATTGGACAGCTACAGATTTTTAAAGAAAGGATCAGTATAATGAGAGAAAAGTATGAGTCCCTGTCTTTGGGGGCATTAAAAGAAATAGCTAAGGCCAGAGGTATGAAAGGAATTTCCACCTTGAAAAAAAGTGAACTCGTGGAGCGCATGGTCCAGGAAGACGAGAAAGAACGCCAGATGAAGGAGAGCAGTGCTCCCAGGGAAAATGAGCAGGAGTCGAGAAGCGGGGCAAGAGCAGGCAAAACAGAAGAGCGCCAGGAGAGCAGAGTATCGAATCGTCAGGAAGAACGACAGGAGAGCAGAGCATCGAATCGTCAGGAAGAGCGCCAGGAGTCCAGGCAGGAGAGCCGTACAGAGCGTCCTCCTATGGAGCAGTCGGATCTTGACAGCGGCATGAGTGTAAGTGGTATTCTGGAAGTTCTGCCCGATGGATACGGATTTATCCGAAGTGAGAATTATCTGCCGGGTGAAAATGACGTGTATGTGTCTCCCTCACAGATCCGCAGATTCAATCTGAAGACCGGGGATATCCTGCGGGGCAATACAAGAGTGAAGAGCCAGAATGAAAAATTTTCTGCCCTTCTGTACGTGACCTCCATCAATGGGATCAAGCCCAATGAGATGCGCAGGCTCAATTTTGAAGATATGACACCGATATTCCCCAATGAGAGACTTCACCTGGAGCGTCCGGGCGGAAGCCTTGCCATGCGGATCGTGGATCTGGTAAGCCCCATCGGCAAGGGACAGAGGGGAATGATCGTATCACCGCCAAAAGCCGGTAAGACAACCCTTTTAAAAGACGCCGCCAAATCCATTTTGAAAAACAGTCCGGAGATGCATCTGATCATCCTTCTGATCGATGAGCGTCCGGAAGAGGTTACCGATATCAGGGAGGCCATCCAGGGACCGAATGTGGAAATTATCTATTCTACCTTTGATGAGCTTCCGGAGCACCACAAGAGAGTTTCCGAGATGACCATAGAGCGTGCAAAACGTCTGGTTGAGCATAAGAAGGATGTGACCATCTTCATAGACAGTATCACAAGACTGGCCAGAGCCTACAACCTGACAGTCCCGCCCAGCGGCCGTACCCTGTCCGGCGGTCTTGACCCGGCAGCCCTGCATATGCCCAAGCGTTTCTTTGGTGCCGCCAGGAATATGAGAGAGGGCGGAAGCCTTACCATCCTTGCTACAGCCCTTGTGGATACAGGAAGCAAGATGGATGATGTGGTCTACGAGGAATTCAAGGGTACCGGTAACATGGAGCTGGTGCTGGACAGAAGACTTCAGGAGAAACGTGTATTCCCGGCCATTGATATTGCCAAATCAGGAACCAGAAGAGAGGACCTTCTGCTCACAAAAGAAGAGCATGAAGCAGTGGATATCATGCGCAAAGCCCTGAACGGTATGAAGGCGGATGACGCCCTGGAAAACATCCTGAATATGTTCGCACATACCCGCAATAACAACGAATTTGTGCAGACAGTGAAAAAACAACGATTTCTATAATAATACTTGCATTTATAAAAATCATATGCTATAATTTAAAAGCTGTTTGAATTTGTAAAACGCAAAATAAAGATAAATAACAAACGATAGAAGAGGTGAAAAAGATGAAAGAAGGAATCCATCCAAACTACCAGGAATGTACAGTAGTATGCAACTGTGGAAATACATTTAAAACAGGTTCTACAAAGAAAGAACTCCACGTAGAAGTTTGCTCTAAATGTCATCCTTTCTATACAGGACAGCAGAAAGCTGCACAGGCTCGTGGACGTATTGATAAGTTCAACAAAAAATACGGCATGGACAAATAAAAAAACGGGAGAGGCTGAGGTTTTAGGACTTCAGCCTCTTATTGTATCTCCCGGGCAGTCTCTCTGCTTTGGTATCGCAAGAGCAGCCTTTGGGATCGGGATTTTATGGAGGTATAGATGAAATCATCCAACATCGGCGGACAGGCGGTCATGGAAGGCATCATGATGCGTCATCAGGACCAGTATTCCATAGCTGTCAGAAAGCCGGATAAAGAGATTGAAGTTAAGATAGAAGACTACAAGAGTTTTATCAAGAACAAAAAAATTCTTTCTCTTCCTATTATCAGAGGGGTGTTCAATTTTATTGATTCCCTGGTGGTGGGTACAAAATGTCTGATGTACTCTGCCACGTTCTTTGAGGAGGAAGAGGAGGAGATCAGGAAGAGAGAAGCTCTGAACAAGGAAGACCGGGAAAAATACGACGCAAAGCAGAAGAAGATGGAAAATATCCTGATGACAGGAACCGTGATATTTTCAGTTGTCCTTTCCATTGGTCTTTTTATGGTACTGCCCTATCTGATCGCCAGCCTGCTTCATAAGGTAGGAGCGTCTGAGACAGGGGTGACTCTGGCGGAGGCACTTGTGAGAATTCTGCTCTTTTTGGGATATCTGCTCTTGATCTCCAAGATGGAGGATATCCAGAGAGTGTTCATGTACCATGGGGCGGAGCACAAGTGCATCAACTGTGTGGAACATGGAAAAGCACTGACCGTGGAAAATGTCATGGAAAGTTCCAGACTCCACAAACGCTGCGGAACCAGCTTTTTATTTTTTGTTATTATTGTGAGTATTATATTCTTTCTGGGATTTTTTGCTGTTGTACCGGTACATACCATGTGGCTGCGCGTTGTGATCCGTATACTGCTGGTGCCGGTGATAGCAGGTATTTCCTATGAGATCATCCGTCTGGCGGGAAGAAGTGAGAATCCCATTGTGTGTGCTCTTTCCAAGCCCGGTATGGCCATGCAGAAGCTGACTACAAAAGAACCTACACCGGATATGGCGGAGGTTGCCATAGCAGCGGTGGAGGCAGTCTTTGACTGGAAAGCATATCTTCTGGAGAATTTTCCGGATGCCGGAAAGGAAATCGCGCAGGCGGAGCTGGGGCAGACTGCTGCTTCACACAGATGTGAAACAGGAGAGGGCTGTTATGCAGACGTATAGGGAACTTCAGTTAGAAGGAAGAAAGATACTGGAGGAGGCAGGCATTGCAGATCATACGGCAGATGCGTGGCTTCTGATGGAATATGTGACAGGTATGACGCGGGCTTCCTATTTTCTGAGGGAGACAGAGGAAATGCCGAAAGACCAGGCAGAGAGTTACAGGAATATGATACAGAGGCGGGCGCAGCATATCCCCCTCCAGCATATCACCCATGAGGCCTGGTTCTGCGGACTGAAATTCTATGTGGATGAGCGTGTGCTCACCCCGCGTCTGGATACGGAAGTTCTGGTTGAGGAGGTTCTCCTCGAAGCCGGGAAGATGCAGGCAGGCAGCAGCAGATTCAGAATCCTGGATATGTGCACAGGCAGCGGCTGCATTTTGCTGGCTCTTTTGTCCGTTTTGAAAGAAGCGGAGGGGACAGGCGCTGATCTGTCAGGAGATGCCCTTTCTGTGGCTGAGAGAAACAGCAGGGAGCTGGGGATTGGGGCTGTTTGGAAGAAGAGTGATCTGTTTTCCCATATCAGCGGGACATATGATATCATCGTCTCCAATCCCCCTTATATAGAGAGTCATGTCATTGACAGTCTCATGGAGGAGGTAAGGGACCATGAGCCGAGAATGGCACTTGACGGAACCGCGGACGGACTGCATTTTTATAGGAAGATATCCCATGAAGCCGGGGGATATCTGAAGTCGGGAGGGATCCTGGCATTTGAGATCGGATATGATCAGGGCGGCCCGGTGCGCCTTATGCTGGAAAACGCCGGATATGAAGAGACAAGAGTAGTGAAAGACCTGGCAGGCCTTGACCGGGTGGTGCTGGGAAGAAAGAAACAGGAGGAACACCATGTTTGATAAGTTAGATGATATTTTGATTCGCCTGGAGGAGATTTTAAATGAATTAAATGAGCCTACCGTAGCGAATGACACGGCGCGCTTCCAGAAGCTGATGAAGGAACAGAGCGACCTGCAGCCCATAGCGGATGCGTATCGTGAATATAAAAACTGTAAGCAGACAGTGGAAGACAGCCTTATGATGCTGGACGAAGAATCAGACCCTGAGATGCGGGAAATGCTCAAGGAAGAGCTTTCAGATGCCAAGAAGCGCATCGAGGAGCTGGAGCGTGATCTGAAGATCTTACTTCTGCCAAAAGACCCCAATGACGAGAAAAATGTTATTGTGGAGATCAGAGCAGGGGCCGGCGGGGATGAGGCAGCACTTTTTGCCGCAGAGATCTACCGCATGTATGTAAAATTTGCAGAATCCCAGAATTGGAAGACAGATATGATGAGTCTCAATGAGAACGGCATCGGCGGTTTCAAAGAGGTCACCTTTATGATCAACGGAAGAGGCGCTTATTCCAGGCTGAAGTATGAAAGCGGTGTACACCGGGTGCAGCGTGTGCCCGAGACAGAGAGCGGCGGACGGATCCATACCTCAACCATAACCGTGGCCATCATGCCGGAGGCAGAGGAGATTGATTTCCACCTTGATATGAATGACTGTAAGTTCGACGTGTTCCGTGCTTCCGGAAACGGCGGACAGTGTGTCAATACCACAGACTCCGCGGTGCGTCTGACCCATATCCCCACAGGAATCGTCATCTCCTGCCAGGATGAAAAGTCACAGCTCAAGAACAAGGACAAGGCGCTAAAGGTCCTGCGTTCCAGACTGTATGAGATGGAACTGGAGAAGCGCCACGACGAGGAAGCGGAATCCAGAAGAAGCCAAGTAGGTACAGGAGACCGTTCTGAAAAGATCAGAACCTACAACTTCCCCCAGGGGCGGGTGACTGACCACAGGATCAAGCTGACACTCCATCGTCTGGATGGTGTGCTGAACGGTGATCTGGAAGAGATCATTGACAGTCTGACCGCTGCGGATCAGGCGGCTAAGCTGACGAAGATGAATGAAAAATAATTGAGAGCACAGCTCTTGTGTTGTGGTAATAGATCCCCCTTATTAGCTGTAATAGGCTGATAAGGGGGATTTTATCGATACGGCAGCAGGGGAAAAACAGTTCCTATTCAGCCTTTCGCCTTCATAGCAAAAAGCATGCACACAGACTGCGAAAGCCGCAGTCCGGCGCGTGTCTGCTTCGGGATTGCTCTGCAAATGCAGGGCCGCACCTGGCGGGACATTGAAAGTCTGAACTGTTATGAAAAACGTACTCATACGGGAATTCCAGGTTGTGTATGACAGCATATCTATGATACAATAGAAACCGTAATCAGGAATAGTTCCTGAAAAATAAGGGCAGGTTTCCTGTTACCATAAGGAAAATGACATTGCATTTCCCTGTAAATTGTAATATATTATGGAAGTAAGTATTTTTTGGTAAAAGTGGTAATTGGTATACTGCCGGCTTGACATACAGACAGGCTGGCCGGGAACATATAGAATATAGGAATGAGGAACGGGAGAAAAATCATGAAAAAAACTGCACTGGTAATCATGGCAGCCGGAATCGGCAGCCGCTTTGGAAAAGGAATCAAGCAGCTCGCAAAAGTAGGTCCGAGCGGAGAGATCATCATGGACTATTCCATTCACGATGCCCTGGAGGCAGGATTCAACAAGATTGTATTTATCATCAGAAAAGATATAGAGGAAGAGTTCCGTGAGGTGATCGGAAACAGGATTGAAAAAACAGCAGAGGTGGAATATGTATTCCAGGACCTGCACGACCTTCCCGAAGGCTTTACCTGTCCGCAAAAGCGCACAAAGCCGTGGGGAACCGGTCAGGCGATCCTGGCAGCTAAGGATGTGCTCTCTGAGCCGTTCATTGTTATCAACGCAGATGATTACTACGGCAAAGAAGCCTATGTGAAAATCCACGACTATCTGGTGGAAGAGCATCAGGACACAGGAAAGCTGGATATCTGCATGGCAGGCTTTATCCTGGAGAACACATTGAGTGACAACGGTTCTGTGACAAGAGGTATCTGTTCCCTGGATGACAATAAAAATCTGGTGGGGATTGCTGAGACCTATAATATTAAAAAGACAGCAAAAGGCCCTGCAGTGGAGAATGAGGACAAAAGTCTGCGTATGCTGGACCCCAAAAATCTGGTATCCATGAATATGTGGGGACTGACACCTGCATTCTTAAAGACTCTGGAAGAGGGATTTGTGGAGTTTTTGAAGGAATGCGGACCTGAGGATCTGAAAAAAGAATATCTGCTTCCAACGATCGTGGATAAACTCATCAAAGAGCAGAAAGCGGATGTGGCAGTTTTAAAGTCACATGACACCTGGTTTGGCGTTACATACCAGGAGGACAAGGAAAAAGTGACAGAGGCTTTTTCAGATCTGGTGAGGCAGGGTGTTTACGCGGAAAATTTATACGCATAATGGAGCAGGGCCGGAAAATACACCGCTGTAAACATCAGCAGGCGGATAAAGATTTTGCAATAACAGTGACAAATAGCCGGAAATATGATATTTTATAATACGGTAACGAAAAGACAAAAAAATGGAATATTTGTATAAGGAGTCAGATATGGGAAAATATTTTGGAACAGACGGTTTCCGCGGGGAAGCTAACGTAAACCTGACAGTTGAGCATGCGTTTAAAGTGGGACGTTTCCTGGGATGGTATTTCGGACAGGAACATAAGGCTCAGATCGTAATAGGCAAGGATACCAGAAGAAGCAGCTATATGTTTGAATACTCACTGGTTGCCGGTCTGACAGCATCCGGCGCGGATGTATATCTTCTGCACGTGACAACAACACCAAGTGTTTCCTATGTTGTTCGCACAGAGAATTTTGACTGCGGTATCATGATCTCTGCCAGCCATAATCCTTTCTATGACAACGGGATCAAGATCATCAACGGCAATGGACAGAAGATGGAGGCATCCGTTGAGGAGCAGATCGAAGCCTACATTGACGGAAAGGTACCGGAGCTGCCGCTGGCAAAGAGAGAAGATATCGGCCGTACCGTTGACTTTTCAGCAGGAAGAAACCGCTATATCGGCTATCTGATCTCCATTCCGACACGTGCTTTTAAGAATAAAAGAGTGGGACTTGACTGCGCCAACGGCAGTGCGTCTGCCATTGCGAAGAGCGTATTTGACGCGCTGGGAGCCAAGACCTATGTGATCCACAATGACCCAGACGGAACTAACATCAATACAAACTGCGGTTCCACACATATTGAGGAGCTGAAAAACTTTGTCAGGGAAAACCACCTGGATGTGGGCTTTGCCTATGACGGAGATGCTGACCGCTGTATCGCAGTGGATGAGAACGGTGAGGAAGTGAACGGCGACCTGATCATGTATGTGTGCGGCAAATTCATGCAGGAGCAGGGCAAGCTAAACAACAACACCATTGTCACCACCATCATGTCCAACCTGGGCCTTTACAAAGCCTGCGAGAGAGAGGGCATCGCATATGAGAAAACAGCCGTGGGAGACAAATATGTCTGCGAGAATATGATGGCAAACGGCCATTCCATCGGAGGCGAGCAGTCAGGACATATTATCTTCTCAAAACACGCCACCACAGGTGATGGAATTCTCACTTCCCTGAAACTGATGGAAGTTATCATAGAGAAAAAACAGCCCCTCAGCGTGCTGACAAAAGAAGTGAAGATTTATCCCCAGGTACTGAAAAATGTGCGGGTATATGATAAGAAAGAAGCCAGAGAGAATCCGGAAGTGATAAAAGCCATCGCAGAGGTGGAAAAAGTCCTGGGAGATGACGGAAGGATCCTGGTGCGTGAAAGTGGTACGGAGCCTGTTATCCGCGTTATGGTGGAGGCAGCTTCCAATGAAATCTGTGAAGAAAATGTAGATAGAGTGATTGCTGTCATGAGGTCTGAGAATCTGATCGTGCAGTAAGCAGACGGGGAACTTATTTGTGAAGGGAAAATTTATTGTACTGACAGGATGCATCCTCTGCCTTATGGCAGGATGCCAAAAAGAGACGCCCAGCTATTATGAACTGGGTGCGGAAGATTTAGAGGGGAAAAACTATCAGAGTGCCATAGAAAACTTTGAACTGGCCATCGCTGAGGAGAAGTATGAGGTGGAGGCGCTCAGGGGAGAGGGCATTGCCTATCTGAAAATGGGAAAATACGAGGAGGCACAGCAGGCCCTGGAAAAAGCCAGGGACCTGGCTGCTGATTCGGAGAAGGCCCTGAGAGCCGATATACTGGCTTATCTGGCCGTAGTACAGTATCAGAGAGGCGATTTTGAGGTAAGTGCGGCCACCTGCGACCAGCTGCTGGATGTGAAGAACAGTAAAGAGGGATATTTCCTCAGGGGAACTGCCTATCTTCATTTAGACCAGTATGACAAGGCCGCTTCCGACTTTGGAAAAGTGGTGGCGGATTCCAAAGAGTACAATGACTATCTGGAAATTTACCGTGTGTACGAAGAGTGTGACATGAAGGCGGACGGGGAGTCCTATCTGGAGTTGGCTCTGGATATTGAGGGCAGCGATGAACAGGACCACTACGACAGAGGCCGTGTCTACTATTATCTGGAGGAGTATGATGAGGCCAAGAAGGAGCTGACCACATCCTACAACGACGGATATAAGGAGGCGTCCATTTATCTGGGCAAGGTATATGCGGAACAGGGAGATACAGCCAATGCCCGGGCCAATTATAAAGAGAGCCTGAGTGAACAGTCACTGCAGGCAAAAGCTTACAACGGTATGGCTTACTGTGATATCCTGGACGGGGACTATGACAGTGCCCTCTCCAATATCCAGAAGGGACTGGATACAGGAGACCAGGACGAGAGACAGGCACTTCTGTTCAATGAAATCGTGGCCTATGAAAAGAAAATGGACTATGCGTCCGCAAAAGAGAAAATTGCTGCTTATCTGGAGGCATATCCCACAGATGAAAGGGCAGTGAAAGAAAATTATTTTCTGGAGACAAGGTAGAGAAATGCCGGATTTCCGATTTTACAGAACAGAGTATGTGAGTATACTCTGTTCTTTTATCTTTTAAAGAGAAAAGCAGCAGTTCAGTGCCTGGACAGGAATTCCACCGCTAAAGGCGGTTCTACCTGGGGCTTTGTAACAGAGGAGGACAGAACATGGATAAGATATTGATCGTGGAGGACGAGGAAGAGATCGCCTGGGGTCTGTCCTCTGTTTTGAAAAACCAGGGATACGCGGCCGTTTTCTGGGACGGAAGAGGAAGCGTTAGGGATATCATAGAAGAAACGGGGCCTGATCTGATCCTGTTGGACATTAATCTGCCGGGGCAGGACGGATTTGCCCTGTGCAGGGAGATCAGAACCGTGTGTTCACTTCCTGTGATCTTCCTTACAGGCCGCAGCACTTCCATGGATGAACTGGAAGCCCTGCAAAGCGGCGGGGATGATTTTATCACAAAACCCTATAAGGCACCGATCCTGCTGGCACGGATACAGACCGTGCTGCGCAGAACCAAAGGACCGGAAAAGCCTGCAGTTCTGGAATATCGGGGCATCACCCTTGATCTGGGGGCTGCCCGGCTGACTTATGGGGAAAAGAGTCTGGAGCTTGGCAGAAATGAACAGAAGATACTGTGCAGGCTTTTTGAACATGCCGGAAATGTTGTGAGCCGGGAGGAACTGATGGATCATCTCTGGGAAAACCAGATTTATATTGATGACAACACACTCAGCGTAAATGTGCGCAGACTCAGAGAGAAGCTGGCCTCCATAGGCCTGCCCGGTCTGATACAGACAAAGAGGGGGATGGGATATAAGGTATGAAATTCAGAGAGTTTTTAGGAGATAAAACAGGCGTGGTGCTTCTGCAGCTGGGAGCAGCCTGGGCACTTTTTGTTTTTTTGACGGCGCTTGGAGTACAGACAAGGGAAGCAGCGCTGCTTCTGATCACCTGGTTCGGGATTTTTGCTGCCTGGACCGGGTTTTCTTTTTACAGGGAGAGAAAATATTTTAAACAGCTTATAGAGACCGTCAGGGAGATGGAAAAACCGTGGTTGGTCACAGAGGTTTTAAAATCCCCGGATACCTGGGAGGGAAAGAAATACTGGGAGGCCGTGAAGATTTCCATGAAGGCAATGGAGGAGCAGGTCTTTGAGGCTGAGCAGAGGCGCAGAGCTTATCAGGAATATGTGGAGAACTGGGTACACCAGGTTAAGCTGCCCCTCACTTCAGCCCAGCTCATATGTGAAAATGATAAAAAGAAAGAAAACCGCCGGATCTTAAAAAGCCTGGAAAATATAGACAGGGAGATTGAGCAGGCTCTCTATATGAGCCGGATGGAAAACCCGGAACAGGATTATATCATACGAAAAACCTCAATGGATTCCTGCGTGGCACAGGCTGCAGCGGCAGACCAGGAGACTTTCAGACAGAGAGGCGTAAGGATCGAGACAGAGGGCCTTAAGGCAGAAGCCAGTACAGACAGTAAGTGGCTGACCTTTATGCTGCGGCAGGTATTGTCAAACAGTCTGAAATATATGGGGGAATCTCCCTGCATAAAAATAGAGGCCAAACAAAACGAGAGCACTGTGTTCCTGTCTGTGGAGGATAATGGATGCGGAATCCGGGACAGTGAAATAGGGAGAATATTCGACAAGGGATTCACAGGCAGCAATGGCAGAAAAAACAGGGAGTCTACGGGAATGGGTCTGTATATCTGCAGAGAACTCTGTAAAAAGCTGGGAATGGCTGTACGGGCAGAGTCAGTATGGGGGGAGTATACAAGGATCATATTTGAAATGCCCACAGCAATACAAACGGAACATCTGCCTCCATCTTACGAAAGTGTAAGATAACATTCGGTAAGATCACAGGTATCCCGGCCTCATTTTCTTTATAATAGAAAAGTAAAAAGAATGCAGCGATCCGGCAGGTATGCGCATTTGCATTTTAAGAAGAAAGGCGGGGAAGAAAAGATGACAGAGGTTTTGAGAGCGGAACAGATAGAAAAATATTACGGCACAAAGGAGAATCTGAAAAAAGCACTGGACGGCCTGAGCTTTCAGGTGGAGGAAGGTGAGTTCACCGGTATCATGGGGGCCTCCGGCTCCGGCAAGACAACGCTGCTTAACTGTATTTCCACTGTGGACTGTGTGAGTGCGGGACATATTTATCTGAACACGGGAAAGCAGGGGGCTTTGGGAGTCATGGACATCACTGCGGTGGAACAGGGGGCACAGGCAAAATTCCGCAGGGAAAATCTGGGGTTTGTGGTGCAGGATTTTAATCTCCTGGACCGTCTGACTATTGAGGAGAATATTGCCCTGCCTCTGGTCCTGCTGGGAATGCCGGCAGAAAAGGTGCACGCTAAAAGCGTAGAGATGATGGAGAGGCTTGGAATTGCGGAGATCGCATCCAGATTCCCTTATCAGGTATCAGGGGGACAGAAGCAGAGGTGTGCCTGTGCAAGGGCACTGGTCAAAAAGCCCAGGATCCTTTTGGCAGACGAGCCTACCGGGGCGCTGGATTCCCGCAGCTCCAGGCAGCTTATGGGACTTTTGGAGGAACTGAACCGGGAACTGCAGGTGACCATACTCATGGTGACCCATGACTCCTATTGTGCCAGCTTTGGGAGACGTGTTCTTTTCCTGAAGGACGGAAGGATTTTTAATGAGATCGTGCGGGGAGAAAAGGAACAGCGGGAGTTTTATGAGGAGATCCTACAGGTACAGTCCCTTCTGGGAGGTGAGGTATCATGCTGAAAAAGCTGTCAAGGAGAAATGCGTTTCGGCAGATGCAGGATTATATGGTGTATCTTCTGACATTGATCCTGTCTGTGACACTGATGTATTCTTTTCACCTGCTGGTATTTTCAGAGGAAGTGAAGGCCGTGTTGGGTTCGTGGTCTATGATGCCCTTTATCATTATTTTCATCAGTATTGTCATTGTACTGATCCTGGGAAGACTGGTGAGCTATATCACGGAGTTTATATTCAGGAAAAGGAGCCGGGAGTTCGGAACCTACATGATGCTGGGAATTGAAAACCGGGAGATCGCTAAAATGTTTGCCCGTGAGAGCAGAATGATAGGAGTGGCAGCATGGATCGCAGGGCTGGTGGGAGGCACTTATTTTTATCAGATTTTAAAAGCCATGGTCATGCGCCTGCTTCTGCGGCCTTTCCATATGGGATTGGATGTATCCTGGGAGGCGTTTTGCCTGACTGGTGTGTATCTGTTCTGTATATTTGGTCTTTCAGGGAAAAGGATAAAAAAGAAGGTGATGGCGGTCAGCATTCGGGAACTGCTCTCCATGGACACGGAGAACGAAAAAGCGCCTGTGCAGAATAAGAAGCGGAAGAGGATTCTTTTTCTATTGTCTATATCTGCCCTGTTTCTTGGCTGTGTCTTGCTTGCGGCGCTTCTTTTTAGTGAAGTGGGTAATGATGCAGGAGGGGCGGTGGCTTTGCTGGGCCTTGTTATGATCGTGCTGTCCGTGTTTGGGTTTTTTATGGGATTTCCGGCAGTCCTGGAACAGAGGCTTGACAGAGTGAAGTGGAAATACAGAGGCAGAAATCTTGTCCTGGGCCGCATTTTTTCAGGTAAAATACGGAATCTCAGTTTGACGTTAGCCAGTGTCAGCATTTTATTCCTGTTGGTATTTCTGGCAGTGAGCCTGGGCCTGTTTTTTAACAGGCGTGTGGACAGCAGGGTGGAGGAGACAGCCTTTGACTTTGCCGCAGGTTCCCTGTACGGGCAGGAGGACCTGACACTTTTTAAGGAATATGCACAGAGTAAACTGCCTGAGGCTGTCACTGGGGAGTATCAGATCTACACCTCCGGAGAACGGGATTTTGGCCGGTATTTTTCTACGGAAAATATGGGGAAATTTATGGGATTTTCCCACATGGATGCCATGGATAATGACTGCTATATGAAAATGTCCGTATATGAGCAGTTGAGAGATATGCTGGGGATGGAAAAGGTGCATCTTGACCAGGACAGCTATTATATGCACTGTAGCGGATTTGCAAAAGAGAAGCTGGAGCGGTATGCAAAAAGCCGGAATCTGGAAGTGAATGGCAAAGAGGATGAGATCCTTTCCTTCGGCGGGGCATTCACAGGCGCGTTTTTTCAGCAGGAGTTCTTCGGAAACGGCAGTTATTATCTTTTGATCGTGCCGGACTGGACGGTGGAGCATATGCAGGTGATAGAGGAACTGTATGTGGGGGTGACGCCAAAAGAGCTGTCCATGGAAGATTATGAGGGACTTTTGTCTATTGAACGGGGGGATAGGACGTATCTGACCGGCAAGCCGGAGATTCGGGAGACTGGGGCTTCTGTTGTCATGAGCTTTTCTTTTCCCCTGTTTTATCTGGCATTTATCTTTCTGGCGGCTGCGGCAACTATCATGACTGTACAGATATTGAGTGATCTGGAGCAGGAGAGGCGGCAGTTTGCCATACTGGGAGAATGCGGGATGGATCAGTCAGAGCAGAGGAGGATACTGCGTAGGTATTTTGCCGTCTATTATTTCCTTCCGGTACTTCCCGCCGCTTTAGGCGGTGCTGCTGTGTACATGGCAATCACAGGCAGCATAAACTGGGACGCATATCAGGGAATGACTTTAATAGGATTTGGTGAGGGCATGGGCATTCTGGGGATGACGGCAGGTGTCTTCTTCAGTATCTATTTGATCTATTGTCTGAGCGCTTACCTTTCATTTAAAAAGGCGGTTTTATGAGAACGTACGCGTTATGCCATAGATCCACCTCGCGGGACAGTGGAGGGCTGAACTGTTACGAAATAGTACATATAATCAAAAAAAGTTACATGTACTTAAAATCCGGAATGCATTAAGATATAGCATATGGATGAATAAAAACTTTCAGCGAATCGACAGGAGTGAGACTTATGAAAAAATTTGAACCGGACTGGCTGACCATCCCTCAGTTTGCCTGCATAAAACCGGAAACACCTTACCACAAGGAACAGGAGAACTGTGATCATGAGGAATTTCCGGTAAAAAATCTGCATGTACTTGCCCGGACAGACGTGGAGGCAGAAGGGGACGGACAAAGATATCTGTTGCGCATATCTGCAGATGATCACTACAAGCTCTGGATCAACGGCACTTTTGCCGGACAGGGACCGGCCCCGGCGTGGCCGGAGAAATACTATTATAATGAGATAGATATCACCCCGTTTTTCCGGCCGGGAAAAAATGTGCTAGCTGTGCATCTGTATTATCAGGGACTTGTGAACCGTGTCTGGAACAGCGGAGACGGGCGGTTTGCCCTGGCCGCGCAGCTTGTCTGCGGGAATACAGGGGAAGAAGTGCTCCCCCTTATATGGAGATATAAAATATCGGAGGCCTATTCCGGCAGGACCATTGGATATGAGACACAATTTCTGGAGGATTTTGACAGCAGACGCTGGGATGCCGGCTGGAATCTCGCGGACTTTGATGACAGCCGGTGGGAGCCAATGGAAGCGGCAGAATGGGCGGACTACAAGCTGATCAAACAGCCCACGGAAATGCTGACAGTATACAGAAGAGAGCCGGAGGTGATAAAAAAAGAGGAGGGCTGCTGGTCTGTGGATATAGGCCGGGAGATCACAGGGAGCCTGTGTATAAAAGCCTCCGGCCCTCCCGGCGAGAAGGTGGAGATCCTCTGTGGGGAGGAACGGGAGGAGGACGGCAGTGTCCGCTTTGATATGCGCTGCGGCTGCTGTTACCGGGAGATATGGACACTGGACGGTGGTATATGTGAGCTGGAACCATATGATTATAAAGGATTTCGTTATGGGGAAATCCACTTTGGAAGCAGGGTGGAGATCCTGGAGGTCTGCGCAGAGGTACGCCATTACCCCATGGAGGATGCTCTGTGCACATTGAAGACTACAGATGAAAAGCTGGCGGGCATTTTTTCTATCTGCAAAAATGCAGTAAAATACGGCACGCAGGAGGCATATCTTGACTGTCCCACAAGAGAGAAGGGACAGTATCTGGGGGATGCTGTTATCACATCACGTTCCCATGTGTGGCTTACAGGAAAGACGGATATGCTGAGAAAATGTATTGACCAGTTTGCCCTGACAGAGAAGATCTGCCCGGGTCTAATGGCTGTGGCTCCCGGGGCTTTTATGCAGGAGATCGCTGATTTTTCCCTGCTGTGGTCACAGCTTTTGCTGACGGATCATGTATTTACAGGGGACAGGGAATATTTGAGAAAATATTATGAGACTGCCAAAGGCATTGTACATTATTTTACCGGATATGAGGATGAAAAAGGCCTGCTGGATCAGGTGTCAGAAAAATGGAATCTGGTGGACTGGCCGGAAAACCTGCGGGATGATTATGATTTTATCCTGAGCCGTCCCATAGTGGCAAAAGGCTGTCACAATGTCATCAATGCCCTGTATGCAGGGGCCATAAAGACTTTGACGGAAATAGAAAGGATCCTGGGTCTGCCTGTCTCGTATTCCTTTGAAAAAGTGAGGGGGTCTTATATCAAAGCGTTCTACAGGCCGGATAAAAAACTGTTCGCCGACAGTGAAACCAGTGTACATTGTTCTCTTCACTCCAATATATACGCCCTGTATTTTGATCTGGTGCCGGAGGAAGCGGTGGAGTGCGTGGGAGATTTTCTTGAGAAAAAGGGATTTTGCTGCGGTGTTATGCCAAGCTTTTTTCTTCTGAAAGCCCTTGGAAAGGCCGGACGCTATGAAGGTGTATACCGGCTTCTTGTCAATGAAGGGGAGCACGGCTGGGTCAACATGCTGCGGGAAGGGGCTGACACCTGCTTTGAGGCATGGGGAAAGGAACAGAAATGGAATACCAGCCTGTGTCATCCCTGGGCATCTGCGCCCATCAGTATTTTGATAGAAGAACTGGCGGGGATACGTCCTGACCCAAAAGAGGAGAAGGGATTTCGATTTGAACCTCACATTCCGGATTCCATAGGACGGTTTGCTCTCACGGTGCCCTTTGGCAAAAAACAGTGGAGAGTGGAAAAGTTGGAAGGAAACATAAGACTGTATCAACCGGATCTTGAAGCATAAACGAATCGTATTGAGCTGCCGAAGGTAACTGTTCAGATTGTCTGAACCGTTACCTTCAGCAGTTTTTTTCGTCCTGCTATTGACAAGAGTGATATGTAAGTGTATAGTGTGATGTATAGAGATACACACTAAAGGGGTGAAACATGAAGATAACAATATCAAACACTGCCAATGAACCTCTGTACCAGCAGATCATGGAGCAGATGAAAGAGAGTATTCTGAGCGGAGAGTTACAGGAGGGAGAACTGCTGCCCTCGATCCGCAGTTTTGCCAATGATCTCAAGGTCAGTGTTCTGACCATCCGAAGAGTCTATGAGGAACTGGAAAAAGAAGGATTTGTGGTCAGCCAGGTAGGAGTGGGAACTTTTGTAAAGGCAGGGAATACAGAGCTTTTTAAGGAGTCTAAGCGAAGAATGATCGAGGAAAAGCTTACCGAGGCTCTGAAACTGGCTTCCATGCTGGATATCGGTAAAGAGGAGATCATGGAGATGATCGACATTTTAAGTGAGGAGATTGGAAATGGATAATGTGCTGGAAGTAAGAGGTCTTAGAAAAAAATATACCAGATTTGAGCTTCAGGATGTGAGCTTTGCCATCCCGGAGGGCTGTATTGCGGGATTTGTGGGAAATAACGGTGCCGGTAAGACCACCACCATACGTGCCATTTTGAATCTGATCCACAGAGACGGCGGCCAGGTACAGATTCTGGGAATGGATATGAATGAAAAAAAGGAGAGGGAACAGGAGATCAAAAACCGCATCGGTGTAGTTACCGACAGCGGAGGTTTTTACGGAATGTTCACATTAAAGGAAACAGCCTCCCTTTTTTCTTCCCTGTACAGGAACTGGGATGACTCGGTATATAAGGACTGGATCAAAAAGTTTTCCCTGAATGAGAAGCAGAGGATACAGGAATTGTCAAGGGGAATGAAGGTGAAGTTCGCCCTTGCTCTTGCCATGTCCCATCACGCGGAATTTTTGATCATGGATGAACCCTCCAGCGGTCTTGATCTGCTTACCAGGGCGCAGATCCTGGAGAGTCTGCGGGAGTATATGGAGCGGGAAGGCAGAGGTGTATTTTTTTCCACTCATATTGCAACAGACATTGAGAAGGTGGCGGATATTGTGATACTCATTGAAAAAGGCAGAATTGTATTCCAGAAGGAGAAGGATGTTCTGATGGAAGAATACAGGATAGCAAAGGGGGACAGCAGGGATCTGAGCCGTGAGGCAGAAGAATTGTGTATCAGTCTCCGGAAAACAAAATACGGATTTACCGGTGTCACGAACAAAGTGGAGGAAATGAGACATCTGGTTCCGGATGTATTGTTTGAGAAGCCGGATATGGAGGAAATTCTGATGTCATGTATGGGAAAGGAGAGCTAGGGATATGGTAAGAGCGCTGTTTATGAAAGATATCAGGCTGATCAGGAAAAATTTTGCTGTTATGGCTGTCATGATTATTGGTATGCCGATTTTTCTTTTTTGGAGAGTCGATACAAAAATGGATGCGGGCGGAGTCCCCCTTTTGCTGATGTCCAGTATACTGGGACTGATCCTTTTTGGAAATATATGTACAGAGGAAGAAAAATGTCCCGGTGGTGAGATCGCGCTGTTGTGTGCGCCCTGTTCCAGGAAAATGCTGGTGGCTGTGAGATATTTGGTGATGAGTCTGTTTTTTTTGCTTTGCGCAGCAGGATATGAAGCGGTTGGTCTGGTCATGAGCGGAAAGATATTATATATATGGCAAATCATGCAGGTATTTTCCGTTTATCTTTTGCTGATGGGCATATTTATTCCTGTTGTATATAAGGTAGGAGTGATAAAGGTTCAATATTTACTATCGGGTACTGTAGTGATCCTGGGATTTGCCAGTTCAATGTTTGCAAGCTCCTCCCTTTTTACTTCCATGACAGAATTTCTGAGACAGAATCAGAATATAGCAGTGGTGGGATTTGGGGTATTTTGTATCGCGTTTACTTCCTTATCCTTTTGGATCTCAATGAAAATATATGAGAAAAAAGAGTGTATATGAGTTGTATCCGGTCTGCCTGTAATAGAAGGAACGTTTTTGTGAAAAATGTCCCCTTGTCAGCGTATAGAAAAAGCGTTATGATGATAGGACAGTTTTATTTATACGGATTTTAATACGGCTTATTATAGGAGATATTTATGCAGTTATACGATTTGAACGATGTAGAGGAACGCGTTATCCTGGTGGGGGTACAGGAGGGGGACGGTGAGGACGCGGAGGAATCCGTGGAAGAACTTGCAGAGCTTTCCAAGACGGCAGGCGCGCAGGTGGTGGGCACTGTGATCCAGAAAAGAGAGCGGATCCATCCCGGCACCTATGTGGGAAAAGGCAAGATGGAGGAGCTGAAAATGCTGCTCACAGCGCTGGACGCCACAGGAATCATCTGTGATGATGAGCTGTCACCGGTGCAGATGAACAATCTGCAGCAGGAACTGGACTGCAAGGTGATGGACAGGACGCTTCTGATACTCGATATTTTTGCAGACCATGCGTCCACCAGTGAAGGGAAGATCCAGGTGGAACTGGCACAGCTCCGTTACCGGGCTGTCCGTCTTGTGGGACTAGGGAATTCCCTGTCACGTCTGGGCGGCGGGATCGGAACCAGAGGACCCGGTGAGAAGAAGCTGGAGATGGACAGACGTCTGATCAAAGAGCGGATCTCCCAGTTGAAGAGAGAATTGGAACAGGTAAAGCGCCACAGAGAATTACTTCGGGAGGGTAGGAAAAGAGAGCGGGTCATGACAGCCGCTATCGTGGGATACACCAACGCCGGAAAATCCACTCTTCTGAACACACTCACAGATGCAGGCGTTTTGTCGGAGGACAAACTGTTTGCCACTCTGGATCCCACAACGAGAATGCTGGAGCTATCCGGGGGAACCAGGATTTACCTTACAGATACCGTAGGATTTATCCGGAAACTGCCCCATCACCTGATCGAGGCATTTAAAAGCACTCTGGAGGAAGCAAAATATGCGGATATCATTCTGCATGTAGTGGATGCGTCCAATCCTCAGATGGAAGATCAGATGGGAGTGGTATATGACACCCTCCAGGAGTTGGAAGTGACCAATAAAAAGATGGTTACTCCTTTTAATAAGCAGGATAAGCTTTTGACAGAACAGATCCTCAGAGATCCCAATGCGGATCATGTGCTGCGTATCTCAGCGAAAACAGGGGAGGGACTGGAACAGCTTAAGGATGTGCTGGAGAAAATCGTGACAGAGGATCAGATCTATCTGGAGCGTGTAATCCCTTATAAAGACGCGGGGATTCTGCAGCAGATCAGGAAGTACGGACAGCTTATGGAAGAGGAGTACACAGACGGCGGGATCGCAGTAAAAGCAAGGGTTCCCAAGGACATCTACGGACGGCTGTAGGCTGTCATTCCTGCAGTCAGCAGGCAGATAAATGCCAAGACCGGAATTAATAATTTGATTAATAAACTACCATATATTGGAAACTTCAAAGAATGTTTACAATATATGGTAGTTTTTACTGTTGACGAAAAGTATAACCTTTGCTACAATAGACCTACAGCGTTTATACAGAGGCCATACTCTGTGAATGCGAGGCGGGACGGCAAGACGGTCCTGCTTCTTTACATATAAGGAGGAAAAGGAATGTTTCAGGTAGTAAAACGTGATGGGGAAATTGCAGAATTTCGTCTGGATAAGATTGCTGAAGCAGTCAAGAAAGCATTTGATGCCACAGAGAATGAATACAGCAGTGACATGCTGGATCTGCTGGCACTCCGTGTGACATCAGATTTCCAGAAGAAAATTGTAAAGGGGAAAGTTTCTGTGGAGGATATCCAGGACAGCGTGGAGAATGTACTGATCCAGGCAGGCTACTCTGATGTGGCAAAGTCTTATATCCTGTACAGAAAGCAGAGAGAAAAAATCCGCAATATGAAGTCTACGATCTTGGACTACAAAGAGATCGTAAACAGCTATGTAAAAGTGGAAGACTGGAGGGTAAAGGAAAACTCCACAGTGACTTACTCTGTGGGAGGCCTGATCCTGAGCAATTCCGGTGCTGTAACCGCTAATTACTGGCTGTCCGAGATTTACGACACAGAGATTGCTGAAGCGCACAGGAATGCGGATATCCATATTCATGATCTGTCCATGCTGACAGGATACTGCGCCGGCTGGTCTTTAAAACAGCTGATCAAAGAAGGACTGGGCGGCATTGAAGGAAAGATCACGTCCTCTCCGGCCAAGCACCTGAGCGTACTCTGTAACCAGATGGTGAATTTTTTGGGGATCATGCAGAATGAATGGGCAGGGGCACAGGCTTTTTCTTCCTTTGACACGTATCTGGCACCCTTTGTCAAGGCCGACAGCCTGAGTTATCCGGAAGTGAAGAAATGTGTGGAATCCTTTATTTACGGTGTCAACACACCGAGCCGCTGGGGTACCCAGGCACCATTTTCTAACATTACCCTGGACTGGACTGTGCCCAATGATCTGGCAGAGCTTCCGGCAATCGTAGGCGGAAAAGAGATGCCGTTTAAGTACAAGGACTGCAAAAAAGAGATGGATATGGTGAATAAAGCCTTCATTGAGACTATGATCGAGGGCGATGCAAACGGCCGCGGTTTCCAGTATCCCATTCCCACCTACTCCATAACCAGAGATTTTGACTGGTCTGACACAGAGAATAATAAGCTGTTATTTGAGATGACTTCCAAATACGGCACACCATATTTTTCAAATTATATCAACAGTGATATGGAGCCGAGTGACGTCAGAAGTATGTGCTGCCGTCTCCGTCTTGATCTGAGGGAACTGAGAAAGAAAACAGGCGGATTTTTCGGCTCAGGGGAGAGTACCGGATCTGTGGGTGTTGTGACCATCAATATGCCGAGGATCGCTTACATGGCGGAGGATGAGGAGGACTTTTTCCGCCGTCTGGATCATATGATGGATATTTCCGCCCGTTCTCTGAAAATTAAGAGAGATGTGATCACAAAGCTTTTGGATGAAGGCCTCTACCCATACACCAAGAGATACCTGGGAAGCTTTGAGAATCATTTTTCCACCATTGGTCTTCTGGGCATGAACGAAGCAGGTCTGAATGCCAGGTGGCTGAAATGTGATATGTCAGATGAGAGGACCCAGGAGTTCTCAAAACGTGTACTGAACCACATGAGAGAACGTCTGAAAGATTATCAGGAAGAGTACGGCGATCTATACAACCTGGAGGCAACTCCCGCGGAGTCCACCTCCTATCGTCTGGCAAAGCATGACAGAAAACGCTGGCCGGATATCAGAACAGCGGGAAATGAGGGAGATACTCCATATTACACCAACAGTTCCCATCTTCCGGTGGATTATACAGCAGATATTTTCGACGCGCTGGATATTCAGGATGAACTGCAGACTCTGTACACCTCAGGCACAGTATTCCATGCCTTTTTGGGAGAAAAACTGCCTGACTGGAAGGCTGCCGCGGCACTTGTGAGAAAGATCGCACAGAATTACCGCCTTCCTTACTATACCTTGTCACCAACCTATTCTGTCTGCAAAGACCACGGATATCTCTCCGGTGAACATTTTGTCTGCCCCAAATGCGGCAAAAAGGCTGAGGTTTACAGCCGTATTACAGGCTATTATCGTCCTGTACAGAACTGGAACGACGGAAAAAGCCAGGAATACAAGAACCGTACGGTCTATGACATTGCCCATTCCGATTTCAAGATCCAGACCCAAATGACGGCAGCGCCAGAGAGCGATGTGAGGATCCAGGAGTCAGATGCCGGACAGGTTACGGCAAAATATCTCTTTACCACAGAAACCTGTCCAAACTGTAAGATTGCAAAACAGATGCTGGAAGGTGAGGATTACGAGCTGGTGGATGCGGAAAAGAATCCTGAACTGGCCCGCAAGTTTGGCGTTATGCAGGCTCCGACACTGATCGTGATCAATGGTGAGGAGACAAAAAAATATGTGAATGCCTCCAATATTCAGAGATATGTGGATGAGGATTAAAGAAAAAGGAACGGTTTATTCCAAATGTCATTTAAAGCATGATATTTGAAGCATCACGTTTACCAGGTCGACAGACAAATACTGTTTGTCGGCCTTTTTCTTAACTTTACTTTGAAAGCTTATTGCTGACAATATTTGACTTTGCAAGGGTCATCGAACAGAAAGTCCATGCTGGATTAGATATTCTTCATCTGGCGGGGCTTTTTTTA